>NZ_JBVHTA010000053.1:0-56772 GCF_055566095.1 Streptomyces sp. NPDC027962
GCGCGGTGAGGAAAGCAGTCCCGGACACGCCCACCGGAGCGGCACCCGGACACCACCGGATACGGACCCGGCCACGCCCCAGACGCCAGGCCCGAAGCGCCGGGCCACGACCGGCCGCGCACCCCGACACCACCGGATACGGACCAGGCCACGCCCCAGACGCCCGGCCCGAAGCGCCGGGCCACGCCCGGCAGCGCACCCGGACACCACCGGATACGGACAGGGCCGTGCCCGACACCCCCGCGGCCACGCCCGGAAGCGCACCCCGACACCACCGGATACGGACAGGGCCGTGCCCGACACCCCCGCGGCCACGCCCGGCAGCGCACCCGGACACCCCACAACACGGACCCGGCCGCGCCCGGGACCCAGGACCGGGCCAGGCCCAAGCCCTGCCCCCGGACCGGGCCCGAGCCCGGCCCCCCGGACCGGGCCGCGCCCGAGCGGGCCACCCGGTGCGGGGACCGGCTCAGCGGAGCGCGTCCGCGACCTCGCGGGCCGCGTCGACCACGCGTGGGCCCACCCGTTCGGGGACGGAGTCCGCGAGCATCACCACGCCGACGCTGCCCTCTATTCCCGTCACCCCGACGAGCGCCGCAGCAGCGCCACACGCACCCGCTTCGAGTTCGCCGTGGGTGAGGGTGTAGCTGGGCTCCGTGCTTTTGGTCTGGCGGGCGGCAAGGATGGCCTTGCCGGCCGCGCCCCGGTCCAGCGGGTGCCGGAATCCGGCACGGTAAGCGACGTGGTAGTCCGTCCAGGTCGGCTCGACGACGGCGACCGCGAGGGCCTCCGCCCCGTCGACGAGGGTGAGGTGGGCAGTCGCCCCTATGTCCTCGGCGAGCGAGCGCAGGGCGGGCATCGCCGCCTCCCGCACGAGCGGGTGGACTTGGCGGCCGAGGCGCAGCACGCCGAGGCCGACCCTGGCGCGGCCGCCCAGGTCGCGGCGGACGAGGGCGTGCTGCTCGAGGGTGGCGAGCAGACGGTAGACGACGGTGCGGTTGACTCCGAGTTTGTTGGACAACTCGGTGACGGTCAGCCCGTGGTCGGTATCGGCGAGCAGCTTGAGGACACGTAGTCCCCTGTCGAGCGTCTGGGAGGTCTCCGCGGTCACGACGCCCCTCTCCTTCGGAGTGAGTGACGGCGGTCCTCCGACGGGCTGTCGCGGCACCGGTCCCATCGGCGACGCACCCAGAGGCCGCCGGCAGGCCATGGCACACCGACTGCGCTCCGCGGCGGCGCTGCCACGGGGCGTTTGCATTGCGGGGACAGTAGCGAGCGGCACCGCTCAGCGGAAGGCCTCGTCCAGAATCCGGGCGCTCTGCCGCCGACGACGGGTTATTGATCCCTGTTCGTGACCGGGGAAGCGGCAGGCCGAGCGGGTCGGACCGGTCAACGCATGCGCGTGGCCCACTCCTGGACCTTCTTGATCCGCTCGCGGATCTGTCCGGCGGTCGCCTCGGCGCTCGGCGGCCCGCCGCACACCCTGCGCAGCTCGGTGTGGATGACGCCGTGCGGTTTGCCGCTCTGGTGTACGTAGGCGCCGACCATGGTGTTCAGCTGCTTGCGCAGTTCGAGCAGCTCCTTGTGGGAGACCACCGGCCGCCGTTCGGCCGGCAGCTCCAGCAGGTCGGCCTCCTCGTCGGGCTTCTTGCGGCTGTGCGCGATCTGACGGGCCTGGCGTTTTTGCAGCAGCAGCTGCACCTGGTCGGGTTCGAGCAGGCCGGGGATGCCGAGGTAGTCCTGTTCCTCCTCGCTGCCCGGGTGCGCCTGCATGCCGAACTCGGCCCCGTCGTAGAGGACTCGGTCGAAGACGGCATCGGACTCGAGGGCCTCGAAGGGCAGCATGTCCTGCTCGCCGGTGTCCTCGTCCTGTTGCTTCTCGGCCTCCGCCATCTCCTTCTCGGACTCGGCGTACGGGTCCTCCTCGCCGTCCTTCTTCGGCTTGTCGAGGACGTGGTCGCGCTCGACCTCCATCTCGGAGGCGAAGCCGAGCAGGCCCGGGATGGTGGGCAGGAAGACGGAGGCCGTCTCGCCGCGCCGGCGGGACCGGACGAAACGGCCCACGGCCTGCGCGAAGAACAGCGGCGTCGAGATGGTCGTCGCGTAGACGCCGACCGCGAGGCGCGGCACGTCGACGCCTTCCGACACCATGCGGACCGCGACCATCCAGCGGGACCCGTCCTCGCTGAACTCCTCGATGCGCTTGGACGCCGCCGCCTCGTCGGAGAGCACGACGGTGGCTTTGGTACCGGTGATCTCGCGGATCAGTTTGGCGTACGAGCGGGCGGAGTCCTGGTCGGAGGCGATGACGAGGCCGCCCGCGTCCGGGATGCCCTTGCGTACTTCGGTGAGCCGCTGGTCGGCGGCGCGCAGCACGTTCGGCATCCAGTCGCCGCGCGGGTCGAGCGCGGTGCGCCACGCCTGTGAGATCGCGTCCTTGGTCATCGGCTCGCCGAGGCGGGCGGCGATCTCGTCGCCGGCCTTGGTGCGCCAGCGCATGTTGCCGCTGTAGGAGAGGAAGATGACGGGCCGGACGACGCCGTCGCCGAGCGCGTGGCCGTAGCCGTAGGTGTAGTCGGCGGCGGACCGGCGGATGCCGTCGTTGCCCTCCTCGTAGGCGACGAAGGGGATCGGGTTGGTGTCCGAACGGAACGGCGTGCCGGTGAGGGCGAGGCGGCGGGTCGCCGGCTCGAACGCCTCGAGGCATGCCTCGCCCCACGACTTGGAGTCACCGGCGTGGTGGATCTCGTCGAGGATGACAAGCGTCTTGCGCTGCTCGCAGCGGTTGCGGTGCAGCATGGGTCGTACGCCGACTCCGGCGTAGGTCACCGCGACCCCGTGGTACTCCTTGCTCAGCGGACCGGCGCTGTACTCCGGGTCCAGCTTGATCCCTATCCGCGCCGCCGCGGCCGCCCACTGCTTCTTCAGATGCTCGGTCGGCGCGACGACGGTCACCTGCTGAACGACATGGTGGTGCAGCAGCCAGGAGGCGAGCGTGAGCGCGAAGGTCGTCTTGCCGGCGCCGGGCGTGGCGACGGCGAGGAAGTCGCGCGGCTGCTCCTGGAGGTACCGCTCCATGGCGCCCTGCTGCCAGGCGCGCAGCTTGCCGGCCGTGCCCCAGGGGGCACGGCCGGGGAAGGCGGGTGAGAGGTGGTGGGAGGCGGTAGTAGTCACGGTCTCCGGTTCGCTGGCTCTCGGGTGGGGTGGCGCGGGTCGTTGCGTACGGGGCCTTGCGTACAGGTCGTTACGTACGACAACCGGGCCACCCTATCGGGCCGCTTGTCGTCCCGGCCGGGTGGCGCCGGGGACGACGGCATTGCGGTCCATGTCACACACCGGGGTCGACCAGCTCCCGCAGCGCCTCCGAGATCGCCTTCACTTCCTCCATCCGGCCTGTCGCCACCGCGATCACCAGACGCTCACCCTCATCGATATCGGGGCGGAGCTGCACCTGGTTCATGGCGAGGAAGACCATGCAGGAGATCCACGCCGTGGGCTTGTTCCCGTCGATGAACGGATGGTTGACGGCCAGCGACTGGAGCAGCGCCGCCGCCTTGTCGAAAAGGTCGGTGTATGCCTCCTGCCCGAACATTGCGGCCGACGGGCGATGAACGGCCGACTCGAGCAGCCCCAGGTCTCGAACCACGATGTCCTGGTCATCGACGGCTGCTGCCGCGACGGCCAGGACATCCTCGGAGTCCAGGTAGACGTACGTCACTTGAGCCGCTCCAGCAGCTCGGACCACTTGGCGACCTGCTCCTTGGCGGTCTTCCGGACCATCGCCTGATGTGCGGTCCGGGCCAGGTAGTCGTCGACGGCTTTGAGGAGTATGGCGTGCATGCTGGTGCCCTCCTCTTCGGCGCGCTGCTTGAGTGCCTCGGTCTGATCGTCACGAAGACGCAAGTTCATGGCCATACCAGAAAGGAACCACTCATGGGGTCATAGTGGTACTACTTTTCGGTGGCCCGCAGCCGCGTCCCCACCCACGCCCCCACGAGCGCCACCGCCGCCATCGGCAGGAACACCGCCGCGAACGCGACTGGGTGCGAGCCGGACGTCCCGTCCGCCACCACGTGGCCGGCCCCCACCGAGCCCCCGCCCAGCGTGGCGAACGCCGCGCCGCCGCCGGCCAGCAGCACGACGTTCGACAAGGCGTCCGAGATCTGCAGCGCAGCCGAGTTCGCGCCGGCCTCCTCCGGAGCCGACAGCTTCAGCAGCAGCACGCTGGTCGAGCCGATCACCAGTCCCATGCCGAAGCAGCCGAAGCCCCAGGCGACCCCGACGATCCACACCGGGACCGCCTCGATCAGCACGCTCGGCGCGGTCAGGATCGCCGCCGCGACCAGGAGCATGCCGAGGACGACCAGGCGTTCGCGGTACGGCTCGGCCGCCGGCCGTGACTGTACGTACGAGCCCAGCGCCCATGTCGCGCCGCCGACCGCCAGCGACAGGCCGGCCATCGTCGGGGACAGCCCCCGCTGGGTGACCAGCATCAGCGGCACGAAGGACTCGGCCGCGATGAACGACCCGGCCGCGATGCCCCGCAGCAGGACGACGGACGGCAGTCCGCGCGCCGCGCGGTACGTGCCGCGCGGCAGCAGGCCGAGCGCGGACGGCACGAGCAGCGCCGCTCCGGCGGCGGCGGGCAGCAGCGAGAGCCAGCGCAGGTCCTGGCCCGCGTACTGGAGGAGACCGGCGCCGAGCGAGATACCGAGGGCCAGCCGGATGCGGCGCCGGTCGAAGCGCGGCACGGGGGCTGACGCGTCCGCGGGGCCCGAGGCCGTACGCCGGATCGCCGGCAGCGCGAGCGCGAGCGGCAGGACGACGAGCGCGGGGATGCCGATGAACACCCAGCGCCATCCGAGGTGCTCGGTGACGGTGCCGGACGCGAGCGGCCCGACGACGGACGGGATCACCCAACTCGCCGCGAAGGCGGCCATGATCGCGGGCTGGAGGTGCCGCGGATAGGCACGGCTGACGACCACGTAGAGCGCGACGATGACCAGTCCGCCGCCCAGGCCCTGGACCGCTCGCCCGAGCACGAACACCCACATGGCACTCGCGGTCCCGGACAGCATCAGCCCCGCGGCGAACGCGCTCATCCCGCCCGCGAGCGCGCCGAGCGGTCCGTTGCGGTCGGCCCACTGCCCGGCGACGACCATGCCGAAGAGACTGGTGGTGAAGTAGGCGGAGAAGGCGAACGCGTAGAGCGGGATGCCGTGCAGTTCGCGGGCGGCGACCGGCATGGCGGTACCGACGGCGGTGGCCTCGAAGGCGATCAGGAAGACGACGGCGACGATGCCGATGCTGAGCGCTCGGTAGTCCCGTCCGAGTACGCCGCCCTGCGGGCCGTCGGCGACGGGTGCGGCCGGGGCTGGGGCGGCGTTGGCGGTGACCTCGGTGTCACGCGGTTCGAGGGCGGTCATGACCCAAAGAGTAAGGGGCAAGACGCTGGATGGGCCCTGTCGTTGGGCGGGGATCGGACTGGTCCCTTGGTCGTACGACCATGAACGGCGTGTGGCAGTCGCATTGCGGCACCGACCCGTCCCCTGAGGGGCGATCCCCCCTTACCGTCGAGGAGTTGGAACACACGGTCGTGGGCCCGAGTGGCTCAGGGGCTAGCTCGACTGCAACTCGAGTTACACCGGTTCGAATCCGGTCACGGCCTCTGCGGGGCTGACCGCTCCATCCGCGACGACGGCCGCCCCCTCGTGGCGAGGGGGCGGCCGATACACGTGCGCACGCGGCGCCGGCCCGCAGCACCCGCACCCGCGTGCCCACCCGTTACCGCGAGCGGCCCGTGTTTCCTGCGGCTGACGCCTCCGGCCCTGCGGCTCCTTGCCGAGCGGCGCACCTCGCAGCACCAGCGCGAATCAGCGACAAACGGGCATACGTAACGCTGCCGGGCCATCCACCAGGGCGGGGCGGGCACACCGGTAGGCTCCTGTGCCGTTGTCATGTCTAGGGGGATTCGCAGATGGAACGAGCGCAGACGGAACGGCCACGGCAGGGCGGGCCGCGCCGGTTCGGCCCGTACCACCTCCTCACCCGGCTCGACCCGACCGGCCCCGGCCTCCCCGCGGTCGCCGAGCAGCGCTTCATCGCACGCAGCGCGGACGGACAGCACACGGTCCTGGTCAGCGCACCGCTCGAGGGCGCCGACCCCGGGCGCTTCCTCGTCGAGGCGGACGCGGCCCGCCGCCTCGCCGTCCCGTGGACCCTCCCTGTCGCCGAGCTCTCGCCGACGTCCGAAGCACCCTGGTACGCCTCCCCCTACCTCCCGGTACTGCCCCTGCCCGTGGCCCTGGCCGTACACGGCGGCCCGTTGCCCGAACTCACCGTACGGGCCCTGGGCACGGCCCTCGCCGAGACCCTCGCGGCAGCGCACGCAGCCGGCCTCACCCACGCGGGCGTCTCCCCCGCCTCCGTACTGCTGGCCTGGGACGGGCCTCGCCTGACCTGTTTCGGCGCGGCGCGCGCGGCAGCACCGGACGGCGAACGCCGTACCGGCCTCGCCGGCCTCGAGCCCGGCAGCCTCGCCCCCGAGGCGGCGGCGGGCGGGCGTCCGCGCCCGCCGGGCGACATCCACGGCCTGGGCGCGGTCCTCGCCTACGCGGCCACCGGCCACACGGTCCCCGACAGCGACGAACTCCCGGACTCTCTATGGCCCTTGATCGCCCGCTGCCTGACCCGCGACGCGGCGGCCCGGCCGATCGCGACCGAGCTCCTGCATGCTCTGCCTCCGTCGTCGGCCGCGCCCGCGGCCACGGTCCTGGACTCTGCCGGCGCCCTCCTGGCACCCGGCTGGCTGCCCGGTCGGGTGGTGGCGGCCATCGCCCGTCAGTCGTCGGAAGTGCTGGCCGCCGACGTCCGTGCCCCGCAGACCGCTTCCAGGACCTGACACCGATGCGAGCGATCGAAAGAGAGCTTCATATGGACCCCCTGGGCACCGGCGATCCGCTGAGGCTCGGCCCGTACCGTCTGCTCGGTGTGCTCGGCGAAGGCGGCATGGGCAAGGTCTACTTCGGCCAGGACTCCACCGGCGCAACCGCCGCCGTAAAGGTCCTGCGGCCCGAACTCGCCTACGACCAAGGCCTCGCCCAGCGCTTCGTCCGGGAAGCCCTGATGGCGCAGGCCGTCACGAGCAGGGGCGTGGCACGCGTACTGGGCGCGCAGACCGAGGGCGGGCGGCCCTGGATAGCGACCGAGTTCCTGACCGGGCCGACGCTCGACCAGGCCGTCCGCGCCCATGGCCCGCTCGACGAACAGGCGGTGCGCGTGCTGGCCGCCGGCCTCGCCAGGACCCTCGCGGACATCCACGCCGCAGGCCTGATCCACCGCGACCTCAAGCCCGCCAACATCGTCCTCACATCGACCGGCCCCCGCGTCATCGACTTCGGTATCGCCCGCCCCGAGCACGGCCTCACGCTCACGACCACCGGCCAGGTACCGGCGACTCCCGGCTACGGCGCACCCGAGCAGGTCATGGGGCACCGCGTCGGCCCTGCCGCGGACGTGTTCTCCCTCGGTTCCGTCCTGGTCTACGCGTCGACCGGATCGCAGGCGTTCAGCGGTGGGCATGTCGCGGCCGTGCAGTACGAGGTGGTGCACGGCGTCGCTCGGCTCGACCGCGTACCGGCACGGCTCACACCGCTGATCGGCCAGTGTCTCGGCAAGGACCCCGCCCACCGGCCCACTCCTGCCCAGATCGCGTCCGTGGCCGCACCGCCGCGAGGTGCAGAACGCATCTGGCGGCACGGCGCGTTGGCCGACGAGATCAAGCAGCGGGCACGCACGGTTCACAAGATGACCACCGTCGCTGGGGGGACGGGCTCATCCGCCCAAGGCATTTCGCGACGTCGCTTGATCACCACCCTGGCAGTCGGCGGCTCTGTCCTCGCGGCCGGAGGCGGGACGGCAGCATGGTTGCTGACACAGCGTGAAGAACCCGACTTGTACGCCCTCCCTCCGGCAGCCAAGACACCCAACGCCCCCTTGTCGGCGGCGTCGAACGAGGGGCCGCTCACGCCGTTGTGGGGGCCGATCCGGGCGGTGGGCAAGAACTCCGACACTCCGCTCCCGGTACGTGACGTGCTCGTCGTCGGCGCCCCGGACGGCGGTCTTGCCGCCCACGATGTCGTGGACGGCAAGCGACGCTGGACGGCACCGGATGTGATCGAAGCAGGCGGGATGCTCTCCCTGTCGGACGCGCTGATCGCCGCCGTCGACAAGCAGGGCCGTCTGGTCACCTACGTCGCCTCCAGCGGTGAACCGCGATGGACGGCGCCTGCCGCAGCCAGAAGGGTCCTCGCCGCGGACGAGTGGTCCGTCTACGTCATCACCAAAGACGGTCGCCTGCGCAGCATCAGCCGCTCTGACGGCAAGATCCGCTGGACGGCCCGGATCGATGCGGATCTCCTCACCAAGCTGCCGCCGTACGGCGTGGCTGCGCAAGGTCGACTGGTGATCGCCACCGACGTCGGCAAGGTGCTCGCCGTCGACACCGGCAACGGCCGATTGGCATGGCAACTCGAGAACCAGGCGAGTTTCGATCGGGCGGCCATCGTCCCGGCAGTCTCCGGCGACACGGCTCTCGTCAATGGGAGAACTCTCACGGCCCGTAGCCTCGCCGACGGCACAGAACGGTGGGCGAAGAGCGAAGTGGTCGAAGGCAAGATGCAGCCCTCAGGCCCGCCGCTGGTGCACGGGGAGACCGTCCACACGTCCCAGGGCCCCCATGCCATGAGCTACAGCATCGAAGACGGCTCGGAGGAATGGAAGTCCCCCAAGGGCTACTTCATCCACAGCCCTGTCGCCGTGCAGGGGGGTGCAGCGTTCGCCATCAACAGCAGGATGTCCGGCGATCGCGCCGCCGTGTGGGCGATGGGGCTCAGCCGCAATAAGCAGGTTCTGACCTACTTCCTCGCCGGGAACACCGGCCCCTGGTCGATCCTGGGCAGCGGCAACCGAGTCTTCATCAGGGACGGCGCATCACTGCTGGCGTTGCCGGTCTTCAGCTGAGGCAAGCGTCCGGACAACCGACCGGAGAGGAAGCACTCTGCCGTCCGAGTACGCCTTCCTCGCCGCTGAATCCATCCTCTAGACCTCCAGGACCTGACGATGCTCTTGCCTCTCACGCACGACGACCCGGTCGAGATCGCCCGTTTCCGCCTGCTCGCGCGGCTCGGCCACGGCGGCATGGGCACCGTCTACCTCGCCCGGACGGCAGGCGGCCGTACCGTCGCGCTCAAGACCATGCACGCCTCCATCGCCACCGATCCCGCCGCGCGCACCCGCTTCCACCTCGAGACAGATGCCGCCCGCATCATCGGTGGCCACCACGGCGCCACCGTCGTCGACGCCGACCCCCACGCCGAGACGCCCTGGCTCGCCACCGAGTACGTCCTGGGCCCGCCTCTCGATGACGCCGTTGCCCTCTGCGGCCCGCTCCCCGAACCGTCGGTTCGGGCTCTCGGCGCCGCTCTCGCCGGCGCCCTGACCCAGCTCCATGCCTCCGACGTCGTCCACCGAGATCTGAAGCCGTCGAACGTCATGATCACCGCGTACGGCCCAAAGATCATCGACTTCGGCATCGCCCGCGCCGTCGGCGACGACCACCTCACCCGCACCGGCTCTGCTGCCGGCACCCCCGCGTTCATGTCCCCGGAGCAGGCCACCGGCCAGGAGCAGACACCGGTCGGCGACGTCTTCGCCCTCGCCGGCGTGCTGGTCTTCGCCGCAACCGGCCACGGCCCGTTCGGCATCGGACAAGCAGCCGATCTCCTCTACCGCGTCCGATACTCCGACCCGGACCTCACCGGCCTCCCTGCCTCACTCACCTCGATCCTCCAGCCCTGCTTCTCCAAGGACCCCGCCCAGCGCCCCACCACCCACGAACTCGCCGTTCAACTCCACGACGGCCGAGGCCAGTTCGCGGACCACCTTGTGGCGGCGATACTGGCGGACATCGCCCGCAGAGCCACCGAAGTGTGGCAACTCCCGCCCCACCGCCTCCCGGCGCCCCCGGAACACACAGCGGAGACAGTCCCGTCCGCCCCCGTTGTCGACCGCCGCAAGCTCCTGACAAGCGGCGCCGCAGGCCTCCTCGGCACAGCCGTGATCGGCACCGGCCTCTGGGCATGGCGCGGGCGCAGCGGCGACGGCGGCGGGAGCACAAAGCCGGACACGGCGGCGCCGCCGAAAACGTCGACCCCCCCGAAGGGGGACTGGCTTTGGCGCCTCCCCATCCGTACGTCGAAGGCCCTCGTACCGCCCGTCCCGCACAGCCTCGGCGGCTACGTAGCTGTGGTGGACGACGACGGCCTTCGCGTGATCGATGTGGAAGAGGGCGGAATCGGCATTCCCGTGACGAGCAACGCGTCTCCTCACCAGTGCGTCACCGACGGCAACTTCGTGTTGCACACCTGTGAAACGCCATCCGCCGACGCCGGGCCGCTCAGCATCAAGACGGTCGACACCATTTCGCAGGACCTGTCCCCGGAACCGGTCGAGTACAAGGAGTTCAACGGAGGGCTGCCCGGCACACAGATGCTCTGCGCTTCCGCCGACCTCGCCTTCCTGGCCGCGGGCCAAGGCAATCACTCGGGCACAGGAATCGGCTTCGACAGGGCACAGAACTGGTTCCTGCTGGCCGTGGACACGCTCACAGCCGAGATCGTGTGGCGCCAGGAACTCCCCAAGCGTCCGGCGACCTCGCGCAGGCTTCACTTCCTCGCAGCCCGGACCACCGGTGACCACCTGGTGCTTCTTCAGGAAACATCGGGCGGCAAAGTCGTCCTCAGCGTGCGGGATTCTCGGACAGGCAAGATCAGATGGGAACAACCGCTCACGGTGTCCGCGCCTGACGACGTGCGGGGCATGCTCGAGGTCGACCCGGTGAACGTCTATCCGCCCGCCGGACCGCTACGTGCATTGAACCTGAGCATGGGCAAGGAGGAGTGGAGGTTCGGGGGCGAAGGTACCCGTCGTACAGGGCCACCGGCCCTCGACAGCATCGTTGTCTACGCTGTGGAGGAGGGAAAGGGACTGGTGGCAGTCAGCGCCCTCAACGGCGAACCGATGTGGCGTGAGAAGGACGGCCGAGCCACCGACGCCGACCTGCGCCAGCCTCCCCTTCCCGGCCTCGAGTCCACCTGGTATCACAGCGACAGGCGTGGCGGACTCCACCGGGTCGGCAGGGACACAGGCAAGGCAGGCCGGACGGCCAAGGCGCCGGTCAGCCGGTTCTTTCCCTTCCGCGGTTCGCCCCCGAGGATCATCGCCGTGGGTGGGGACTTCATCGCCGGCTACGAGCTCAAGTAGGCGACGCCGGACTCTTCTGCGGTCGCGCCCTCACGAGTTTGGAACAGCCACCGCCGCCTGCGGCCGGATCGGGAGGCGGTTGATCGGGCGGCCCGTGGCCGCGCGGACCGCGGAGGCGACCGCGGCCGGGGAGGTGACCACGCCGGCCCCGGGAGGCCAGGCACCGAAGGGCGTGTCGCGGCGCCGCATGGTCACCTCTCTCGCGGTGGGCGGCGCCGCCCTCGCCGCCGGCGGCGGCTCCGTGGCCTGGTGGCTCCTGGGCGGCGAGGACCCGGATCCTTTCGCGCTCCCGCCCGCTGCCGAGACACCCCGAGCGCGTCCTGCTGCGCTGACCGAGGGGAAGCCGGCACCGCTCTGGGGTCCGGTACGGGCGCTCGTCAAGCAGGCCACAGTACTGCCGGTGCGTGACGTCGTCATCGTGAGCGCCCGGGGCGGAGGCCTGGCCGCGCATGACGTAGTGGACGGAAGGCGCCGCTGGACGGCGCCGGACATCGACCAGGAGGCGGGGCTCGTCTCCCTGTCGGACGCTCTCGTCGCGGCCGTCGACAGAAAGGGCCGGCTGGTGACGTACGTAGCCTCCACCGGCGAGCCGATGTGGACGGCCCCGGCAGCCGCTCACAAGGTCATCACCACGGACGACTCCGCCGTGTACGTCAGCACCAAGGACGGCCGGCTGCGCAGCATCAGCCGTTCGAACGGCAAGATCCAGTGGACGGTGCGGCCCAAGGCCGACCTCACCAAGAAGCGCCGGCCCTCGGGCATGGCGGCACAGGGCCGTTTGATCGTGGCCTCGGGCATGGGCCACGTCGTCGCTGTCGAGGCCGGCAGCGGCCGTCAGCTGTGGGAGTTCGCCGACCAGGCGTCCATCGACCTGGCTCCGATCTACGCGGTGCCGTCCGGCGACACAGTCCTCTTCAACGGCGCCACGCTGACCGCCCGCAGCCTGACGGACGGCACGGAGCTGTGGGCCAAGAGCGAACTGGTCGACGGCAGGATGAGCACATGATCCGCCGGACAGAACACCTAGCCCGACTACTTGAGTGCGGGCTCGGACTCCAAATCCCCACCGCCGTCGCACTTCAACTGCCGCGCGAGTGCCACAGACGCCGAGTGAACGACCTTCGCGTTTGGCGTCCCGTAGCTGCCCCGCATCCCCGCCCGGCGACAGCATATTTCGCACCTCGGTCTGGATGTATGCCGCGCTCTCGTTGGAGCCCGCCAGCTGCTCGCTCTTGCACGAGAACCACAAGAACGCGTACTGCGTGCCCGCCGACGCGCGCTCCCCCATCTCGTACGGCGTCAGTTTCTCCGCGATCTCGTGACCTCCCTTCGCCGTGTCGGCGTCGGAGAGAGCGAACTTGATGCGCACATCAGCAGGGCCGTTGCCCCAGTTCTCTTTCGACGCGACCGCACAGAGATCCGCGTCGACGGCCGGCCCTGACGGCGTGCTCCAAGGTTCCCAACCGGCGACAAGCGCCTCCGCGGCACTCCGGGCGTCGTCGTCATCCGTCGAACGAAGGTCCGTGCCGCCCTCAGGCGGGCCAGCGCCTTCTGAGCAGCGGGCGACATAGCGCCGCCGCAGAGTTCCCCGGCTGGCAGACGTCTCGCTCGTACCGCCCGCTTCGGCCGGCCCATCGCTCACTATTGCCAGGTCCCTCCCGGTGCACCGGAAGGCGGATTCTGCTGAGGGCCGCCGGGCCCAGGCGAGTGCTGGGGATACGCAGGATGCTGGTGCCCGTAGCTGTTCGGGGCAAGTGGAGGGGCTGGCGGGACCAGGGCACGCTGTCGACGGGAGCGGATCACTGCGCCGACGATGGCAGCACCGAGCAGCAAGGCCGCCCCGACACCTAGCGCGAGCCACAGCCCCACGCCGCTGTCTCCGTTGTCAGAAGCAGGTGCAGCCTGGCCGGACGGCTCGGTCTTGGGCTCGTCGACATCGGCAGGGTTGGATGCTTCAGGTGAGGGGGAGGCGGTCGCCTCAGCCTTGAAGTCCGGGAGGGGATACTCGCCGGCCGGCCCGGGATCACCAGGGGTCTTCAGCGCGATACGGGGACGCACGACGCCGTAGCCGATCAGGTCAGTGCGCTCCTTGCCGCTCTTAGCCTTGCCTGCGGTGTTCATCAGAACGCGAAGAACCTGATTGTTGGTCCAGTCCGGATGCTTGGACCAGATCAGCGCGGCCGAGGCGGATGTGAGGGCGGTGGCATCACTGGTGCCGTGGCTCTCGCAGAGCTGGCTTCCTCCCGTGCAGGCGGCGACCATGCCCTCGCCCGGCGCTGCCAGGTCCACCTGCGGCCCGTGCTGGGACTCTTTCGTCACAGACCCGTTCTTGTCCACTGCCGCGACTCCGACAACTCCCGGTGTCGCTGCGGGATACAAGACAGCGTTCCCCTTGTCACCATCGTTCCCTACTCCCGCGAAGATCAAGGATCCCTTACCCAAAGCGTATTCAACAGCCGCCTCCGCTTCGGGTGTCGTCTCGGTAACGGCAAGCGAAATGTTGATTACACGCGCGCCGGAGTCGGTCGCATGGCGAATCGCCTTACTGAGCGACTTGTTCCACAGCGCAGGGTTCCACGCCAGTTTGGTTCCTTCATTGACCTTAGGCATCCTGATCGGGAGAATCTTCGCTCCGGGTGCCAATCCGAACGAGCCGTTCCCGCCTGGACGTTTGCCCGTTCCGGCAATGAGCGCTGCCATTCCGGAGCCATGGCTGGCATAGTCCGCGTTCTCATCGCCGGGCTTTATGGAAAGGTCCAGACCTGGTAGGACCTGGCCCCTCAGATCAGCCAAGCGGTCATCGACGCCCGAATCAATGACAGCAACGGTCACGCCCTTGCCCGTGCTGCTCTTCCACATTTCTTCGGCATGCATGGCGTCCAGGTGCCACTGCCGCTCACGAATGGTCTCCGCGGTGGCTGGGGTTGCAGCGATGGCCACCAGCAGTGCTCCGACAACCGCCGACACGGCGCGGCATGACCTTGCTGCCGAACGACTGCTGGTGAGCATCGATTCCCTCTTGCGTCGTAAGGATCAGTCGATGACCGGCGGCACGATACGTCGGCCGCCCTGCCATGTCTCTTCATCTTCGGTGAGGTAATCCGGCCGGTCGCCCTGACTTTCACGACAGGCTCCATCTGGCGATTTCGCCGTACCCAGCCGCGAACCCGCTTTGTCCGCCGCTCGTACCTCCACTCGCGCCGCCGCGCCCCGGACGCCGTCCCGTCGCGCCGCGCCCGCACCGCTAGCGCGCCCCCAGGCCCCGCCCGAGTTGGTCCCTCCAGGCGCATTGCGAACCAGCCCCGTACCGCCCGGCGTGAACGTCCGCCGGAAGCAGATCCGGGCTGACCCTGCCGCCTACGACCACCGGGCTCCGAAGCAAGTCGCCGACCCGCTGTCTCCCTGTCCGACCGCCTGGTGGTCCCGGATCGACAACGAGGGCACGCTCCGCGCCTACGTACCCTCCACCGGCGAGGCCAAGTGGACGGCCAAGCTTCATCGCTCCTTACCGAGGACGATGAAGCGGTGTACGTCGCCACGAACGGCTGTCAGCTGCGGCCCGTCGGTGCTGCATCAATCCGGGGCTAGTGTCATGCGCACTCAAACGGCAACAGCTACGGACGGGACTGCGGCCGCTCGGACGGAGGAGGAGGGCTGGCCTGCGCCGGCCCGGAGGGCTGCTGCCAGGGCTGCTGCAGTGGTTGCGGATAGGGGGCCTGCTGCCCCGCGCCCATCACGGGCACTGCAGAAGGCTGAACGCTCCGACGCCGGGACCGGACGACCACGGCGGTGACGGCACCACCCACAAGCACCGCCGCGCCCAGGCCAAGGGCGACCCACAGGCCGGCCTTGCTGCCCTCGTCGGATGCGGGCGCCGCCTTGGCCGGTTGCTCCGACGGCGCAGGCGCGCTCTCCTCGCCGCCGCCGGCAGGCGTCGTAGATGCCCCTGGAGACGGCTCGGGGTTGGCGGCCGCCAAGTCCGGGAGGGGGTACTCATCGGCGGGGCCGGGATCACCGGGCGTCTTGAGGGCAATACGGGGGCGTACAACGCCGTAACCGCCGAAATCCGTGCGTACCTTGCCGCTCTCCGCCTTGCCAGCCGTGTTGATCATCACCCGGAGGACCTGATTGTTGGTCCAATCCGGATGCTTGGACCAGATCAGCGCGGCCGAGGCGGATGCGAGGGCGGTGGCGTCACTGGTGCCGTGGCTCTTGCAGATCTGGGTCCCCGACGTGCAGGCGGCGAACATCTCGTCGCCTGGCGCTGCCAGGTCTACTTGGGGGCCGTGTTGAGACTCCTTGGTCACAGTCCCGTTCTTGTCCACTGCCGCGACACCCACCACTCCAGGTGTCGCTGCGGGGTACATGACGGGATTCCTCTTGTCTCCTTCGTTGCCTACACCCGCGAAGATCAAGGAGCCCTTGTTCAGAGCGTATTTGACAGTCGCCTCCACTTCTGCCGTCGTCTCGCCGGCAACAAGCGAAATATTGAGCACGCGCGCGCCTGAGTCCACTGCATGGCGAATCGCCTTGCTGAGCGACCTGTTCCACAGCTCCGGGTTCCACGCCAGCTTGGTTCCCTCATTGACCTCGGGCATCCTGATCGGAAGGATCTTCGCTCCAGGTGCCAACCCGAAGGATCCGTTCCCGCCCGGGCGCTTACCTGCGCCAGCGATGAGGGCCGCTATTCCGGTGCCATGGTTCGCATAATCCGTGTTCGCGTCGCCGGGCTTCGAGGAAAGGTCCAAACCATCTGGTAGGACCTGACCTTGCAAGTCAGCGATCTTGTCGTTGACACCGGAATCAATGACGGCAACCGTAACGCCCTTGCCCGTGCTGCTCTTCCACATTTCTTCCGCATGCATGGCGTCCAAATGCCACTGACGCTCACGAATGGTCTCCGCGTGGGCTGGGGTTGCAGCGATGCCCACCAGCAGTGCTCCGACAACCGCCGACAAGACGCGGCATGACTTTACTGCAGAACGACTGCTGGTGAGCATCGATTCCCTCTTACGTCGCAAGGATCAGTCGATGACCGGCGGCACGATACGTCGGCCGCCCTGCCATGTCTCTTCATCTTCGGTGAGATAATCCGGACGTTCGCCCTGACGTTCACGACGGGCTTCATCCGGCGATTTCGCCGTGGCTGCACCACTGGCACGCCCTGTCAGGCTCCCGCCAGAGTTGGTCCCCCCAGGCGCGTTGCGCACGAGTCCCGTACCGCCCGGTGTGAATGCCCGCCCGGAAACCGCTCCGGGCTGCTGCGCCCTGCCGCCGACCACGCCCCCGGACTCCGAAGCAAGTCGCCGACCCGCCGCGAACCCATTTTGTCCGCCACCGCTCGTACCTCCGCCGTGAGGCATGCCCGCCGTGCCACGCCCCATCGGCTCCCCGCCGATGACTGTGCCGCGGGGAATCCCTCCCATAGGGCGCCCTGCGGTCGGCGTCACCGGCCGCCCCCCGACGATGCCGTTGCTGTTCGGCATCCTTCCTGCAGGCGGCGCACCGAGCGGAGCTTGACCGGGCATCACGGTACTCCGCCCGCTCACAGGAGGACGCCCACCCACCGGGCCGGGAGTGTTCACCGGTCCCCTGGAAAAGGTGGGAGGGATCGTCCCAACAGGGTAGGGCCCCAGCCCGTCAGGCCTGGCGGTCGGAGGCACTGGACCTGTCGGCGTTTGAGGCGCCGTGGGCACCGGCGGCGGGAGCGTGCTCACACTGTCGATCTCCATCTCGACCGGACGAGTCGGCGTATCGACAGAAGGGGAAACAGTGGTGCTAGGTCGAATCGAGTCGTTCGGTTGCACGGTCTGGCTCTGTGCTCTGTCGGACTGCGCAGCCACTTCAGCCGACGAGACGGGGGGCCTGCCGGTCGACGCCGAGGAAACCCCTTCCCGTGAGCCGACCTGCGAGGTAGCCGGCGGCACGAACTGCCCCGGCGGCGGCGGGAATTGGGGCGCCGGCATGCTCGCGATCTGCTGGCCGGAGTGCGCGTACGTCTGCCCCAGTTTCCTGAGCTGGTCCGCAGCTTCGAGTCGACGCTTCTCCTGTGCCACCTGGGCCGAGGAGAGCTGCTTCTGGGCCTGGATCTCAGCATTCGGGCCCGCGCCCGGGTCCTTCATGGCAGCCCTCAGAAGTTCCCGAGCGCTCTGTTCCTGTGTTTCGAGCGTCCCGTCCTTCTTGGGCACGGCGGCCTTCGCCTGGGCGATGCCCGTCGCTACCTGCTCGAGCACAGAGGCCGCACTCTCGCTGTACTTTCCCAGCTCCAGCGTGGCCATGGCGGCCTGATGGCCCCAGTCCTTGAATGCCTTAGCGCCCTCGCCCTCCCAAACGACCCGCGTCATATGGGCTTTCATGCCCTCGCCGACCTTGGTGATCGCGGTCGCGGCCTTTGACAGCTTCTTGGCCAGCTGCGAAGCGGACTCGGCGTTGGTCCCTTCGATCATGGCGAGCAACTCGTCGTGGGACTTCGACTCGAAGTCCGTCTCCTGAAGCGCCGGTGCCGCCCGACGCCTGGTCTTCGCCTCGTCAGCCATGGTTCGTCACCATTCCTGCAATCCCCCTGCTGGTCACATCTCGAAGTCGGCGTCGCCGGGCTGCTGCTCGGCCGGCTGGCGTGCGCCCGTCTGAGTCTGCTCACTGGGCACAGTTGTCTGATCGGCCAGTTTCAACATGCGCTGCTTGATGTCGTAGTCGATGTTCTCGTAGCCGACCTGGGATGCGGCCACGGCAATGCTCAAACCATCCACCTGCAGCGCGAGGATCTTGGACAGCTTCTCGAGCTCGTCATGGACCATCGAGTAGATGGCGTACAGGTACGCGCTCTCCCTGAAGGAGTCGTTGCCCAGGTGACTTTGCTCCAAGCGATCGGCCGTGACCTTGTCCGGTGCCGCCTCGGAGCCCTCCAGCTCGACGAGCAGCCTGTCGATCTCCTTCTTGAAGGAGGACATGGACTCGGCCTCGGTCACCAGCTGGGCAGCAGCGGCAGCCCCCATTGCCACACCCGCGAAGGGAATCAGCCCGAACGCCCCAAGCGGTACCGGCGGGCCGTACACCGGCCGCCCCGTTCCGTCGTCCTCCGCCACGAATGCCTCCCCGTTTACACACGTCTTCAGGGATCACTGTACCGAGTGGGCATGACACAACGCATCCCTGGATTGCACGAGCAACCCGCCGACTGCGTCACGAGTTTGGAACAGCCACCGCCGCCTGCGGCCGGATCGGGAGGCGGTTGATCGGGCGGCCCGTGGCCGGGCCGACCGCGGAGGCGACTGCGGCCGGGGAGGTTACCACCGGAGCCGCGCTGGCGGGTTTGGCGCCGAAGGGGGCCACCACGTCGCGTTCTTCGACGAGTTTCACGATGCGAATGCCCGGCGCGTCCAGTGAGCTCGGGAGGGCGTAGCCGGTGAGGTCCGGGTGGCGGATCAGGCCGCGGACCGTGCGGAGGTTCTCCGTGAGGGCCGCGCCCACGCCCTGGGTGACGCCGGCCTCGATGCGGGTGGCTCACCACGTGGTCAAGACCTGAGCAGTCGTGGCGACAGTAGGTGGAGCAAGCCTGCAGGGAGAGGCGACGGCCGGCGGACGAACGGACGGCAGAGCCAGACCGTGGCCGAATCAGCCACTGCGTGGAACCGCCTCAAGATGCCCGCGCGGATGACAACTCCACCCCCTTTGAGTTCGCGCTCTGGCCGACCCCGGCGAAATGGGTGGCCAACACGATGTCAGCCGGAAGCGCCCGCCCCCGTACGGCCACCGACAGCCGGCGCCCACCGATGCCCTACAGTTTCACGGTCACAGCGACGTTCAGGTCCTCACTGTCGCGCTCGCCAGGGAGGTAAGGCCCCTACGGCCGAGGGCCGCTCTCCTGTAACGGTGGCCCGGGCACCTCAGCGCAAGGAGCGCCCACGCCTGTTGACGCACAGCGGTTGCGCTCCAGTACACGCCGACGTCGTCCTGCACTGAAGCGCAGAGACTCACACGGGCTGGAAGCCTCTACCGAAGCCGCTACATACAAGCGGGCAGTGACTCGAACTCACTTCACGCAGCCCATCTCCTTGAGCCCCTCCGGAAGGTAGGAGGCGGCGAACGCCTCAAGCTCCTTGCGGAGCTTCTTGCCGTCCTCTGGCGACCTCGCCAGGGAGATGTCGAGAATGTAGTTGCTCTTCTCCCCGCGGGCCGGACAAGGGTTCATCGAGACGAAGCCACCGTCATAGATGACCGATTCCCCCGGCACCTTGGAATCCACGGGATCGTCAGTGGACTGCCTCTCCTTTGTGTGCTCCACTATGTCGAACCGATGATGATCTCGATACTCCGAGATCATCAGAACGGCATCATCGTCAACGAAGATCGCGCACCTGACGAACTTCTCGTCGCTGTCCTGCTCCTTCCCCGTGACCTCCTTTCCGTCCGGCAGGAGCGGCCGCAGGGATGTCGGCTCGATCGATCGCCCGCACAGCGTCTCGGGGATCTCGTAGGAAGGTGATCCAACGCAGCCGGAAGCCCCGAGAAGCGAGGCCAGCAGCACCCCCACCCACGCGTACGTCCGACCACACGTCCCACTGAACATCGATTTCACGCCCCTGCAACTCCGTTGGCGGTGTCGTTACCGTTGAAGGCCGCCGTTCCGATCTCGTGTTGGACGAGGTACTTGTCGCCCTCCCCTCCCCGCGACAGCTCGTGGTCCGGATTGACCTTCATCCACTCTTCACCGAGCGCCGTCAGATACTTCTGTCGAAGATCGAAGTTCTCACCCTTCTTGTCGGTGATTTCTCCGTCGATGCGTGCCTGCTCTTCCAGCTGCCAGGCATAGGCACCCGCGTCCACCCCGCGCTGGACCGCATCGCCGATCACCGGAATGAAATTGGCCGCACCGCCGAGAGTGTGGTAGCCCCACTTCGCGGGCCAGGACGCGTCCCCCTTGTCGGTGTCGATCGCCTGGCTGCGGACCGTTTCCATGAAGCCGACGGTCTGCCCCGCCCGCAGGAGCTCCTCCTTCGGGTCACCCTCGTGCTCGGCGTGGATGTCGGCGATGATCGCCTGGTTCACGCCCTCCATGAGGATGCCGTACGTGTTCTGGTCCCGGGACACCTGCTTGGACACTTCGAGGAGTTCCTCGTAGTCCAGACGGCCTTCGCTCGTGTTGATCGAGCTCGCCGTATGGTGGACGTCCTCGCCGTAGTTCCCGAGGAGCAGCGCCATGTCGTCCCGCAGCTCGGGCGGGAAGTCGTCCCCCTTGCTGGCGAGGCGGCTCATCGACCCGGTGAAGGCGTCCCGCTGGTCGTCGGTGTGCTTGTACGAGTCGAGGACGTGCGGCTCGTCGGGGTTCAGGCCGGTGCCGGCCGCCAGCATCGCCTTGCCCAGGGCGTCGCGGGACTGCACCGTCCCGTCGCCCTTGCCGTACGGGTCGTCCTCGTCGTAGTACTCGCGCTCGGTGAGGAGGTAGTCGGCCATCTCCTCGCGGTTGAACAGCTCGGTCGCGAACTCCGGGTTGTGGGAGACGGCCCTGAGGTAGCCGGCCATCGGGTCGCTGCCCGGGGTGCCGTAGTCGTCGCCCTCCCCCTTCGCCGTGTAGTCGAGCTGGGACGCGATGAGCGGGTTGCCCCAGATCGAGGCGGGGTCGTAGTGCTTCTCCGTTTCGAAGGTGCGCAGGGCCTCGCCGTAGTCGTTGAGGAATCCGCTGTCGAACTTCCCCTTCACCATGAGGTTGCTCATGATCTGGAAGCCGTACGGCTTCACCATGATGCCGTCGTGGCCGAACTGCTTGCCACCGGCCGCGATGACGTCCTTCTTCCACGCCTCCATCTCCGGGGAGTGGCTGTGCGTGGCGTTGGCCAGCGACATGCTGAGGTTCTGCTGGACGTCGCCGAGGAGCTTGGCGCGGTCCCCTTCCGGGGTGTGCCCCTGCCCGGGGTCGGCCAGGTCGCGCCAGAACTGCAGCGTGCCGTCCGCGCCCAGACCGACCGCGAACGCTTCGGTGAAGGCCGGGTTGTCGCTCTGGTACTCAAGGACCTCGTTGAAGCGGGCGAGCTTCTCTTCGCTCCACTCGTCGACGTTCCCCTTGGCGATCTCCTTGCGCCAGTACTCGGCGTCCGCCCTGCCCTGCTCACGATCGGCGTTCTTCAGGCTGCCGGAGCCTTCACCAGCGAAGTCGTACTTGTTCTTGGCGAGCTGGCGCAGGGCACGGGCGGCGATGCGATCGGTCTCGCTCGCCTCCCGCAGGATCTTCGTGATCCTGTTCTGCGCCACGTCCAGCTCCGTGTCCGAAGGCTTGTGGATGTCGGCGTCCCCCGCGACCATGGGCGGCGGCACCGAGGCGATCACACCACCCTTGCCGTTGACGTAGATATTGCGCTTCGCCAGATCGTCGACGGCTGTCTGCAGGTCCGCCTTGTGCTGGATGAACGAGGTGTGGGCCCCGCTCAGAATCGCCAGCACACCCTTCGCCTCGGCCGCTGCGTCCGAGAACTGTGCCGCGGTCTTGGTGACGAAGCTCCGCGACACCGTGGCGTTGACGCCATTCCAGTCGGCCGCGTTGGCCTTCTTCTCCAAGTCCGTGGCATTGACCTCGCCGTCGCCGCCGGTGGCCAGTAGCTCCAGGTTTCCGACCATGGTCTTCCAGTCGGACACCGCGCTGTTCAGCGTGCCCAGACGTAGGTCCCTGAGCTCGTCCACGGTCATCGTGTCCGTCGCCATCAGTGTCAGTCCCCGTTCCCGCTACTTGAACAACTCGTTGAGCCGCGACACTGTCACCAGGTCGCCCACGGCGTCCCGCATGCTCGTCTGGATGTCGACCTCGTCCTTCGCGTGTTGAGCCTGGGTGAAGTCCAGATGATTGGAGATGTGGGCACAGGCTTCCTTCAGTGCCTGCTGCTGGGTGTTCCACGCATCATGCATCTCGGTGAGCGCCGAGCCCATGTCCAGGCCGTCGTTGAAAAGGTTCACGGAGGCCGTGAACGTGCTCGGACGCGCGTGGTCCGCTACAACCCGAAACCTCTCCCGCAGGTCGTACGCCATGTTCCCGAGCTTGCCCAACTGGTCGTCGTGGACGACCAGATCCTCGGAACCGCAGACGCCGGACTCGGTAGGCGCCTGGTTGAGCTGCATCTGCGCTGAATTCCGCTGAGCCACCTCAGCCTTGATCTGCCCCCACTCGTCCCAGGCCATCGCGTCTCCCCTTCGTCGAGCTCTGGTTTTTCTTTGTGGTGTACGGCAGCAATGGCTGCTGCGCGCAGCACGGCCGCCCCGGTCCGTACGCGGGCGGCGCGGCAACGTGTGCCGGAGTGGCGCTGGTGCCGTGATGCCGGAACACGGAAGTCACGATCGCCGCGCTGAGGAGGACTGCAGTCCCGATGCCTCGCGCGGCGCCGCGGGCGAAGCGCCCAGGCCGATCGGCAGCTGATCGACCCGCTTCTTGAACGACACCATCGACTCGGCGTCGACAGTATCGAGGCCAGGCCCGGGTTCACCGCGCGCAGTTGACGCTCATCCCTGGACGTGGCGCTCGGCCAGCCGTAGCTGTCCGCCATCGCACCGCCCCTCCTCCGGTGGACATGTGAACTGCCCTGAACTGCCCACCACTCTATCGAGTGGTGACGGGCAGCCCTCAGGCCCAGAAAGGGCGTCCGAGCCACGCCGGGACCCGTAACACCTACGCCCTCCGCCCAGCCCAACCTCAGCTGGGAACAGCCACCGCCGCCTGCGGCCGGATCGGGAGGCGGTTGATCGGGCGGCCCGTGGCCGCGCGGACCGCGGAGGCGACCGCGGCCGGGGAGGTTACCACCGGAGCCGCGCTGGCGGGTTTGGCGCCGAAGGGGGCCACCACGTCACGTTCTTCGACGAGTTTCACGATGCGAATGTCCGGCGCGTCCAGCGAGGTCGGGAGGGCGTAGCCGGTGAGGTCCGGGTGGCGGATCAGGCCGCGGACCGTGCGGAGGTTCTCCGTGAGGGCCGCGCCCACGCCCTGGGTGACGCCGGCCTCGATGCGGGTGACGAGTTGGGCGGGGTTGAGGACGCGGCCGACGTCCTGGGCCACGGCCATCTCGACCACGCGGATCGAGCCGAGTTCGATGTCGACGTCGACGACGGCCCGGATCGCGCAGAACGCCAGGCCCACGAAGGCGTCGCCCTGGCCGGACTCGTCCAGGGGCTCCGTGGGGTGGGGCCGGCACTGGGCCGTGGCCCACAGTTCCTTGCCGTCCATCGCTTCGGTGACCGTCGTCGACAGGACGCCGTCGTACGACGTGATCTTGCCGTCGGTGATCTGGAGGAGCTCCGTCGACATGCCGAACTTGTGGGCCAGCGGCTGGAGGAGCTGGGTGCGGACCATTTTCGCCGCGCGTTCCACCGCTCCGCCCGAGACCCAGGTGTGGCGGCCGTGGGCGGCCGGGCCTGCCGGGGGCTGGTCGGTGTCGACGGAGGCCACGCGGACGTCGTCTATGCCGAGCGTCTCCTGGACGATCTGGCGGGCGAGCGTGGTGAATCCGGAGCCGGTCTCCACGGCCGCGCAGATGACCGTGGCGACGCCTCCGTGGACCTTGACCGTGGCCGTCGAGACCTCGTCGGTGCCTTCCGCGCCGAGCATGTGGACCATGCCGAGGGCGTAGCCGACGCCGCGGCGCACCGCGCCCGGTTCTCCGGCGCCCTCGGGGCCGCCGGGGAGGAGCCAGTCGTCCTCCGGGGAGTCCTTGGGAAGGGGCGGCAGGGGGAAGTCCCGTACGGCTTGGAGCAGTTCGGCCACGGGGGCCGGGCAGGTGACCGTCTGGCCGGTGGGGAGGATGTCACCGGTGGCCAGGACGTTGCGCAGGCGGATCTCGGTCTGGTCCAGACCCAGTTTCGTGGCGAGCTTGTCCATCTGCGCCTCGTACGCGGCGCAGACCTGCATGGCGCCCTCGCCGCGTACGTGGCCGGACGGCGGGTTGTTCGTACGGACCGCCCAGCCTTCGATGTGGGCGTGCGGGACGACGTACGGGCCGCAGGCGAAGGCAACGGCGGCGGCCAGCGACTCGGAGGAGGCGTCGGCGTACGCGCCCGCGTCGAGCAGCAGTTGCGCCTCGACCTTGACCAGGTGGCCCTCGGCGTCGGCGTGGTGGCGGTAGCGCAGCAGGGTCGGGTGGCGGTGGGCGTGGCCGAGGAAGGACTCCTCGCGGGTGGCCGCGAGTTTGACCGGGCAGCCGGTGCGCAGGGCCAGCAACCCGAGGGGCAGCTGGAAGCCCGGGTCCTCGCGGTCGCCGGTCGCGCCCGGGACCCCGGTGACGACGACCTTGACGCGTTCCGTCTCCAGGCCGAAGCAGGCCGCCGCCAGGTCGCGGTCGGTGTGCGGGTCGGTGGAAGCGACGTAGAGCTCGACGCCGCCGTCGGGGCGGGGCACGGCCAGGCCGGCCTCGGCGCCGATGGGCGCGGGGTCCTGGCGGCCGATGCGGTAGAGACCGTCGACGATCACCTCGCCCGTCACATCCGGGTCGCCGTAGCTGAGGGGGATGTGACGGATGAGATTGCCGTCGGGGTGCAGGGGCTCCGCGGCGAACGCCTTCTCGGGGTCGGTGACCGGTTCGAGGATCTCGTACTCGACGGCGATCGCCGCCGCCGCGAGGCGGGCCGTGTCGGGGTGGTCGGCGGCGATCGCGGCGATTGCCTCGCCGTGGTGGCGCACGATGTCGGAGGCGAAGACGGGCCGGTCCGCGATGCGCCTGCCGTACGCGCCGTCGCCCGGGATGTCCTCGTGGGTGACGACGGCCCGGACGCCCGGCATCTCGAGCGCGGCGGAGGTGTCGACGGAGACGATGCGGGCGTGCGGGTGCGGCGAGCGCAGCAGGGCCGCCCACAGCAGACCCTCCGCCCACAGGTCGGAGGCGTAGGGGAACGTGCCTTCCGTCTTCGCGCGGGTGTCGGCCGCCGGGAGGGAGGCGCCGAGGCCGTGGGCAGGAGCTTCCGGCTGAGGGATGTCGACCGGCTGCGGCATCGCAGTGGTGGCCGCGTCGTTGCTCACGCCATGCCTCCGTCGTGCGGGTGAACCTGCACACTACCTGCGCCGGGGGGCGCCTGGTGCGGGATGCGGGGTTCCTCGCCCGCATCCGCCGCCGCCTCCGCGTCCGCCGGGTCGGCGGCGCTCGCCGCTCGTTCGGCGACCACGTCGCGTACGGCGTCGAGGACCCCCCGGTAGCCGGAGCAGCGGCAGAGGTTGCCGCACAGGGCCTGGCGGGTCTCCAGTTCCGTGGGGGCGTGGTTGCCCTCGAGGAGGTCGTGGACGGTCATGGCCATACCGGGGATGCAGAAGCCGCACTGGACCGCGCCGCAGGCGGCCAGCGCCCGCTGGACGTCGGAGGGTTCGCCGTCGGTGGCCAGTCCCTCGACCGTACGGACTTCGGAGCCCGCGGCGGTCGCCGCGGGAACCAGGCAGGAGGCGACGAGCCGGCCGTCGACCTGCACGTTGCAGGCGCCGCACTCGCCCTGGGAGCAGCCGTCCTTGGCGCCGGCGAGGCCGAGGCGCTCGCGCAGCACGTAGAGCAGGGACTCGCCGATCCAGGCGTCGCCGACGGGGCGGTCGGTGCCGTTGACCCGCAGTACGTAGGACGTCGGCGGGTGCTCCTCGTTCCCGGTCGGGAGCGGGTCCACGGCCTCGGGGGCCGCCGGGGCCGCGGGCTCCTCGGGGGCGGTCCCGGTCGTGTCCGCGGCGGTGGCGTAGGCGGGATCGGTCGGGATGGTGCCCGCGTCCTGGGGCACCGGCTCCGCTGCCGCTGCCGCCGCCGGTTCGGGTGCCTCTGCCGCGGCCGGCTCCGCGGCCTGCTCGCGCTCCTCCTGCCCCTCCGAGGCCGGTTCCTGATGCGCCTGCTCAGCCCACGGCGCAGGCGCTCCCCCCGGCAGCGTCGCCCACGGCGCAGGCGCGCCTCCGGGCAGCGTCGCGGGCGGAGTGGTGACGCCCCAGGGCGCGGTGGCCCCCGACGGCAGCGGGAACTCGCCCGAGTCGGAATCGAGGTCCACGTCGCTCTCGGCGTCGGCTGCGGGCGCCGGCAGCGTGTCCGGGCGCAGGTCGTACCCGGACGCGGATGCGGACGCGGATCCGGGCTGCGGTGTTGCACTCGGCTCCGCCTCGTGGAAGGTCCACTGGCCTGTGCCGCTCTGCTCCGCGGCCTCGTGTGCCTCGTGCGCCTCCTGAGCGGCCGGTTCCGGCCACTGCGGCGCCCAGTTGCCCGTCGCCGCCGGGTCTGCCGTCGCCGCGGGCGTCAGCGGAGTGATCACCGGTGGTACGTAGCCGTGCCCAGGTGCCTCGAGCGGTGCGGCGTCCGCCGTGAACTCGGGCGGAAGCTGGAAGAAGGCCGTGGCCTCGCCGTCGTACTCGCCGCCCTGGGGCGTGGGCTGCCAGCCGCTGTGGTCGCCCTGCGATTCGTAGGCATCCTGCGCGTCATGCGTCTCGTGCGTGCCGTAGGAACCGTAGGAGCTGTACTGGTCGTAGTGCTCCCCGCCGCGCTCGGGCTCGTAGCCCTCCGGGAGCTCCCGGAGCTCCGGCGGAAGGCCTTGCGGGTTGTCCTCGTTGCTCACGACAGCGCCCTCCCCAGTGCTCGTCGGGCCAGCGCGGCGACCGTGCGCCGCAGATGCAGTACGGCCGGAGACAGTACCGGTTGCTCCTCGCCCGCCGGCACCGGTGCCGGGTCGGGGATGCAGGCGGCGGCGACGTACTCGCCGAACGCGGCGAGCGCCTCGCCCGCCAGGCCGCGCTCGCCGTCCCAGTCGATCAGCGAGGCGATCCACCGCTCGGCCTCCAGAGGCCGCAGCGGCGTCGGCGCGATGGCGCCCACCGCGCAGCGCACGCCGCGCCGGGCCGGGTCGAGGACGACGGCCACCGAGGCGGTGGCGCGGCCGGGGCCGGTGCGGCCGGTGGCCTTCAGGAAAACCTGCGGGGCGTGCAGGAGGGGCACCCGTACGAAGCCGATCAGTTCGGCCGGGCCGAGCATCTCCCGGCCGGCCAGCAGGTGGGAGACGGGGATCTCGCGGCGGGCGCCGCCGGGTCCCGCGATCACCAGGTCGGCCTCGAGGGCCGCCAGCACGGGCAGGGTGTCGCCGGTGGGGGCGGCGCCGGCGATGTTGCCGCCGAGCGTGCCCGCGTTGCGGATCTGGGGCGGGCCGGCCGCACGCGCGGACGCCGCGAGCGCGGGGATGAGGGCCGCGAAGTCGGGGCGGCCCATCCGGGCGTGGGTGAGGCCGGCGCCGAGCAGGGCGTGACCGTCCTGGTAGCGCCAGCCGCGGATCTCGCTGATGCGGCCGAGGCCGACCAGCCCCGCGGGACGCAGCTGGCCCTTGTTGACCGCCGCCATGAGGTCGGTGCCGCCCGCGACGGGAACGGCGGCGGGCATGGCACCGAGCGCCGCCACGGCCTCGTCGAGCGAGGCCGGCAACGTCACCGACTGTGCCGCCTGCGGTGCGTGCGTGGTCACCCAGCTGCCCCTTTCCGGTGTCCCGGCTGTCCCGCCCGTGTTGCCGTACCGTACGTGCTCACAGACCGGACGTGGCAACTCTGGCACATCTTCCGGGCCGACCGACGAGAGGGTCCGCGAAGGGCGCATGCGCCCCACAAGTTGGGGCTCGCCACATTAGTCCGGTTTGCCGCCTTCTCTGTGAAGCGCCTGGCCACACCAGTGCTTCGGCGTCGCAGGCCCGCATCGCCTCCGGTACGGCGCCGGACCGCCCCCGGAGCCGGGGCTCACACGTTCGGTGGGACGCCTTCGATCGGGCGTCCGAGGACACCGGGGCGTCGCTGCCACGGCAACGGACCCCCGGGCGGCCGGTAGTCGACACCGAGCGCGTCAAGGCGGCTGTAGTGGGCGGTCATTCGGCGCTCGAAGTCCGTGAAGTCACGCTCGGCGGGATCGGGCAGCCGGGACCAGGCGACCTCGGCGAAGGCGGCGAGGCGCGGGAAGACCTGGTAGTCGACGCGAGCGCTGTCCTGCATGACCTCGGTCCAGACGTTCGCCTGCGTACCCAGCACGTGCGCGGCGGCCTCAGGGGGGAGCGCCGGCGGCACGGGCTCGAAGCGGTAGACGTCCTCGAGGGTGCGTACGAAGCCGATCGGCATCGGTTCGTCGCCGTCGGCCTGCCGGTGGTCCAAGTACACCTGCTGCTCGGGGCACATGACGACGTCGTGGCCGGCCTCCGCGGCGGCGATGCCGCCCCGGTATCCGCGCCATGAGGAGACGGCCGCGCCGGGGGCGAGGCCTCCTTCGAGGATCTCGTCCCAGCCGATGAGCCGACGGCCCCGGTCGGTCAGCCAGCGGTCGAAGTGCCGGATGAACCACGACTGCAGTTCGTCCTCGTCGGCCAGGCCCAGCTCCTTGATGCGCGCCTGCGCGGCCGCGGAGGCCTTCCACTGGTCCTTGGCGCACTCGTCGCCGCCGATGTGCACGAACGTGGACGGGAAGAGTTCGAGGACCTCCTCGAGCACGCCCTCGTAGAAGCGGAGGGTGTTGTCGGTGGGGGCGAGTACGTTGGGACTCACGCCCCAGTTGTCCCAGACCGTCAGGGAGGTTGTGTCGATGACGTCGGAGTTGCCCAGTTCCGGATATGCGGCGATGGCGGCCTGCGAGTGCCCGGGGATGTCGATCTCGGGGACGACGGTGATATGCCGCTCGGCGGCGTAGGCGACGATCTCGCGGATGTCGTCCTGCGTGTAGTAGCCGCCGTGGGGCTTGTCGTCCCACAGGGGTGAGGCCCGGTGCCCGTATTTGGTGCGCGCCCGCCATGCGCCGGCCTCGGTGAGCCGGGGGTGGCGCTTGATCTCGATGCGCCAGCCCTGGTCGTCGGTGAGGTGGAAGTGGAAGACGTTGAGCTTGTGGGCGGCAAGCAGGTCCAGGTAGCGCAGGACACCGTCCTTGGGCATGAAGTGCCGTGAGACGTCGAGCATCATGCCGCGCCAGGAGAACCGGGGCGCGTCCTCGATCACGACCGCGGGCAGCTCCCACTTCCCGCCCTTCGCCAGCGGTGCCCGCCGGTGGGCCGCCGGCCCGAGGAGCTGCCGCAGGGTCTGCGCGCCCCAGAACACCCCTGCGGCGCTGCCACCGTCGATCCGGATCACGGGGCCGTCCGCCACGAGACGGTAGCCCTCGTCGGCGAGGGCGGTGTCGAGGGCCAGCACGATGCCGCTGGTCTCAGGACTGTGGTCGCCGGCGCCGGCGTGGAGCGGCAGCCCGGTGGCCGCCCCGAGGGTGGCGCGCAGCCACTGCGCCGTTCCTTCCGTGCCGGGGCGGGCGTCGATCTGCGTCTGCTCGTTCAGTACACACAGGGCGGGCGCGGACGCCGCCCATGCGACCCTGCCCGGCGCCGGGATCAGGTCCGTCACGTGGTCTGTCATGCCGTCAGCCTTTCAGTCCTTCACCGCACCGCCCAGGCCGGAGACCAGGCGTCGCTGTACGAGTACGAAGAAGATGAGCACCGGCACGGTCATCACGGTGGAGGCCGCCATGATCCCGCCCCAGTCGTTCTCGTCGGGCTTGAAGAAGACCAGCAGCGCCATCGGCAGGGTCGACTGCGAGGTGTCGCTGATGATGAACGACTTGGCGAACAGGAAATCGTTCCACGCCGAGATGAACGAGAAGACGCTCGTCGCCACGAGCCCGGGGAAGACCAGCGGGAAGAGGATCTGCCACAGGAAGCGGGTCCGGCTCGCGCCGTCGATGTACGCGGCCTCCTCCAGGGCTTCGGGGACCGCTTTGACGAAGCCCCGCAGCATCCAGATCGCGAACGGCAGCGAGAAGGCGATGTGCGGCAGGATCAGCGAGCCGAGGGTGTTCAGCTGCCCGAAGTCACGCATCAGGAAGAAGAGCGGAATGGTGAGCGCCTCGACCGGCACCATCTGCGCCACCAGGAACATGATCAGCAGCGTCGTACGGAACGTGAAACGGAAGCGCGTGACCGCGGTGGCCGCCAGGAACGCGATCAGGGCCGAGGCGAGGACGACCGTCCCGGCGACGATCAGGCTGTTGACGAAATAGCCCCCGAATTCCTCCTGTTGGAAGACCCGGCGGAACGAGTCCAGCGACGGGGCGAGGGTCCACGGCTTCGCATCCGTGGACTGGATCTCACCGGCCGGTTTGAGGGCGGAGAGCACCATCCAGTACAGCGGAAAGGCGACGGTGACCGCGATGACGAGCGCCGATGCCTCCGCTGCGAGCCGCCAGGGGCGCCGGACGCGCAGGGACGTACGACCGGCGCGCGGGGAAGTGCGAAGGCCGGGCGGGGAAGTGCGAAGGCCGCGCGATTCGAGGCTCATATCTCTTCTCCCTGGCGTCGCAGAAGCCGCAGATGGACGAGCGTGACCGCCAGCAGGATCAGCAACATGACGACGCCGATCGCGGAGCCCAGGCTGTACTTCGATGACGCGAAGGCCTTCTGATAGGCATACACATTGAGCACCAGATTCTGTCCGGCGATGCCTCCGCCGTTCGTCATCACATAGATCTGGGTGAAGATCTTGAAGTCCCAGATGATCGACTGGATGGTGACGACCACCAGGATGGGCCGCAGCACCGGTGCCATGACGGACCGCCAGATCCGCCACTGCGAGGCCCCGTCCAGCGACGCCGCCTCCAGCACCTCCCCCGGGATCGCCTTGATGCCCGCGTACACGGTCACCATCACGAACGGGAACGAGCACCACACGACCTCGCACATCACGAGCGCGAAGGCGCTGTAGCGGCCGTACGTCCAGGAGAAGTCGCCCAGTCCCAGCAGCCGGTTGACGGGGCCGTAGTCGGGGTCGAAGAGGAAGACCCAGACGGTGGAGCCGGTGATCGCCGGGGTCGCCCAGGCGCCAAGTGCGGCCAGCATCAGGGCGAGCCGCGGCAGGGCGCGCACGCGGGTCAGCAGGACGGCCAGTGCGCAGCCGACGGCGAGGGTGGTGACCACGCACGCCGCGGCGAAGAGCAGCGTTGCGCACAGCACCTGCCAGAACTGACTGTCGTCGAACAGCGCCCGGTAGTTGCCGAGCCCCTGGAAGGTGGTCGGTTCGCCGCCGCTGACCTGCGCCTGGGTGTATTCGAGCAAGGAGATCAGGCCGAGCTGGTAGATGGGGTAGACCAGCAGCGCGGCAAGCACCACGAGGGCGGGTGCGAGGTAGAGCCAGGGTGTCCAGGCGCCTTGGCGACGGCGGGTCCTGGTGGCGGTCGGGCTCGGCCGGGGGGCCGCGGTCCCCGCAGGGACCACGGCCGGCTCCGCGGCAGATGTCTTGTACGCCATGGACTCAGCCCGCGTCGGTGAACGCGGCGTCCATCTTCTCGGCAGCGTCCTTGGAGGCCGTGGCTATGTCCTTCTTGCCGCTGACGATCTCCTGGAACATCGTCGGCAGGACGAGCGAGGCGTCGATCTGCCCCCAGGCGGGTGAGGCGGGGACGAACTTGGCCCCGGCACCGAGCGTCTCGATGAAGGGCTCGACGAACGGCTGCTTCTTCGCCGCTTCGGCGCGCACGTCGGTGTACGTCGGCAGGAAGCCCATCGCGTCGAAGAGCTTGCGCTGCGTCTCCTTGCCGGCGAGCTGCTTCATCAGGTCGACCGCCAGTGTGCGGTGCGAACTGCTCCTGAGCACACCGACGTTGTTGCCGCCCGCGAACGCGGGGGCGATCTCGCCGGCCTTCAGGCCAGGCAGCGGCACGACCGCGTACTTGCCCCTGACCGAGCCGGCCTCGACGGCCTGGTGGCTGAAGTCGCCGCCGATCGCCATGGCCGCCTTGCCGGAGGCGAACGCGGTGACGGTGGCATTGCCGCCCATGGACGCGCACGTGCCGGGCGGGCAGTTGTCCTCGCCGAAGAGGGAGGTGTAGGCCTTGATGCCCTGCTGCGCGGCGGGGCTGTCGATGGCGGAGGTGTAGGAGCCGTTGCTCTCCTCGGCCAGTTCGCCGCCGTGGGCCCAGACGAAGGGCATGGCGCCATAGGTGTAGGCACCGCCGACGGCCAGTCCGTACAGGTCCGGCTTCTGCTTGTGGATCTTCTTGGCAGTGGCGATGAGCTCGTCCTGCGTCTTGGGCGCCTCGATGCCCAGGTCCTCGAAGACGTCGGTGCGGTAGTAGAGCGCCCGAACGCCGACGAAGAGCGGAGCGCCGTAGGTCCTGCCGTCGACGGTGACGGACTGCTCGGCCGTGGGGTCGGTGTCCTTGGCCTCGCCCCAGGCGTTGAACTCCGCACTGACGTCGGCGAGCCCGCCGTCCTTGACGTAGCCGGCGGTGTCGGTGTTCCCGTACTCGATGACGTCGGGCGCGCTCTTCGGGTCGTTGAACGCCGCCTTCATCTTCTGGGCGCGCGTCTCGACCGGTATGTACTCGACCTCGACCTTCGCGCCCTGGTTCGCTTTCTCGAAGGCGGCGACGGCGGCGTCGACGACCCGCTCCTTGGGCTTGTTGTTGACCTCCTGGAACAGCCAGACCCGCAGCGTGCCGCTCTTGTCGTCCTGCTGTGCGCTGTTGTCGGAGGTCTGGGGGGCGCAGGCGGTGGCGGTGATCCCCGCCAGCACAAGTGCTGCGACCGGGGCGGCTGTTCGGGAGATGAGCTTCATGCGTGGACCCCTACGAATTGGCGTTGCAGCATACGCAACGGGAGTTTCGCACTGCACAACACGCAGGAGGCTAGAGCCGGACCCACGGCCGGACAAGAGGTCTCTACCACTCTGTGACCGGGTGAAGCACTCCGTGCAACGCCGGCCGCCGCGCGACGGAACGCAAACGGCCCCCGGGAGCGCAAAGGCGCGTCCCGGGGGCCGTTGCCGACCGGTCGGAGCGGTTACTTCTTGTCCTTCCCGCCCTTGCCCTTGTCCTTGTCGCCACCCGCGCCCATGGACTCGTAGATCTCCTTGCACATGGGGCAGACCGGGTACTTCTTGGGGTCGCGCCCCGGCACCCAGACCTTCCCGCACAGTGCCACGACGGGAGTGCCGTCGAGGGCACTCGCCATGATCTTGTCCTTCTGGACGTAATGCGCGAAGCGCTCGTGGTCGCCGTCGCCGTGCGACACCTGGGGTGTCGGCTCTACGAGGGTCCCCGTGCCTGTCCCGCGCTCGGGCTCAAGAGTGCTCATGGGCTCCAAGGGTACTCACGAGACGGCCGCTGCGGGAGCAAGGGCCCGCCCGCATGCGGGAACCGGCGCCGGAGGAGCGTCGCAGCGGTCAGTTCAGGCTCGGGTCCTCCGGATACGTCGCGAACATGGCCAGCTCGTTGCGCTGGCGCCGCAGCACTGAGCGCCACAGGTTCTCCGGGTGGGGCGAGGACACGTCCCCCGGCTCCGACTCGACGACGTACCACGCGCCGTCCTGGAGCTCGTCCTCCAGCTGGCCGGGGCCCCAGCCCGCGTAACCGGCGAAGATCCGCAGGGAGCCGAGCGCCCCTCCGAGCAGCTCCGGCGGGGCCTCCAGATCGACGAGGCCGATCGCCCTGTACACCCGCCGCCAGCCGAGCGGGCCCTCGTCGCCGGGGATCACCGCGACGCCGAGCGCCGAGTCGAGGGAGACGGGGCCGCCCTGGAACACGACGCCGGGTTCACCGGCCAGCGCCGCCCAGGACTCGAGAATGTCCTCCACGACCACCGGGGTGGGCCTGTTCAGGATCACCCCGAGGGAGCCCTCGTCGTCGTGATCGAGCAGCAGGACCACCGCCCGGTCGAAGTTCGGGTCCGCCAGGGCGGGCGCGGCGACAAGCAGCCTGCCTGTGAGCGAGGACACCTCGGTCATGCCGACATGATCCCGCATCTTCGGCCTCCGCGGGGCCCGAGCGCAGGAGTGCACCACCGCATCCGCGGGCAGACGCGCGATGGGCGCAGCTCAGAGCGGGCCGCGTGCGGGGCGGATGCGGAGGCGTCGCGTCCGCGTCCGAGGGGCGAGACGGTGACGGTGCGCGAGGCCCGGCGGACACAGCGTGTTGTGCCCAATTCATTACGTCGGAGAAGGGTCCTCACCCTTACGGAATCAGTGCTCCGCCCCCTTACCCTTTTCTCTGGCCACCCGACCGTCCTTCCCTCGCTCGACGGGGGGAGCCCTCCGGAACGCGAGATTCATGACCGGCACAGACGATGTACTGCTTGTCCACGGCGGAACCCCGCTCGAGGGCGAGATCCGCGTCCGCGGCGCGAAGAACCTCGTGCCCAAGGCGATGGTCGCCGCCCTGCTCGGCAGTGGCCCGAGCCGGCTGCGCAACGTGCCGGACATCCGTGACGTGAGAGTCGTACGCGGACTGCTGCAGCTGCACGGGGTGACGGTCCGCCCCGGCGAGGAGCCCGGCGAGCTGGTCCTCGACCCCACCCACGTCGAGAGCGCGAACGTCGCCGACATCGATGCCCATGCGGGCTCGTCGCGCATCCCGATCCTCTTCTGCGGCCCGCTGCTGCACCGGCTCGGCCACGCCTTCATTCCCGGCCTCGGCGGCTGCGACATCGGCGGCCGGCCCATCGACTTCCACTTCGACGTGCTGCGCCAGTTCGGCGCGACGATCGAGAAGCGCGCGGACGGCCAGTACCTGGAGGCCCCGCAGCGGCTGCGCGGCACCAAGATCCGCCTGCCGTACCCGTCGGTCGGCTCGACCGAGCAGGTGCTGCTGACGGCCGTGCTCGCCGAGGGCGTCACCGAGCTGACCAACGCGGCGGTGGAGCCGGAGATCGAGGACCTCATCTGCGTACTGCAGAAGATGGGCGCGATCATCTCCATGGACACCGACCGGACCATCCGGATCACGGGTGTCGACAAACTCGGCGGCTACACCCACCGTGCGCTGCCCGACCGCCTCGAGGCGGCCTCCTGGGCGTCCGCGGCGCTGGCGACCGAGGGCAACATCTATGTTCGGGGCGCGCAGCAGCGCTCGATGATGACGTTCCTGAACACGTACCGGAAGGTCGGCGGCGCGTTCGAGATCGACGACGAGGGCATCCGCTTCTGGCACCCGGGCGGGCGGCTGAAGTCCATCGCACTGGAGACGGACGTGCACCCCGGCTTCCAGACGGACTGGCAGCAGCCGCTGGTGGTGGCCCTGACCCAGGCGACCGGCCTGTCCATCGTCCACGAGACGGTGTACGAATCGCGGCTCGGCTTCACGTCGGCGCTGAACCAGATGGGCGCGCACATCCAGCTGTACCGCGAGTGCCTGGGCGGCTCCCACTGCCGCTTCGGCCAGCGCAACTTCCTGCACTCCGCGGTGGTCTCGGGCCCCACGAAGCTCCAGGGCGCGGACCTGGTCATCCCGGACCTGCGCGGCGGCTTCTCGTACCTGATCGCGGCGCTGGCTGCGCAGGGCACGTCCCGGGTGCACGGGATCGACCTGATCAACCGGGGCTACGAGAACTTCATGGAGAAGCTGGAGAAGCTCGGCGCGAAGGTCGAACTGCCGGGCGGCCCGATCGTCTGACGACGCGTTTTGCGCCGTGCGGATGGCCCTCGCGGGATGCACTGCGGGGGCCATCGCGCTGCCCGGCCCGGCTCCGCCCCGGCCCCCTCAGCCGCCGCCCGAGGCACAGCGGCCCCTCGCCGCTCAGGACGCGGGGGCCTCTCCGGCCCCCGCCAGCGCTCGGGGCGCAGGGCGCCACGCCCTGCCTGCGCCCTGGCCACGGCCACAGGGGCACATCCAGCCCGCCGACGCCCCGGCGAGGCCGGCACGCCCCACCGGGCGCCTCCCGCCCGCACGGGCACGCCCAGCACCCGTGAGGCGCGGGGCGCCACGCCCCGCCGACGCCGTGGCCACGGGAGGCCACATCCGGCCTCGCCGGCGCTCGAGGCGCAGGGCGCGCGGGGCGGCGCCCCGTAACGCCCGCGCGGCCCCACGCACGCCAAAGGGCGGTCGCCCGGACCGGGTGACCGCCCTTCTCGCTGCCTAGGCCTTACTTGCCCTTGGCGGCTTCCTTGAGCTTCGAGCCCGCGGAGACCTTCACGCTGTAGCCGGCCGGGATCTGGATCGGGTCGCCGGTCTGCGGGTTGCGCGCGGTGCGAGCGGCACGGTGGGTGCGCTCGAAGGTCAGGAAGCCGGGGATGGTGACCTTCTCGTCGCCCTTGGCGACGACCTCGCCGACGGTCTCGGCGAGAGCGGCCAGAACGGCGTCGGCGTCCTTGCGGGTCACCTCGGCGCGGTCGGCCAGCGCGGCCACCAGCTCACTGCGGTTCATTTTGTTACTCCCGTGTTCTTCTTGCCTGTGAGGCGTGGATCGAAGCCGATGCTGCCAGGGCCCTCGGACAGTCCCCGGACCCGGGTCTGCTGTCAGACCCCTCCGCGCCCTCGGGGCTTCCCCCAGGACGCAGGTCCTCGGGAAAGCATCCTGCCCCCACCAGCGGCGGGAAAGCCAATCCGGCACCCTCCGGAGTCACACCGGAGCCGCACGGAATCCCCCACTGCCTCATCGTGGTGACGTTCCGTCGACTCTCTCGAGACTCGTCGGAGCGGGCGGGCCGGGCCGCGTGCTCCCTGGTCCGCCACCCTAAAAGGGGTTTGCGGCCCCGCGACCCGCGACGCGCCGTATGTCAGGCGGACGTGGGGCCTGTCACAGCCGCGACCGCCGCCCTTGCCGCGTCGCGGACCGCTCCCGCGACGGCTCCGGCGACCTTGTCGTTGAAGACCGAGGGGATGATGTAGTTCGGGTTGAGCTCGTCCTCCGTGACGACGTTCGCGAGCGCCGCCGCGGCCGCGAGCATCATCTCGGTGTTGACGGTGCGGGACTGAGCGTCCAGCAGACCGCGGAAGACGCCCGGGAAGACCAGCACATTGTTGATCTGGTTGGGGAAGTCGGAGCGGCCGGTGGCCACAACCGCCGCCGTCCGACGAGCGATTGCCGGGTCGATCTCGGGGTCGGGATTCGCGAGAGCGAACACGATCGCGCCCTCCGCCATTGCCGCGACATCGTCCGCGCCGATCACGTTCGGGGCGGAGACGCCGATGAAGACGTCCGCACCGGCGACGGCTTCCTTGAGCGTGCCGGTGACGCCTTCGGGGTTGGTGTTGTCGGCGATCCAGCGCAGCGGCGACTCGGGCGCGGCGGACACCAGGTCCTCACGGCCCGCGTGCACGACGCCGTGGATGTCTGCGACGACGGCGTGCTTGACGCCCGCCGCGATGAGGAGCTTGAGGATGGCCGTACCGGCCGCGCCGGCGCCGGACATGACGACCCGTACGTCACTGATGTCCTTGCCCACCACGCGCAGTGCGTTGGTCAGCGAGGCGAGGACGACGATCGCGGTGCCGTGCTGGTCGTCATGGAAGACGGGGATGTCGAGGGCCTCCCGCAGCCGTGCCTCGATCTCGAAGCAGCGGGGCGCGGAGATGTCCTCGAGATTGATGCCGGCGAAGCCGGGGGCGATGGCCTTGACGATTTCGACGATGGCGTCGGCGTCCTGGGTGTCCAGGCAGATGGGCCACGCGTCGATACCGGCGAAGCGCTTGAAGAGCGCGGCCTTGCCCTCCATGACCGGCAGGGCGGCCTTGGGGCCGATGTTGCCGAGGCCGAGCACGGCGGAGCCGTCGGTCACCACTGCAACGGAGTTGCGCTTGATGGTGAGGCGGCGGGCGTCCTCCGGGTTCTCCGCGATCGCCATGCACACACGGGCAACGCCCGGGGTGTAGATCATCGACAGGTCGTCACGGTTGCGGATGGGATGCTTGGACGCCATCTCGATCTTGCCGCCGAGGTGCATCAGGAACGTACGGTCCGAGACCTTGCCGAGGACGACGCCCTCGATCTTCCGCAGCTCTTCGACGATCTCGTCCGCGTGGGCCGTCGAGCTGGCGGCGATCGTGACATCCATCTGCAGCTTCTCGTGGCCGGAGGCGGTCACGTCCAGGCCGGTCACGGAGCCCCCGGAGGACTCCACGGCCGTGGTGAGCTGGGAGACCGCGGTTCCGCTCGCGGGCACCTCCAGCCGGACCGTCATCGAGTACGAGACGCTGGGCGCCGTTGCCATGACCGGGTTCCTCTGCTTTCCCTAGCTTCTTTCCCATGCGGCGCCGCGCCTGAGCCCGGCAGCGCTGTGAAGATGGTGACACCTACCTGCCAGTAGCAGGTAATGCGGTCATATTGTTTTCGGAAACAGTTTTCCACCATACGAGAAACCGGTCTCGAACAGAAGAGGCCCGCGTCACCTGACCAGGTGACGCGGGCCTCTCCGCAGAATTCAGTGGCACCGACCCGCCATGCTCGCCTCGCGGCAAGTGGTCCCTCTGAGGGACGAAGGTTGGGCCCGGGGGCTTGGATCGAGCCGGTGCCGTAACCAGGCTAACGCACCACTCCGACAAGTGATTCCCCCATCGGGTGTTGACTTCTCGGGCGGTCGCCCGCTCAGTCCCGCAGCAGGTCCGGGACGCCGTCCGTGTCCGGCTGGTCCCGGCGGCCGGAGACCACCGTGAGCTGCTGGGTCGCCCTCGTCAGTGCCACGTAGAGCACCCGCAGACCCGCCGGCGACTCGTCGGCGATCTCCGCCGGCGAGACGACGACGGTCGCGTCGTACTCCAGTCCCTTCGCCTCCAGCGAGCCGAGCGCGACGACCCTCTCGCCGAGCCCCGCCAGCCAGCGCGCGGCCTGTTCTCGACGGTTCATGGCGACGACGACGCCGACGGTGCCGTCCACCTGCTCCAGCAGCCGCTTCGCCTCCGTACGTACGGCGGCGGCCAGGTCCGCGCCGTCCGGAAGGACCGCGTACCGCGGGCGCACTCCCGTGGAGCGGACCGCGGACGGGGACTTCATGCCCGGCATGGCGAGTCTGAGCACCTTGGCCGCCAGCTCGGCGATCTCCGCCGGGTTGCGGTAGTTGACGGTCAGCTCGAAGCGGCGGCGCGGACGGGTGCCGAGGGCCTCGTCGCGGGCCTCGGCCGCCTCGTCCGGCGAGGACCAGGACGACTGGGCCGGGTCGCCGACGACCGTCCATGTGGCGTGCCTGCCGCGACGGCCCACCATCCGCCACTGCATGGGCGTGAGGTCCTGTGCCTCGTCGACGATGACGTGCGCGTACTCGGTGCGCTCCGCCGCCAGCCGTTCGGCCCGTTCGCGCTGCGACTCCTCGCGCTGCGGCATCAGCTCCTCGAGCCCGGTCAGCTGGTCCAGCGGGTCGAGCTCGCGCCGTCTGCGGGGACGGGCCGGGGTGCCGAGCAGCGTGTGGAGCTCGTCGAGCAGCGCCACGTCGTGCACGGAGAGACCGTCCCGGCGCAGCGAGCGGGCCAGCCTGCGCACCTCCCCCGGGTTGAGCACGCGGCGCGCCCAGCGGCCGAGGCGCCGCTCGTCCGCCATGGCGGCCAGCACGGCTCGCGGGGTCAGCTCGGGCCACCAGGCCTCCAGGAATGCGGTGAAGCTGTCCTCGCCCGTGACGTCCTCGTCGAAAGAGGAGCGGAGTTCGGCGGCGAGTTCGGGATCGCCGGGGTGACGGCCCGCGGCGCCCGACTTGGCGTACAGGGCGTCGAGCAGCAGCCGCCGGGCCCGCGGGCGCAGGAGGTTCACGGGGGCGGTGCCGCCGAGCACGTCGCTCCGGATGCGCTGCAGTTCGTCGGCCTCCAGCTCGAGCCGCCGCCCGAAGGCGACGACGCGCAGGCGGGTGGGCGTGCCCGCGGGGGCGGCCGGCTCCTCACCGAAGGCGAGCTGCTCGTCCGTGCCCTCGGCGGGGGCCTGTGCCGGCATCTCCAGTGCGCCGCGTGCGGCCTTGCGCAGCACCTTGAGCATCCGTGAGGAGCCCTTGACGCGGGCCACGGCGGGTTCGTCGTAGACCGTCGCCTCCGCGCCGTCCACCAGCGAGCCGACGGCACGGATCGCGACCTGGCCCTCCTCGCCCAGGGACGGCAGCACGCCCTCGGTGTAGGCGACGAGCAGGGGGGTCGGGGAGACGATCAGGATGCCGCCCGCGTAGCGGCGCCGGTCCTGGTAGAGCAGGTAGGCGGCGCGGTGCAGGGCCACCGCCGTCTTGCCGGTGCCGGGGCCGCCCTCCACGTAGGTGACGGAGGCAGCGGGGGCGCGGATCACCAGGTCCTGTTCGGCCTGGATGGAGGCGACGATGTCCCGCATGGTGTGGCTGCGGGCCTGTCCGAGGGCGGCCATCAGCGCGCCGTCACCGATGACGGGGAGCGGCTCCCCGTCGAGGGTGGCGGTCAGCTCGGGACGCATCAGGTCGTCCTCGACGCCGAGGACCTTGCGGCCCTTGGAGCGGATGACGCGCCGGCGCACCACGCGGCCGGGGTCGACGGGAGTGGACCGGTAGAAGGGTGCGGCGGCGGGGGCGCGCCAGTCGATGACCAGCGGTGCGTAGTCGGAGTCGAGGACGCCGATGCGGCCGATGTGCAGGGTTTCCCCGATGTCGGCCGTGTTGTCGGGGCGTACGGCGTCGTCGGCGGGCTCGACGGAGGTGTAGGCGCCGTCCGGGCCCTTCTTGCCGTCCTTGCCGTACAGCAGGTCGATCCGGCCGAAGAGGAAATCCTCGAACTCGTTGTTGAGCCGGTTGAGGTGGACGCCCGCGCGGAAGACCTGGGCGTCCCGCTCGGCGAGCGCGCCGGGCGTGCCGACCTGGCCCCTCTTGGCGGCGTCGTTCATCAGGAACTCGGCCTCGTGGATCTTCTCCTCGAGGCGGCGGTACACCTGGTCCAGGTGTTCCTGTTCGACACCGATCTCACGGTCTCGCACCGAGTCGGCGGCGGAGCCGACCACGGATTCGACAGCGGCATCCTGCGCGGCCACCGGGCCCCCTTCTGACGTGCACTGGGCAGCCGTCAACCGTACGCCACGGGGGGAGGTTATTGCACCTGTCCGGGCCGCCGGCCCGGGAGCCAGCGGACATGGCGGTGGGGCCGGGGGCCGGGGGCCCGCAGACATGGCGGTGCGGCCGGGGGCCGTACAGCACCCCGGCCGGAAGGCTTCGGCCCGCTACGCGTCGACCTCCACGAGCCGCCGGCCGTCGAACGTACGGACCTCGAAGTGGTCGATGTCGCCCGGGTCCATGGCCGAGCCGCCGTGCACGTACAGCGGGCTCTTGGCGGCCGTGTTGGGGCTGTCGGGGATTCCGTAGCCCCACTTGGGCACGGCCCACGACGTCACGACCTCCTCCTCGCCGGTCTTGGAGACGGCGATGAGGTTGCACTTCAGGGGGCCCTTGACGTTCTTCAGTTCCAGGACGGCGTGGGTGCCCCAGCCCTTCTTCTCCATGCCGACGACGGCGCTGACCTTGGTGGTCGCGTCCGTGGCCTGCACCTTCTCCTCCATGTGGTTGAAGAAGGCATCCTCGGCGGGACTGGTGGGGTGCGGCTCTGCGCCCGCCACGTTGCTGCCTGTGTCGTCGGCGGTCACGACGACCGCGACCGCCGGCCCGCCGATGATCAGCGCTGCGGCCGCCGCGAGCAGGTACATGCCGCGCCTGCGCTTGTGGGCGCGTTTGACGGCGACCTCGCTCAGCAGGCCGTCGAGCACCTTGGGGCTCGGTGAGGTGGGCACCACGGGGACCGGTCGGGGCGGAGGGAAATCCGCCTCTCCCGGCATTCCGGGCAGGCTGTAGACGTTGCTCTGCGGCGGTGCCTGGGCGGGCGCCTGCGCGAGCATCGCCAGCAGCGGCTCCATTCCCGAGAACTCGTCGAGACGGGCGGCACAGATGTTGCATCCCGCCAGATGCGCCTCGAAGACGGAGGCGTCCGCTTCGTCGAGCACGCCGAGCACGTACGCACCGACGGCGTCGTGTACGGACTCTTGCTCGTACATGGTCATGCCGAGACCCCCCTCTCCTCAAGAGCGAGCTTCATGGATCGGAGCGCGTAGAACACGCGGGACCGGACAGTCCCGCTGGGTATGCCGAGCGTTTCGGCCGCTTCATTGACCGTACGCCCCTTGAAATACGTCTCGACAAGAACTTCCCTGTGGGCGGGCGTCAAATCATCGAGTGCATCTGAGAGCGTCATCAGCCACAACGCCTTGTCGATCTCGTCCTCCGCGGGCATGACCTCCAGCGGCGACGGATCGACCTCCTGCGGCCGGGCCTGCCGGCTGCGGTGACCGTCGATGACGATGCGCCGTGCGACCGTCACCAGCCAGGGTCGGACAGAGCCGGTAGCACGGTTGAGCTGGCCGGCGTTCTTCCAGGCACGGATGAGCGTCTCCTGAACGACGTCCTCGGCGCGTTGGCGATCGCCGGCAACGAGACGCAGTACATAGGCAAGCAACGGCCCTGCATGTTCACGGTAGAGGGCACGCATCAACTCCTCGTCGGGGACGGAGGTGTCGACGCGTGGCTTCTCGCTTCGATGGCGGGCCCGTTGCGGACGGTCATCGGCCACGGCGGCATCCTTGCGCACCTGAACCTCCTGGTCGAGACCCTGTTGTCGTCGGCTGGCTGTCGTCCCCCTTCACTACGGGTGCAGCGGAGGATTCATTCAACGCCGGCCGAGGAAACTTCAAGATCTTTTACAGAGGTCTTCCGGCGGTGTCTCGCCACTCGCTCGCGGTTGCCGCACACCTCGCTGGAACACCAGCGTCTGCGCCTGCCCCGGGAGGTGTCCAGGTAGACGCGGCGGCAGTTGTCGCCCTCGCACTGCCGCAGCCGCGAGTGCGCGACGGGATCGGTGAGGAGTTCCACGGCGTCCCGCGCGACGACCGCGAGAAGCGCCGAGCACTCCGGCGCCGAGCACAGGGCCCGTATGAGCCCGCCGCCCTCGTCGCGTACCGCCCTGATGCCCGGCGGGGCGCCCTGCGCGCGGGCGTTGACGATCGCGAGGGCGCGCTCGGCGCGGGCGTCCTCTGGTCCGCCCCGCACCAAGCGGTCGATGCAGTCGCGCAGTTCGACGAAGCCGGCCACCCAGGTGCCGTCGACGCGGGCAAGGTGGGAATCGGCGGGTACGAGTCCGGCGGCAACAAGCCAGTGCGCCAACCGCCGTGGTTCGGCGAGGGGTTCGGGGCCGTCGGCATGGCCGTCGGCGTCCGGTGCCGTCGCCACCAGGTCCAGGCAGATGCGCCCGGAGTCGAACCGCCACTGGTACGAGCCCATGCCCGCCGCCGCTGTCATGCGCCTGTCACCGCCTCGGGATCACCGTCGGGTGTTCCCACCAGAGTGCCCGCCTGCGGGTGCGGCCGGAAGCCCGCATCGAGCCTTGGACGCACGGACATGCGATTGCGACGCTCGCCCATGTTCCGCACGAGGGCAGGCCTGTTGACTGGGCGCATGACACAAAAGAGGGGTGCAGGAGCCGTTCTCGCGTCGGCCACCGTGGCGACCGGGCTGGTCGCGGGCGTCTGGTACGCGTTCGCCTGCGCGGTGATGCCCGCGCTCAGCCGCAGCGAGGACCGGACCTATGTCGAGGTCATGCAGAACATCAACGAGGTCATCGAGAACCCCGTGTTCTTCGCGGGCTTCTTCGGCGCGCTCATCCTCACAGCCGTCTCGGCCTGGCAGCAGCGCCGCACACCGACGGGCCGGTGGGTGACGGCCGCGCTGGTCCTGTACGTCCTGGTGTTCCTGGTCACGTCCGCGGCGAACGTGCCGCTCAACAACGAGCTCGCCGCCGCGGGCGCCCCGGACGAGATCGCCGATCCGGGCGCCGTACGGGAGAGCTTCGAGGACCCGTGGGTGCTCTGGAACATCGTGCGGGCGGTGCTTACCACGGCGGCTCTGGTCTGCCTGTGGCGCGCCACGTCGCTCCTGCGCGCGGCGCGACACGCGACGGGTGGTCAGGCGTCGGCGTACTTGGCGTCGGACGCCGGGTCGAGGGCCAGCCGGTAGCCCCGTTTGACGACGGTCTGGATCAGCTTGGGCGCTCCGAGCGCCGTACGCAGCCGCGCCATGGCCGTCTCCACGGCGTGCTCGTCCCTGCCGGCGCCGGGCAGGGCACGAAGAAGGTCGGAGCGGGCGACGACCCAGCCGGGCCGCTCGGACAGGGCGCGCAGCAGGGCCATCCCGGCAGGCGGCACCGGGCGCAGTTCGTCGTCGACGAGGACGGCATGGCCGCGGATCTCGACACGGCGGCCCGCGACGGGGAACGTGCGGGCGCGGGCGGGCAGTTCGACGCCGAGCAACTGGACGAGCGGGCCCAGCCTGAAACGCTCCGGCTGGACCGTGGTGACGCCCGCGGCCTGCAGCGGCACCGCGGTGACCGGGCCCACACAAGCGGCGAGCACGTCGTGGTCGAGGGCGGCCAACAGGTCCGGCAGCAGCCCGCGTTCCTCCGCCCGGGACATGAGCGACACGGCGGCCGGGGCGCTGGTGAAGCTGACGGCGTCCAGCGAGCGGGAGACCGTCGCGTCCAGCAGCCGGTCGAGCGGGGCGACGTCCTCCGGCGGCATCCACCGGTAGACGGGCACGAGGACGACCTCGGCACCCCCCGCCCGCAGTGCCTCCACGAACCCCGGCAGCGGCTCACCGTGCAACTGGAGGGCGACCCGGCGGCCCGCGACACCCTGGGCAAGGAGCCGGTCGAGTACCTCCGCCATGGACTCGGACGCCGGGGACCACTCCTCGTTGAGTCCCGCCGCGCGGATGGCACCCTTGACCTTGGGCCCGCGCGCCAGCAGCTCCGTGCCGCGCAGCCGGTCCAGCAGCTGCTCGCCGAGCCCCCAGCCGTCGGCGGCCTCGACCCAGCCGCGGAAGCCGATGGCGGTGGTGGCCACGGCCACGTCGGGCGCGTGGTCGATGAGTCCCTTGGTGGCGGCGAGGAGCTCCGTGTCGTCCGCGAGCGGAACGATGCGCAGTGCGGGGGCGTGCAGGACCGCGGCGCCGCGCCGCTGGAGGAGCGCGCCGAGTTCGTCGGCGCGCCGTGCGGCGGTCACGCCTACGGTGAAGCCCGCGAGGGGGCCGTGCGGTTGGCCTTGGTCGTGCATCTCGGTCGTCCCCACTGGAGTGCCCTGCTGGCCGGGTGCCATTGAAACGGTGAATGGTCAACCGAGCCTGCCAATACTGCGTGACAGGCTCGGTTCGCCAATATTTCGCTGCCGTAAACGGGACCTCCCGGCCGGACCGGTCACACCTCTGCGTAGCTGAGCTGGGCCTTCGGCTCGGCGACCGTGGTGGTCCCGGTCACAGTCACCTTCGCCGTCCTGCGCAGGTATACGAACCAGCAGACCGCGAAGCACACGACGTAGTAGCCCAGGAAGGCCACGAACGCGCCCGTCCCCGTGCCGGAGCTGATGAACGACTGCCGGAGGGAAAGGTTGATCCCCAGCCCTCCGAACGCTCCCACGGCGCCGATCAGGGACATGGAAGCACCGGACAGCCGGCGCGCGTACGCCGCCGCCGTCTCCCCCTCCATGCCCTCGGCCTGCGCCTTGGCGCGGAAGATGCCGGGGATCATCTTGTAGGTGGAACCGTTCCCGATTCCCGTGAGCACGAACAGGACGATGAACCCGGCGATGAACAGGCCCAGCGACTCCTGAACGGAGGCCGCGACGATCACGCCGGCCGCGAGCGCCATCAGGGCGAAGTTCCACAAGGTCACCCGGCCGCCGCCGAGCCGGTCGGCGAGCCGTCCGCCGACGGGCCGGATCAGCGAGCCGAGCAGCGGGCCGATGAAGGTGAGCGAGGCGGCCTGCAGCGGGGTGCGGCCGAACTGGTTCTGGAGCACCAGGCCGAAGGCGAAGCTGTAGCCGATGAAGGAGCCGAAGGTGCCCACGTAGAGGAAGGACATGATCCAGGTGTGCCGGTCCTTCGCCGCCTCGCGTGCGGCACCGGCGTCGTTGCGCACCGGTCCGAGGTTGTTCATGTAGCGCGCGCTCAGGACCGTGGCCAGGACGATGAGCGGGATGTAGATGGCCAGCAGCAACCGCGGCTGCGCCGCCCCGGCCACCGCGATGATCAGCAGACCCAGCAGCTGGACCACGGCGACACCGATGTTGCCGCCGCCGGCGTTCATGCCGAGCGCCCAGCCCTTGAGGCGGAGCGGATAGAAGCTGTTGATGTTGGTCATCGAGGAGGCGAAGTTCGCTCCGCCGATCCCGGTGAGGATCGCCACCAGCATGAACGTGGAGTAGGAGGTGCCGGGCTCCATCACGATCAGCAGGGCGACGGTCGGTACGAGCAGCATGCCCGCGCTGAAGATCGTCCAGTTGCGGCCGCCGAAGCGGGCGACGGCGAAGCCGTAGGGCACGCGCAGCGCGGCACCGACCATCGACGCCACCGCCACGAGGAAGAACTTTCCTGCCGGGTCGATCCCGTAAGCCGGGCTCATGAAGAGCGCCAGCACCGAGAACATGCTCCACACGGAGAACCCGATGTGCTCGGAGATCACCGAGTAGACGAGATTCCGCCTGGCGATCTGCTTGCCCTCCGCCTCCCAGAACACCTCATCCTCGGGGTCCCACTGCTCGATCCATCGGCCAGCCATCACGCGCCTCCACGGTCCTCGGTTCGTGAAGGCGACGTTAGGAACGGCTCGTTTCGACCCCGGTGGCTACAGGTGACCGGCGCGAAACCTTGCTCTCACCTGTCCGTCAGGCGTCGTGTGAGCGGCGGGGGCCGGACGGCCCTTTCAGCCCCGGGTGCGGGCGGCGGGAGCCGGACGCCCGTTCGGCCACAGGCGCGGGCGGCGGCGGGCCGCCAGGTCCTCGGCCCAGCCGAAGAGCGCGATGCACACGGCGATCAGCGCCCAGGCGACCAGCAGCACCGGGACCCAGCTGTCCAGCAGCCAGGGGGTGCGCTCGGCGAGCAGGTCGATGTCCCACATGCGGTCCCACAGGAGGGCGGCGAGAAGGATGCACACGTTGTGCCACAGGTAGACGGTCACGGCCCGTGCGTTGAGGAGGGTGATCACGCTGTCCCACTGGCGCAGCTTCGGCGGCCACACCTCCCAGGAGGGACTGAAGTGGAGCAGGAGCATGACCGCGCCCAGCGACCACAGGGCGTCGGCCGGCGGAATGCCGTCCAGTTCACCGCCTCCGCCGAATCCGTGGCGCCCGGCCCACCACAGCCCGGCGAGCATCACGAACGGGGCGACGGAGGGCACGACGTACCGCGGCAGGCGCTCGAGGACGCCTTCCTGACGGGCCATGCCGAGGATCCAGCACGCGCCGAAGGTGCTGAAGTCGGTGAGCGCCGAGTCGATCCGCTCGGGCATCGAGAGGTAGCCGGCAGCGAGCCCGAAGGAGAGGGCGACCGGTGCCGCGAGGGTCGCCCACGGCAGCTTGCGCAGGCAGCGCAGCAGCATCGGCGACAGGAGCACGAACCACAGATAGGCGCGCAGGTACCAGAGCGGCTCCGCCATGTCGCCGGCCCATTCGGCGGCGAGGAACGGCGGATCGCTCAGCGGCAGGATCCAGAAGACCGCGGAAAGACCGGGGCGCCACCCGTCGATCAGCATGGCGGTCACCGCCACGGCCCCCAGCACCCACAGCGGGGGCAGCAGCCGCCGCACCCGGCTGCGGATCACCTGCAGCGCGGGGCGGGCGAGGGAACGCACCATCAGGGAGCCCGCGAGCGCGAACATCACGCCCATGGACGGGAAGACGAGCGGGAGCCAGGCCCAGCCGACCAGGTGGTAGAGCACGACCCGGAAGAGGGCGAGCGCCCGCAGCAGGTCGAAATAGCGGTCCCTGGTGCCCGCAGACGCCGGGGCGGTGCCGACCTGAGCCGGCAGCTGGACCGTCTGCGGCGTGTACGGGGTCATGCGACGGGCCTCCGGTCTCCGGCAGCCTCCCGGGCGCCCTGGACCGCCCCGGGGGCAGCCTCCACCGCGCCGGTGCGCCGCAGTTTCTGCCAGCGCAGCCGGCCGCCGGTCAGGGCGGTGATCCAGGACTGCAGGAGCACCACGTACATCAGCTGGCGGTACAGGATCTGCTGGAGCGGCAGCGACACGAGGTGGACCATGCGTTCCTTGTCGAGCCGGAAGGCATAGGCGGCGCAGACGGCCTGGACGGCGAGAACGCCGAGCCATGCGGCGATCGTCTTCTGCGTGGGCCCGAAGACCAGCCCGTACAGCAGGAAGACGTCGATCAACGGGGCGAGCAGCGGCGCGAGGACCATGAACAGAGAGACCAGCGGCAGGCCGACGCGGCCGAAGCGGCCGGAGGGCCCGCGTTCGACGAGCGCCCGGCGGTGCTTCCAGATCGCCTGCATGGTGCCGTAGCTCCAGCGGTAGCGCTGCGACCACAGCTGCTGCACGGACTCGGGGGCCTCGGTCCAGGCGCGGGCCTTCTCCGCGTAGACGACCCGCCAGCCCTCGCGGTGCATGGCCATGGTGATGTCGGTGTCCTCGGCGAGGGTGTCCTCGCTCATGCCGCCGACCTGCTCCAGCGCGCTGCGGCGGAAGGCGCCGATCGCGCCGGGGATGGTGGGCATGCAGCCGAGCAGGTCGTACATCCGGCGGTCGAGGTTGAAGCCCATCACGTACTCGATGTGCTGCCAGGCCCCGATGAGTGTGTCGCGGTTGCCCACCTTCGCGTTGCCGGCGACCGCGCCGACGCGCGGGTCACCGAAGGGCTGGACGAGTTCACGGACGGTGGACGGCTCGAAGACCGTGTCCCCGTCCATCATCACGACGATCTCGTACCGGGCGTGCCGGATGCCGTTGTTGAGCGCGGCGGGCTTGCCCGAATTGGGCTGTCGCACGACGCGGACGCCGCGCAGCTGCATCGCCTCGACGATGTCGGCGGTGCCGTCGCTGGAGCCGTCGTCGATGACGATGACTTCGAGGGGGTGGTCGCTCGCCATCAGCGAGCGGACCGTGTTGGCGATGCACTCGCGTTCGTTGTAGGCGGGGACCAGCACGGACACCGGGCGGGTGATCGGCGGTCCCCAGCTGAAGTTCTTCCGGCGTACCTTGCGGGCGTGCGCGAAGGAGAGGATCAGCATCAGCCCGAAGCGGGCGAAGACCAGCACACCGATGACCGCCAGGCACACGACAAGGATCTCGGTGGTGTTCTCGGAGACGGCGACGGCCCCGACGAACGCTTTGCCCTTCCACAGTTCGGGCCCGGTGACCTTGGTGTGGGCGCTGGGTGCGCCCAGTGCCTCCGTGAGGTTGGTGAACCGGTAACCGCGCTCCTTCATGTCGGGCAGGAAGCGGTCCAGTGCCGCGACCGTCTGGGAGCGGTCGCCGCCGGAGTCGTGCATCAGCACGATGGAGCCCTGGGTGCCCTTGGGGGTCGCGCGCTTGATGATCGCGTCGACGCCGGGGCGCTTCCAGTCCTCCGAGTCGGTGTTGTTGAAGGCGGTGATGTAGCCGCGGGTGCCTATGTACTGGGTGACGGGCCAGGCCTCGTTGTCGAGGGCGTCGGAGAAGGACGAGTACGGCGGCCGGAACAGGGAGCTGCGGATACCGGCGGCGCCGGCGAGCGCCAACTGGTTCTGCGACAGCTCCCAGTCGATGCGGCTGGTCGACTGGAAGGACAGATCGGGGTGGTTGAACGTGTGCAGGCCGACCTCGTGGCCCTCGCGCACCATCCGTTCCACCAGCTCGGGGTGGCGGGAGGCCATCGTGCCGGTGACGAAGAAGACGGCGTGCGCGTCGTACTGCTTCAGCCTGTCGAGGACCTTCGGGGTCCAGACGGGGTCGGGGCCGTCGTCGAAGGTCAGCACCAGCCGCCGGTCGGGGACGCTCAGCGCCCTCGGGTTCTTCTTGTCGCGGGCGTCGATGACGGGGCCGCCCGCCAGTATGTGCTCGGGGACCTGGTCGGTGGGGGCCGGGGGGCGTACGCGGTGGTCGGCGAGGATCTCGCTGTGCACATAGCCGCGCAGCATCAGCATCGCGAGCAGCGCGACGAGGAAGAGGACGGGCAGCAGATAGCGCATCGGCAGTCTGCGGCGTACGACGCGCTTGGGGCTCCGCCGCTGCGGAGCCCCTGGGGTGGGGAGGGTCATCTACTACGCTGCGCTCTCTTGCACGGGTGGTTCGGGGGATCCGCTGACGGGGGCGGGCTCCGAGGGGCCGGCGTCGGAAGGATTGCCGGTGTCGGGCTCGGGGGCGCTGTCGTCGGGGGTGGCGGAGCTCGTCGCGGGGCCCTTGGAGGGCCCGCCGGCCGGCCGCTGGGTGGCGGCGGGGGAGCTCTTGCCGGGTGGGTGCGCGGAGGGCTGCGGGCTGCTGCCGTCCGCGTTGCCCGAGGGCTGCGGCAGGACCTCGTCGGCGGACGCGCCGGGGGCGGGCACACCCGGGGACGCGTGCGGTGTGACCACCGAGGAGTCGTGGTCGGTGGGGGCCGGCTGTATCTCGACGTGCTCGGGTTGGCCCTCCCCCGCCTGTCCGAGGCCGGGGAGCCAGGGGGCGGTGGAGTTGCCGCCGGCGAGAGCGGCCACGAGCGTGATCGCGTAGCAGGCGCACGCGGCGGCCAGCACCCAGCCGATGAGGCGCAGCTTCTTGCTGCGCCGACCGCTTTCGTCGACGAAGACCGGCCCCTCGGAGCTGTCCGTCGCGGCGATCGGTTCGACCGGCAGGTCCCGCAGTTTCCGTCCTATGCCGTCGAGCTGAATCGTCACCTCGTGCGGCTCGTGCGTGTGACCGGTACCGACGTTTTCTTGCCATTTTTCCATGGCTGGTGGCACATCCCCCCACTGACTGGAATCGGGGTGTGCGCACGGCTCCTCGGCCGCATCCGGACTCGGGTCCCCACCCTGTCCGAGCGCTCCAACCCACTCACTCACCCGGTCCCTGAATGTAGCGCAACCGGAAGGGGCCCGTGCGCCATGGTCAGGTGTTGTCACACATCAGCGACATATCACGTTCCGGCAACCATTCTTCGGCGGCCCTTTTCAGCCACCCTTCGCGGCCTGCCAGTTCGGCCGCCGCCGCACGCAGCGCGTCCAGACCTGGATGCCTCAACCCGGCACGCCAGACCATCGACAGCGGCGACAGCGGAACGGGGTCGATTATCGGCCGCAACACCGTACCCGGCATGGCCGGAAAGTCGACGACCGCGAGGACCGGATTGCGGGTCTTCGCCATCACCCGCCGGAACTCCTCGACTCCCACCGCCATGGGCGCCGGCGGCGCGACGGCGATGCCGCGCCCCGCGAAGAGCAGGCGCGCCAGCTCCGTCCACTCCAGCGTCCGCGGATTGCCCGCACCCGCATATACGGTCTCGCCCGCGAGCGCGTTCAGCGGTACACCGTCCAGTTCCGCCAGTGGATGGTCCTCGGGCAGCAGCACGGCCATCGGCTCGTACCGCACTGGCTGCTGGGACAGCAACGCCCCCAGGGCCGGGTCCAGGCCCGCGAAGCGACCGAAGGAGACATCGAGCCGTCCGGCGGCGATCTCGCCGGCGGCGCCGGTCAGACCGCTCTCGAACCGGGCCATCAGCTCGCAGTCGGGGGCGAGTTCACGGGCGCGCTCCAGGACCCGGCCCGAGGTCATGCCCGCGCTGTTGAGGTCGACGAGCAGCGGACGCGCGACCCCGGAGGCCGCGGCGAGCAGCTCGTCGTGCGCCTCGAGAACCCTGCGCGCGTACGGCAGCAGCCGTTCGCCGTCGGCCGTGAGCGTCACCTGCCGGGTCGTGCGGACGAACAGCTCGGCCCCCAACTCCCGCTCCAGCCGCCGTACGTCACGGCTCAGGGCCTGCTGGGCGACGTAGAGACGGGCGGCGGCGCGGGTGAAGTGCAGCTCGTCGGCGACGGCGGCAAAGGCGCGGAGCAGCCGTGGTTGCAGGTCCTGGGGCACAGCGCATTCAACAACACCGGTGCGTGAATGGCCACCGCGCAGGTGTTGGACCGGCCCCGGGGGCGGCGCAGAGGCTGGACGCATGCCGCATCCCGCCCGGTCCGAGGAGACCGCTCACCCGCCGCTGCTCGCGCTCACGTCCGACTCACTGGTGCTCGCACCGCGCGACGGGCCGAGGGCGCCGCGCAGGCCGCCCGGGCCTTACAGCCGGTTGTTCGCAGCGCCCGGCGCGCGCGCCTTCACCGCGGGCAATCTCGTCGCGCGGCTCCCCATGGGGATGTTCGCGGTCACCATGATCGCCGGGGCGCGTGGCTCCTACGTCCTCGCCGGGGTGGTCACCGCGACCGGCCTCGCCGCCACCGCACCGGGCGCGGCGGCGCTCGCTCTCGTACTGGCCGCGGGTACGACAAGGGCCCGGCAGCCGTAGCTGTCGGGCCCAGTCGTACATGGGACACGGAGCTTCGAGGGCTTTGCGCCCCCGAGGCTCCATCGGTGGAGATGGCGGGAATCGAACCCGCGTCCAACGGTGCAGAATCAGGGCTTCTCCGTGTGCAGTCCGCTGCGCTTTTCTCGGCCCCGGAGATCACGCGGACAAGTCTCCGACGGGCTCAGCCACTGTTTGATTTCCCTCTACTCCCCGTGACCGGGCTTAGAGGTTTAGTTCCCTGGCTGATGCCAGGATCCGGGTCGGGAACAGCCCCGGGCTGACACTTCGCAAGTCGCTACTTAGGCAGCGAGGGCGAAGGAATCGCGCTTGGTGTTGGCGATTATTGGTTGCGACATATGGTTTACGAGATCATTGCCGCTTCCTCGACACGCTTCCCCTGCTTCGACATCCGCTGTCGAAACCGATCATCCCCATGTTGTTTTTTCAAACCCCGTGAGGGGTGCGCCCCCCTTGAGGGGCAGGTGCCATCGTACGTGACCAACGCACGAAGGTGCCAGCGTATTCCGCGCGGCCACGGCCTGTCGTTCGGATCAGGCCCTACGACCGCTGCTTGCGCCGGACCGCCGACATCGCGCGGTCCGCCTCGCGGCGGTCCTGCTTCTCACGCAGCGTCTGACGCTTGTCGTACTCCTTCTTGCCCTTGGCGAGCGCGATCTCGACCTTCGCCCGGCCGTCCTTGAAGTACAGCGCCAGCGGCACGATGGTGTGGCCCGTCTCCTGCGACTTCGACTCGAGCTTGTCGATCTCCTCGCGGTGCATCAGCAGCTTCCGCTTGCGGCGGGCGCTGTGGTTGGTCCAGGTGCCCTGGCTGTACTCGGGCACGTGGACGTTGTGCAGCCAGGCCTCGTTGCCGTCGATCTGGACGAAGCCGTCCGCGAGCGAGGCCCGCCCCTGACGCAGCGACTTCACCTCGGTGCCCATCAGCACGAGACCGCACTCGTAGGTGTCGAGGATGTGGTAGTCGTGCCGCGCCTTCTTGTTCTGCGCGATCAGTTTGCGCCCTGTTTCCTTTGCCATAGTGCGGCCATTTTCGCACTACGACCCGCCCCCGAGGCCACTCAATACTGTCTGGGCCCGCTTCTCCGCTCCCTCGCCCGTCACCAGGTCGGGAGTGATGCCCTTGTCGTCGACGCCGTGACCCGACGGAGTGCGGTAGTGGCCGACGGTGAGCTCCGCGACGGAGCCGTCGGGCAGGCGGCTGGGCATCTGCACCGAGCCCTTGCCGAAGGTGCGTGTACCGACCGTGACGGCGCGGCCCCGGTCCTTGAGCGCCCCGGTGACTATCTCCGCGGCGCTCATCGTGCCGGCGTCGACGAGCGTCACCACGGGCCGGTCGGTGTCACCGCCCCGTTCCGCGTAGAGCGCGCGCTGCTCGCCGCGCACGTCGTACGTGGCGACCAGGCCGCCGTCGAGAAACGCCGACGCGGCAGTGACGGCTTCCGAGACCAGGCCGCCTTCGTTGCCGCGCAGGTCGAGCAGGACGCCGGCGTCCGCGGGGGCGCCGCGCACCGCGTCCCGCACCCGCTTGCCGGAGCCCTTGGTGAACGAGGTGACCTTGATCAGGACGGCCCCGTGCGGAAGCTGCTCGACGGTGACCGTCTCGGTGGTCAGCACGGCCCGGATCAGGGTCTCTGTCCAGCGGTGCCCGTCGCGCTCGAGGCCCAGGGCCACGCCGGTGCCGTTGCCGCCGCGCAGCAGGGTCACGACCTCGGTGACCGGCCGTCCGGTGACCTTCTGCCCGTCGATCGTCAGGAGCCGGTCGCCGGCCCTGATCCCGGCTCGCGCCGCGGGGCTGCCGGGCTGCACCCTGGCGACCTCGACACGGCCGTCGCCCGCACGTCGGGCGCCGAGGCCGACGCCGGTGTACTCGCCGTCGAGGGCCTTGCGGAACTCCTCGTACTCCTGCTTGTCGTACACCGCGCCCCAGCGGTCACCGCTGCGGCTGACGACCTCCTCGGCCGCCTTCGCGCCGGACTTGCCCTCGGCCGCCGCCTCCGCGGCGGCGCGTTCCACGTCCCCGCGGTCGACGGTCGCGGCAGCGGCGCGGGCGGAGAGGGGGCGGGGCGAGCTGTGCTCTTCGTGCGGCAGGCAGTTGGTGGCCGCGGCGGCGGCGACAACGACTCCGAAGACCAAAGTCAGGGCTGCCCCACGGCGGATGCCGTGGGGCCGGGGACTGAACTCGGGGCCCGACATGGCGTTGAGTCTAGGACAAGCAAACGGCGCCGTACGGAGGTTGAGCGCGCGGCGCCCGGGGCGCTTGTCACACCTTCAGGTACTTGCGCAATGCGATGAAAGCGGCCACAGCGGGCATCAACAGACCGATGACCAGCACCAGAGGCAGCACGGAGATCACCGCGTCCCAGCCGATGAAGTTGACGAGCTGCATCTTCTCCGAGAGCGCCAGGCCGTTGTCGATCAGGAAGTAACGGCCCGCCAGCAGCATCACGGAGGCGACCACACCGCCCAACAGGCCCGCGAACGCGGCCTCCATGATGAACGGCATCTGGATGTAGAAGCTCGAGGCGCCGACGAGCCGCATGATCCCCGTCTCACGCCTACGGCTGAACGCCGAAACACGCACGGTGTTGACGATCAGCATCAACGCGATGATCAGCATCAGGCCCATCACGAAGATCGCGGCCACGTTCATGCCGTTCATCAAGGAGAAGAGGTTCTCCAGGATGTTGCGCTGGTCCTGGACCGACTGGACCCCGTCCCGGCCGGCGAAGGCCGTCGCCACCACCTTGTACTTCTCCGGGTCGTCCAGCTTCACCCGGAACGACTCCTGCATCTGGTCCGGGGTGATCGTGGACGCGATGGGGGTGTCGCCGTACTGCTCGCGGTAGTGCTTGTAAGCCTGTTCGGCCGACTCGTGATGGACCGTGTCGACGACGTCCATGCCATTGAGGTCGGACTCGATCTGCTCCTTCTGGGCCGTGGTGACGGCGCCCTTGGAGCACTGGGGCGACGTCGCCGCGTCGTTCTTGTTGCAGAGGAAGATCGAGACGTTGACCTTGTCGTACCAGAAGTCCTTCATCGTGCTGACCTGCTCACGCATGAGCAGCGCACCGCCGAACAGGGCGAGCGAGAGGGCGACGGAGACGATGACCGCGAAGGTCATCGTGAGATTGCGGCGGAGACCGACGCCGATCTCCGACATGACGAACTGGGCGCGCATGGCGTGCTTTCAGCCTTTCCTGTCCGGGCTCAGTGCTGGTAGCCGTAGACGCCGCGTGCCTGGTCGCGTACGAGACGGCCCTTCTCGAGCTCGATGACGCGCTTGCGCATCTGGTCGACGATGTTCTGGTCGTGAGTCGCCATGATCACGGTGGTGCCTGTCCGGTTGATCCGGTCGAGCAGCTTCATGATGCCGACGGACGTCTGCGGGTCGAGGTTTCCCGTCGGCTCGTCCGCGATCAGCAGCATCGGCCGGTTGACGAAGGCACGGGCGATGGCCACACGCTGCTGCTCACCGCCGGACAACTCGCCAGGCATCCGGTCCTCCTTGCCACCGAGGCCCACGAGGTCGAGCACCTGAGGCACGGCCTTGCGGATCTCACCGCGCGGCTTGCCGATGACCTCCTGGGCGAACGCCACGTTCTCCGCGACGGTCTTGTTGGGCAGCAGGCGGAAGTCCTGGAACACGGTGCCCAGCTGGCGGCGCATCTGCGGCACCTTCCAGTTGGACAGCCGGGCCAGATCCTTGCCGAGGACATGGACCATGCCCTGACTGGCGCGCTCCTCGCGCAGGACCAGCCGCAGGAACGTCGACTTGCCGGAACCGGACGAGCCCACGAGGAAGACGAACTCGCCCTTCTCGATTTCGAGGGAGACATCGCGCAGGGCAGGTCGGTTCTGCCTGGGATAGGTCTTGGAGACGTTGTCGAATCGGATCACGGGTGCACCACGGTCGGCCGGGAGTAGGTGTGCGTGACCTTACGCGACTGCGCCGCGGCCGCGCAGTCGACGTCCTGAGTTGCACGTTTTGTCCGTTCGCGGATCGGGTGTAATCCGGCGGGCCGCGCCGAAAAGCGCGCGAGCTGGCACAGTGGTAGGGGAACAGTCGCGTTTCCCTGGGCGTTGTCGGGAGAGAAATGTGCTTGCGGTCCGCGCCTGCGGCCCCGGCGCGCGGGAGCGGGAGGAGGAGAGCGCATGACCTACGACCGATTGGTGTGCGCCAGCTGCGCGGCCCCCGTGGCCGAAGGCCGTTGCCCGGTGTGCCGTGCAAATCGTCAGCGGCTCCAGCAGGAAGGTCCCTTTGCCGGGCTGAGCCCGGCTGCCCTGCTGGCCCTGTTGGTGGTCCTGGTGGCTGCGGTGGCCCTGCTGGCACATCAGACCGTCTAGCGGTCGCCCACTGTCGGAGAAGGGCCCGGAGTGCTGAGCAGACGCTGTTGGTTAATTCGGGCCCGTGCGTGACGTCGGCTCCCAAGACCTGGTTGTGGTCTTGGGAGCCGACGTTGTCGTATGGGGTGGGTGTCG
>NZ_JBVHTA010000054.1:0-53274 GCF_055566095.1 Streptomyces sp. NPDC027962
GCTCACGTCAGGGCAGACAGAAGCACCCCCGGCGCGCGCCACGGGATTTACCACGCCCACGGCGCGCGCCGAAGGCGCGCTGCGCTGCTGACCTGGTGATTCACGGAACTCGGAACTGCGGACAGAGCCATTCTCAGAGAGCGCCGACACCGACAGAGGAACAACACTCCTGTTGCGGTTGTGGTTGCGGAGCTATCTCTTTGACCAGGGAGAGTCTGACCATGCCCAGAACAGGAAGGAGGCAGAACAATGGCGGAATAACGGCCGATATGGAAGCCGAGGCGTATCGCAGCTACTGCCTGCAGTCCGTGGCTGCCGTCTACGACGTCGTCATGATCACCGGCGAGGAGCCGTCGTGGGAGGTGCCGTACATCCAGGAGTGCGTGGTCGTGCCCGACCCGACCGACCAGGCGGCGCTGTCCGCCGCCTGCCGTATGCTGCCGACCGCTACGACCTGGCCGGGGTGTTCACCTGGACCGAGTGGTACCTCGTCCCGGTCGCCCGCCTCGCCCGCCAGCTCGGACTGCCCACCGCCGCCCCCGAGGTGATGCAGGCATGCCGCAACAAGGCCACCGCTAGGGCCTGTCCGGCGGATCATGCCTGGGACGCGCCGGTCTGGCACGCGCATCTGCGGCGTTGTCGTCGGTTGCCAACTCCCCCAAGCTCTCGGCTTCGCTCGAGCAGGGGATGTGCTCGATCCGGTCGCCGGCCGGGGCGGTCGCGGCGGGCTCGGCCTTGCTCTTGGCGCTCTGGGCCGAATCAGCACTCTCACCGCTGCCGCACCCGACGAGCAGGACGCCCGCCACTGCTGTCGCCGACGCGAGCCGGAGCATGGGTGTACGCATGAAATCCCCCTGATTTGCTGAGCAGTTGGGCTGTTGGACGGTCGGCCGCTTGCCTTCATCGTCGTGATCTCAAGGCGGGCCGGAAGGGGGAGCCTGAAAACTTCCTGGGTGCCGCAGGCACAGGGGGCGCGCCCATGGCCGCCGCGTGGATCCCCTAGTCTGAACCGTGTTTGACATGACCACGGGCCGCCATGGTCAGGGCGGATGGGGGAGGCGCCAGTGCGGGCGGAGTGGACGGGGGCCGCACGGCCCGGCGAGCAGATCGGGCCGTACACCGTGCTCACGGAACTGGCCAGCGGCGGTATGGGGCGCGTGTATCTGGCCCGTTCGCCCGGCGGCCGCACCGTCGCCGTCAAGACCCTCCTGGCCACGCCCGACGAGGGCGCCGACGCGGACCGGCGCCGCTTCGCCCGTGAGGTGGTCCTGGCCCGGCGCGTACGCGGTCTGTTCACCGCCAGTGTCGTGGACGCCGACGCCGAAGCCCAGGTCCCCTGGATGGCCACCGAGTACATTCCGGCCCCGTCACTGCGCGAACTGGTCTCGTCCCAGGGCCCCTTGCCGCCCACCGCCCTGCACTGGATCGCGGCCGGAATGGTCGAGGCACTGGTGAGCATCCACACCGCCGGGCTCGTCCATCGCGACGTCAAGCCTTCCAACGTCCTGCTGCCCGAGGACGGCCCCCGCCTGATCGACTTCGGGATCTCCCAGGCCGCCGACGTCACCCGCACCAAGGCCGCTCTCGGCACCATCGCCTTCGCCGCACCCGAACAGGCCCGAGGTGAGCCGACCACCTCGGCGTCCGATGTCTTCTCGCTGGGCGTCACCCTCTTCTACCTGGTCACGGGCCGCAGCGCCTACCGCGACATGGGCCAGGGCACCGCGATGGAACAGCTGGTACGCGCCGCCGACGGCGACCTCGACCTGAGCGGCCTGCCCGCCGAGCTGAACACCCTGATCCTCCCCTGCCTCGCCCTGGACCCGGCCCAACGCCCCACCCCACACGACCTGTTGGCCCAGGTGGGCACCGTCCTCGCCGAGCGCCCGCAGGCACGCGGCGCCACCGACTGGCTCCCGCAAAGCTGGTCCACAGCGATCGAGCAGCACCGCAGACGCCGTACCGAGGAGGCCGACGCGGCCCAGCGGCGTTTCGACCCCGAAGCGGCCACCGAGCGCACCCCGCCCGCCACCACCGGCACCCATCACCTGCCCCGCCCGACACCGCCCCGCCGCCGCGCCCGGCTCTGGAGCGGCCTGGCACTGGCGGGGCTCCTCGCCTCAGCCGGCGTCGTCTACGTCCTGCAGCAGCCCGATGGCGACTACACCCCCGCGAAGCCCGGGGAGGTACGGCAGGACCTGCGGCTCGCCCTGGTGGAGCAGGCCGAGACCGGCGAGTGCACCAACAAGCTGCCGCCGCCCACCTTCTCCGCCCAGGACCCGAGGACCTGCTACAGCATCTCCACCCGGGCCGAGGACCGCATGAACGTCAAGCAGCTCCAGCAGGTGCGGGCCAAGCTCGACCAGCGGTCCGGCCGCTGGATCATCGAGATGACGTTCCAGAACGACGACGCCAAACGATTCACCGCCCTCACCGGGCGGGCGGCGCTACGCCCCTCCCCCCAGAACCAGTTCGCCATCGTCCTCGGCGACCGGCTCATCAGCGCCCCCGCCGTCACCCAGACCATCACCGGGGGCGAGGTACAGATCGCCGGCAACTTCACCCAGGACTCCGCCAAGGCCCTGGCCAAGGAACTGGGAGCTCGCTGACCGGCCAGGCTCCAGCTCGACCGGGGCCAGCTTGACCGGGACCAGGAAAAGGCGGCCGGCGCCGCCGGGACAGGAGATGTCCCGACGGCGCCGGATTCAGTGGCGATGGGTCAGCTGAGGTGAGGGGCCGTCACCGGGAGGCGGGCGTTGATGGCACGATCGAGGCGGCTGACGGCACGCGGTATGCCTTCTGTCATGTGCTCAGCTTCCCGGGGACGGCCAGGACGGCGAAGATCGCCGAGATTCGCAGCTACGTTCTGCGGTTGCCGTGCAGAGCGACCTGGTTCTTGAAGCCCTGGTCGACCAGGGCCTTGCGGACAGTTCCGCCGGCGTTCTCGGCGACCTGGTCCAGCAGGGCGATGCCCGCGGCGTTGTCGTGGATGCTCGCGGCAACGACGGTGACGGCGATGACCAGGCCCAGCACGTCCACGGCCAGGCCCCGCTTGCGGCCCGGCACCCGTTTCGCCGGGTCCAGGCCGGTCGTGGAGGCGGGGACCCCGGCAGCGACGTGGACACTCTGCGTGTCCAGCACCACCAGGGTCGGGTCCTCTAATCGGCGGGCCCTCTCCCGGACCTGGCAACGAAGGAGTTCATGGATGACCTCGTCGGTCCCGTCGTCCCGCCAGGCGGCGAAGTAGTAGTACGTCGCGCTCTTCGGCGGCAGGTCGTGCGGGAGGTAGGCCCACTGACAGCCGGTGCGGCCCTGGTAGAGGATCGCGTTCACGATCTCCCGCATCGCGTAGGCGCCCTGGTGGCCGCTCACCGAGCGGTGCCGGTCCTTCCAGGGCCGTGATCACCGGCTCGATCAGAGACCACTGCTCGTCCGATAAGTCGCTCGGGTACGACGTTCGTTCACTCACCCCGCCACCCCAACAGACCACCGGCCGCGGACCAGTAGATTCCGCCCGTGCCCACACCATCAGGCGATGACAGAACCTCTCAAAGACTCACGAACCGCCCTCTGAGAGGTCTTGAGGCCCGCGAGTGCAGGTCAGTCGGCTCGCCACGCAAGGATGGCCAGCCCCGCGGACACTGCGGCAGCGATCGCGGCGATCACCACGAGGCCCGAGGTCAATGCCGCGTCGGCGGCGTGTAGCAGGTCCGCACCGGCTGCCGGTGGTAGTTCCGTCGAGGCCGTCGCCGCCTGGCTGTGGCCCTCCCGGGCGGCCTTTGCGGAATCCGGCGGCAGGGTGTGCGGGATGTGGACGCCGATGTGCTGCCGATACACGGCAGCACCGATGCTGCCCAGGACCGCGACGCCGAGGGCAAGTCCCAATTCGGTGCCGGTTTCGGACAGTGCCGACGCTGCTCCGGCCTTGCGTGGTGGTGCCGAGCCGACGATGAGATCGGTGCTGAGGGCCATGATCGGTCCCTGTCCGAGATAGACGACGACGATGCTGAGCACGACCAGTGGCAGTCCCGACTCCGCGGTCAGTTGGGTGAGGGTCGCGAACCCGGCCGCAGAGGCCATCAGTGAGATGCCGACGATCCGTCCGGGTCCGAACCTCCGTGCGAGTCCGGGGGCCAGTACGGAGGTCAGGACCATCGCGCCGGACGACGGGAGCAACCACAGGCCCGCCTGCAACGGCGACAGCTTGGCGACCTGTTGCAGGTAGTGCGTGACGAGCAGGTAGACGCCCGCGGTTGCGGAGATGCCGGCCGTCATCACGATCATCGCGACCCGGAATTGCCGCACGCCGAACAACTGCACGTCGATTAACGGGTCACGAATCACCAGTTGACGCCGCACGAACAAGGCACCGGAAACGATGCCCGCGGCGATCGAAACCATGCTGGTCGTGATGGGGCCGCCCGCGGCGAGGTGTTTGATGCCGTAGATCGCCGGCAGCGCGGTCGCCAGGGAGAGGGCGACGCTGATCAGGTCGATGCGACCGGGCGCGGGGTCACGGTGCTCTGGCAGTACCAACGGCGCCGTGACCAGCAACAGCGCCATCACGGGCACGGCGATAAGGAAGGCAGAACCCCACCACCACGATGCCAGCAGGGCGCCGCCGACGACGGGGCCGAGCGCGACGCCGCCCGAAAGGCACGCCGCCCAGATTCCAATGGCCATCCCGCGCTGCGTCGGGTCGCGGAACATGTTGCTGATCAACGCGAGCGTGGACGGCATCAGCGTCGAACCGGCGACACCGAGCAGTGCGCGCGCCGCGATGAGCGCCGTCGGCGTCGGTGCGTAGGCGGCGACGACCGATCCGGCGGCGAACGCCGCGGCGCCCATGAGGAGTAACCGGCGGCGTCCGATGCGATCACCGAGGTTGCCCATCGGCACCAGGAAGGCGGCGATCAGAAACCCGTAGCTGTCGGTGATCCACAACAGTTCGGTGGCGGTGGGCCGCAGGCTCGCAGCCAGGTGTGGTGTGGCCAGGTAGAGCACCGTGACGTCTGCGGCCAGCAGGAGGGTGGGCAGGGCGAGCACTGCAAGCCCCAGCCAGGTCCGGGGGCTCGCCTGTTCGGTGGTCACGACCGATCGACTTGTCATGCAGCCGACGCTAAAGTCTCACACCGATGTCAGAGTCAAGCCCGGGAGAACCCATGCGAATCGGCGAGCTCGTGCGTCGCACCGGTGTCAGTGAGCGGTTGCTCCGCTACTACGAGGATCAGGGCTTGCTCGCCCCGACTCGACGCGCGAGCGGCTATCGGGAGTACTCACCATCGGATGTGGTCGTGGTGGCGCACATCCGCAACCTCCTGGCCGCCGGCCTGTCCACAGCCACGATCGCCGACGTACTGCCGTGCATGGGCAAGGACGGGGAACGGCTCATCGCCGACTGCCCCGAACTCGTCGACGACCTCCACCGTGAGCGTGAGCGGATAACCGCATCCATTCACGCACTTGAAGCCGCCCGCGCCACCCTCGACACCATCATCGCGACCGCGCCACCCACGCTCACGCGAACCGCGGCCACCTAGGCCGTGTCCGATGGGTTGTGTGACTGGGCAACGTCTGTGTCGTTCCGCCCCGCGTGGGGCGGGGTGATCTCTCAGACTTGGAGTGGGCTCCTTTGGAGCCGCACCTACCAAGCAATGTTGGGCGAGGCCGGCGCTGGAAGAGTCACCGCAGGGTGATCAACGGCATTCTCTTCCGGCAGCGAACCAATATCCCGTGGCGGGACCTGCCGACTCGGTTCGGGAAGTGGAAAACGGTGTATGACCGGCATCGCCGCTGGTCGGCGGATGGCACGTGGGAGAGGATCTTGCGGGCCGTGCAGGCCGATGCCGACGCGGAGGGCCGAATCGACTGGAGCATGGTCAGCGTGGACTCGACCTCCTGTCGGGCCCATCAGCACGCCGCGGGAGCCCGTACGCAGGCACCGCACATCCCGGGCCGCCGTGGCCGGCCCGTGCAACACCGCCGCGATGAGGCCCTGGGGCGCTCCCGGGGCGGACTGACCTGCAAGATCCACCTGGCGAGCGAAGGGGGGCCGACGTCCACTCACGTTCGTCATCACACCAGGCCAGTGGGGCGACGCCCCACAGCTGATCCCCGTCCTCGAGAGCATCCGAGTCCCCAGGCTCGGCGGCGGCCACCTCGCACGCGGCCCAGTCATCTGGGCGGTGACAAGGCGTACAGTTCACGCCGCAATCGGCGTTACCTGCGACGCAGGCAGATCAAGCACACCATTCCCGAACGCAGAGACCAGCGGGCCAACCGCCGGCGCCGAGGCAGCGCGGGGGGCCGGCCCGCAGGCTTCGACCGCACGATGTACAAGCGCCGTAATGAAGTCGAGCGAACGATCAATGCCCTCAAGGGCTTTCGGGCTGTAGCCACCCGCTTCGACAAGGGAGCGTATGTCTTCCACGGCACCGTGACCGTTGCTGCCGTATGCCTCTGGCTCCGCTCATGACTCGCCGGACAGTCTCTGGGTCACAATGCCCCCATGACCGATCATCAGGCCCACACTCCCGCCCGTCCGCTGCTGCGCCGCCCCCAGGACGGTGAACTCATAGACGTCGCCGGTGTCGCGCACTTCTTCCGGCTTACCAGCGAGCACACGGGCGGGCTCTTCGCCTTCGAGGAGTTCAGCCTCGCCCCTGGCACCATTGGCGCCAGGCCACACGTGCACGACGGACATGACGAGTACTTCTACGTTCTTGAGGGCGAGTTGACGCTTCACACCGGAGACGGCGAGGTGACGGTCGGCCCCGGACATCTGCTCGCCGCCACCCGCGGCACTCCGCACGGCTTCCGCAACGGGGGCCCGGCCCCCGCACGCGCCCTGTGTCTCTACACCCCCGCCGGGTACGAAAACTACTTCCGCGACGTCCACGCCGCTGTGAGTGCCGGGGCCGAGGCGACCGACGAGCTGCTGGCCGAATTCCGCAGCCGTCACCGGACCAGCTCCTACCAGGTTCCCTCGGACAGGCCCCGGATCGGCGGCGGGGGCAGCGCCGGTGTCCCTCCCCTCGTAGCGTGAAGACCATGACTGCAGGGGAAGTCGGGAGTCATGGCGGAGAAGCGACGGAAGTTCGATCCGGAGTTCCGTGAAGGGGCTGTCCGGATCGTGACGGAGACCGGCAAGCCGATCGCCGAGGTCGCGAAGGACCTGGGCATCAACGAGAGCACCCTGGCCGGCCGGGTGTCCCGTGACCGCCGGGCGCCCTGGCTCCGCGGACGCGGAAAGTACCCGGTAGGGTCTGGTCCCTCTGGAGTTCGGCGGATGAGGGGGGACCGTGCCGCGCTGGGCGAAGGTGTCGATATGGATCGCTGCGGCACTGGCCGTGACCGGCTATTTCACGCAGCCCTTCGCCAAGGACTGGTGGCTGACACGCGAAGCGTGCGCCGGGGCCCTGCCGAGTGAGGCAGTGGATCGGCTCGCTCCGGAGGAAGGGCACCTGACCGACAGCAGGCAGTTCGCCAGCGCCTCTCGCGGCGTGTTCACCTGTCGGCTCGACTACGGCGACAAGCACGACGACCCCCGGATCAGCCTCGCCGCCTACACCGACCGGGACGGTCATGAACGGGTGTTCCGCCGCGACTTCGGCAGCGGTATCGACTTCGGCGCGCAGGCCTTGGCCGGCGGACTGCCCGGGTACGTGGCCGACGACAGGATCAGGCTGCTCCTTGGCTGCCCCGACCTCGGCAACGACGCCGACGGGCGCCCCCGCCAGATGCTGGTAGCGGCCGGCGTGAACGCATCCGGAACCGACATGGACGCCTTGCTGCGTACCGCGGTCGCGGTCGCGGCCGAGGCGTCACGCGAGCTGGGCTGTGGCGCCGAACCGGTGCGGATCCCCCCGGGAACCGAGTCGGCCCAGGAGGCCGAACCGGTGGATCCGGCTGCCGCCAAGGACACGGCCTGCGGCAGCGTGGCAGCGATGAAACCGCCGGGTGTCAGCGACGCGCGTATCTCTGTCGCCGCCAACGACACCGCTCCGGTGGGCATTTGCGAGCTCCACGAGGGGAACAACCGCGTCCTCGCGTTCTCCGGCTGGTACGGGGACTGGGCCCGGGTGCCGCTGTCCCGGACGACCGAGGACCGGGTGAGTGGCGCGGCCACCGACGGTGTCGACGGCCCACACCTGACCGCCGCGTGGGGCCGGGCCACAGCCCGTTGCGACGGCCAGGTCGCCAACTTCGTGGTGGCCGCGAGGGACGAGCTCCCCGAGGTGCGTGGACCGCAGCTGCGTGCGATGCTCACTGCCTACGCCCAGGACCAGGTGAAGCGGCGCGGCTGCACCGACCTCGAACTGCCGGGCCGTGAAAGGCCCGCCGTCAGCCGCTAGACGTAGCCCAGCTCGGAGACGTAGTACCGCTCCAGATCGGTGCGCAGGTTCGCGATCCGCTTCTCAGGTACTTTTCGTTCACGGGCCCACTGGCCGAGCACCGCGAGAAGGTGGTGGCGGCCGTCGAAGAAGCTGTCCGCCGGCAGGGCGGGCCCGGGCTTGCGCCGCACGATGTCCGTCATCGGCAGGGTACCGCCGACCTGCTCGGAGGCTGGGGCGTAACCGCCCTTGCTGTGCTCGCGTACCGCGCGGTCGAAACCTTCCGGGTCTTCGACGACACCCTGCTCCGCGTGCCGAATGCGGGCCCCCATCAGAAGGCCCACGCGGCTGCTGATGTCCGTCAGGTCCAGCTCAGCGGCGAGCCGGGCGCTCTCCTCCCGGCCGGGTACGGCGGCGTCGCCGGTCAGGCGTTCCAGTACGTAGGCGAAGTACGCGCGCTCGGCGTCGTACAGGATGGCGAAGGCCTCCGGGTCATGGGCGAGATCATTGACCAGCTGGGGCAGCGACGGATCGTGGTCCGTGTCCCCCGGCTTCTCGTACTGGAACAGCGCGAAGGCGTCCTGAGGGGAGGCGAAGCTGCCGGGTCTGAAGCCTTCCTGGCCATGTGTCGCGGACGGTCCCCCGATCTCCTCGTCGTCCACGGAACGGTCGTGGGTATCGAGTACGTAGTCCGCCAGCATCCGCGCCACGTACGGCTCGATACCCTCGGGCAACGGGGACTCGTAGTTCTCGGAGAACACCGTCACCACGGCGTACGCGGTACGTGCCTGTGCCTTCGTGTGCGGGATGCCCGGCCCTCCCGCGACCGTGGCCACCTCCACGACCCGGCCGAGCACCCGTGCCCCGTCACCGCAGAATCGTTTGTGTGCCAGTAGCTCCCGTACTTCGCCGAGCCGCTCCAGGCCGTCCCCCGGGTCCAGGGCCTTGGTCGCCGCCGCCGGGTCGTCCGCCAACCGCCCGACCGAGTCGGGCAGTTGCCGGCAATCCGGCCCGGACATCACCACAGGTACGGTCACGCCGCCCGCCGCCAGGACCACCACGGCCGTCGCGAGCACCCAGCGGCGCCGCCCCCACAACCACTCACGCATCCGGGCAGTCTTCCACGGCCCTGAACTGTCAGCCCAACCGCCCCTTGCCGGATCACTTCCGGACGACGTCGCGTACGGCTCGGAGACACAGAACGACCCGGCCCGGACAACGCCGCCCGGCACCATCGCCGGATGCGAGGGCCGGCGGGACCCCCCCTGGGCCGGGGCCGGCGCGCCTTCTGCGTTGGGCTACGCAGCAAACGTGTCGTGCCGGTCCGTGCCGGGGCGTGCGGTCGACCGGGGGCTCGGAGCCGACAGCGGCGCAGAGGCCTGTCGGCGGAGTCGGTACGAGGGGCCGCAGGGCGACTGGCGAAGACGCATCCACAAGGGGTGCAAGATGTGCACGGCAGCCGCCGACGGTTCGAAGCCCTCCGCGCTGACCAGCCACAACGCCTCCGCAGCGTGCCGCTGCGGGGCGTTGGCGGTAGCGTCGAGTACGCGTACGCACGCGGGAATGCCGCCCGGTGGCGGCTCTCCCCCTCGGCCCGGATGACGCAGCTGCCGGATGCAGGAAGGGGTGTGGCATGGGGTCGCCAGGCGTGCACCTACGGGAGATCACCGACGACAACCGGGATGCCGTTCGTGACCTCCGCGTCCGACGGGACCAGAAGCAGTTCGTCGACTCCGTGTCCAAGTCGCTCAAGGAGGCGGCAAAGAAGCCGAAGGCCAATCCCTGGTATCGCGCCGTGTACCGCGGCGACGAGCCGGTCGGCTTCGTGATGCTGTCGTGGAAACCGCCGGCTGGTGCTTACCAAGGGCGGCACTTCCTCTGGCGCCTCCTGGTCGACAAGCGGTACCAGAGGCGAGGGATCGGCCGGGAGGCGCTCGCGCAGATCGTCGCCCTGGTCCGCGAGGACGGCGGCACCGAGCTGCTGACCAGCTACGAGCCCGGCGACGGCGAACCGGGGCCCTTCTACCGGGAGTTCGGGTTCGAGCCCACCGGCGAGATCGACGACGGCGAGATCGTGCTGCGGCTCACCTTCCCCGCTCGGTGAGCTCGTACGGGAAGCCGCTGACGGTTGTTCCGGCCTGGCTGCCCGCCCCGTGCCCCGACGGACACCCGCCCGGTGCGGCCCGGCTCGGCGTACGCGCCGGGATGCGCTGCCGGATTCGCCGTCAGCGAGGCCGGGAAGGGCACCGTGCGCACACCGGCCGCGTTCTTGGGCGTCCTGGCCAGGATGCCGTCCGTACACGTCTCGGCCGGCGCTCGCCGCACGGCGACCGTCCGCCGTTCGAGGTCGGCGTCCTGCCGCAGGAGGCCGGCCAGTTCCCGAGACAGAGGCTGTGAGGGCAGTCTCCCCGCGCTGCCGCGCTGCCGCGCTGCCGCGCTGCCGCGCCTGCCGCGCTGCCGCGCCTGCCGCGCTGCCGCGCTGCCGCGCCTGCCGCGCCTGCCGCGCTGCCGCGCTGCCGCGCTGCTGGGCGAGGGCGATGCGTCGAGCAGTCTCTACACCGCCCTGGATGAAGTCGGCTTCACCGGCAACGGGGCCCGAGCCTCAGCTGTTGCCCAGGGTGCGGGCGAGGAGGGGGAGCAGGCGGTCCCAGTGGCGCTGCAGGGCGGAGGGGTTGAAGGCGTCGGTGTCGGACATGGTGAAGCCGTGGATGGTGCCGGGGTAGATCTCGGTGGTGTAACCGACACCTGCGGCATCCAGGGCCTGGTCGAGCTCGCTGATGGCCTCGGGCGTCAGGTCGTTTTCGGCCAGGCCGAGGTGCACTTGGGCCGTGAGCTTGGGGACGAGGCGGTGCGGGCTGTCGGGCGCGTCGGTGACCAGGAAGCCGGGGTGGAATCCGGCGACGGCGGCCACCTGGTCGGGGTGGGCCGTTGCGGTGCGCATTGCCAAGGCGGCGCCCATACAGTAGCCGATCGCGGCGACCGGTCCGGCACTGACCTCGGGCTGTGTGGTGAGGAACCTGAGATAGGCGTCGGCGTCGCTCAGGGCACGTTCGGTGGTGTGCGCCTCGATCAAGGGCATCAGCCGGCCGATGACCGCGGGCCGGATCTCTTCTCCGATGTGCTCGGGAAGTTCGATCAGAGGTGCCGGGCCGTACCGGTAGTAGAGGTTGGGGACGAGCACGTAGTACCCGTGTTCGGTCAGTTCGCGGGCCATCTTCTTCAGCACGGGCCGCACGCCGAAGGCATCGGTGTACAGCAGCACCCCCGGGAGCCGCTCGCCGCGGTCGGGGAAGGCGGCGAAAGCGTCGGCCTGGCCATCCGTAGTGGGAATCTGCAGCGTCTTGGTCGGCATGGCGGATCTTCCTTCCTTGGTCTGATGCCAGTAGATCACTTGACGCGGCGTCACAGATGGCAACTGCGTCCCGGCCCTCGTGGATGGAGCTCCGTCCGTCCGCCTGGCGCGCCGGCAGAGGGCGGCCCTGGAACGGGACGGCGGCGCTGGAGAACAGGCTTCGCTGTCCGGGACATGTCCCGGACAGCCGGGCGGGGAGATTCCGCGGGTCGGAGCAGGTCGGAGCAGGTGAAGATGGTGAAGTGATCTTGGGGGCGTACGGGGCCCGACCTCTTCCGGACGCAGGTGCCTGTGATCGGATGAAGCGCATGACGAGGACTCTGTATCTGTTCTGTTCCGCCGCGCCGCCCGTGTTCGACGTCGCTCAGGTGATCGAGCACGCCCAGGCCGGGGGATGGGACGTGTGCCTCGGCCTGACCCCCGCGGCGGCGCATTGGCTGGAGGCCGGTCTCGACGGTTTGGCGGTGCTCACGGGCCACCCCGTTCTCTGGGAGTTCGGGCGGCCGGGCGATCCGGATGTGTGGCCGGCGGCCGACGCGTTACTTTTCGCGCCCGCCACGTTCAACAGCATCAACTCATGGGCGCTGGGCCTGACGTCGTCGTACGTCGTGGGCGCCGCCGCCGAGGCGATCGGCAAGCGCATCCCGACGGTGACGCTGCCGTGCGTGAACGCGGCACTTGCGCAGCACCCCCAGTTCCAGCGGTCCGTGGAGACGCTGCGGGCTTCCGGCGTGAACGTACTGAACGGCGACGGTAGCTACGGGTCGGGCGGGGGGCGGCCGGGTGACTACCCGTGGGGGCTGGTGCTGGGGGCGGTCGAGGGCGTGGGGCGGTGAGCGCGGGGCCGTGCGCGTGAGACTGGGTGAACGGCCCTGCCCGGGAAGGAGTTGAGCGCGTACAAAAACTCTGCGACGACGGCGCCACCGGCCGGGGTGTCGAGGGGCTGGACGAAAGGATGCCGTCCGTGACCAGCTCCCTTCTCGGGCCACGAGGCCGTGTCCGCGTGAGCGGGTTCGTCGGGGGGACATCCGTGGGAGCCATGGCGGTGGGTGGCGCGGCGCCGACACGGATCCTCGACCGGCAGCATCCGCGTGTTGTCGCGCTCGTCCGGAACGTCGACGCGTCGTCGGAGCCGGACCCGCTCTGCAGGTGGCCGCCCTGCGCCGCGCCTGCAGTCCCAGTGTGATCCGGACACCCCGGCAGCCGGACTTGTGCCGGACCCGCCGCCGTGCTCAGTGGACGAAGCTGTAGCTCCGCCATGGCCCCGCGCCCGGCGCCACGACGTCCGACAACGTCGACGGTACGTAGATGGACCCCTTGCCCGAGCAGTCGTCCGTCGGATAGACCTTGACGTCCACTTCGGTGTTGTTCTCGATCGCGACGGCTCCGTCACCCCCGAAGCGATGGCACCCCGTCACGAGGGGGCTCGTGACCGTCGTGTGGTGCGCGTGCCCGCCCTCGTAGATGAGCGTGCCGACGGCGGTGCGGCCTAGGCCGGAGCAGCCCCCGGCGGCCAGGGCGAGGAGTGTGGCCCCGACAGCGATGGCGGGACGCCGGCAGGGGGTCACGGACATGGTCGCTCCTCGTCTGGGCCGGAAGGTCCTGGCGAAGGCCACCCTGCCGCGTCCCCCCGGACGGGGCATCCGCTGCGGGGCCGGTCGGGCTACGTCGGGGTGGAGCGGGGCAGGCGAGGGGGTCGGGTTCGTCGGGGGATCAGGGGCGCAGTTCGGCGAGGCGCGCCAGGGCGTCGTGGGCCGATTTCCGCTCGTCCGCCGTCAGGGGAAGCTCCACGGCCCTCGTCAGCAGCCGCACGGCCGACTCGTCGTCGCCGAGTCGCTGTGCGATGTCTGCGCGCAGCACCAGCAGGCGCAGGAGCTGCGGGGGAGTGGGGTGCTCGTCGTCGAGCCGCAGTACGCGGTCGATGATCTTCGCGGCGCCCGGCAGGTCCTGCTTGGAATCGACGAAGAGGTCGGCCATGTGCAGCGCACGCGCGAACGTTCCCTCCGGCGCGCGCCGGAGGTGCTGGTCCTCGCTGATCTTCTGGCCGATGCGGATGCTGTTGCCGCCGGGGTCGGTCATCAGGAACTGGCGCATCCCGTACGACATGTCCTTCAGCGGTCCTATGCGGGGGAGCCCCCGGGAGGGGATCTTTCCGTACGCGGCCTTGAGGCCGGCGCGGAACGTCGCGTACAGGCCGTCCACGTCGTCCGTGACGATGTAGCAGCCGGAGTAGGACTCCGCCGGGTCGTAGCCCTTCATGCCGGCGAACTGCAGCTCGACGGAGCCGAGTTCGACCGCGGCGTACGGATAGGGGCTCTTCTGGAAGAAGGTCGTCTCGAAGCCCAGCGCGGTGTAGAAGTCGACGACCGGCTGGATCGCGGGGCAGGGGAGCAAGGGGATGGTCTTCTCGGTCATGGGCCCACTCTAGTCAAAGTTGACTAGAGATTGCCCCGGGGAACCCTGGACGCCGACCCGGGAGGGGTGGCGAACAGGGCTCGGGCGGAGTCGCTACCCGGCTGCTGCTGCTCCTGTTGCCGGAGCCGGAGCCGGGGCGTCGCGGCGGAACAGAGCCGTCCAGAGGAAGGGCTCGCCGAAGTGCGGGGACTGGGGCGGCTCGTCGTGCATGCGCCGCAGTTCCACCTCCGTCAGGTCCGAGAAGACCCAGCGCAGGGACTCCGGGGTGTAGGCGAGGCCACCCTTGAGACCGGACTCGCGGTAGAAGTCCGCGTCGTCGAGCTCGGAGCCCATTCCGCCGGCTGCGAAGCACGTCAGGGCGAGGTGGCCGCCGGGGGCGAGGCACCGTTCGAGGAGGGCGAGATAGCTGACACGGCGGTGGGGCGGCAGGTGGTGGAAGCAGCCGGAGTCGTGGATCAGGTCGTACGGGCCGCCGGCGAGCTCCGCCGCGCTGAGGGAGAAGGCGTCGCCGCAGTGGAACCGGATGTCGGCTCCGGCCTCACGGGCGCGTTCCTCGGCCCAGCCGATTGCTGTCGGGGAGAGATCGACGGCGTCCACCTGGAAGCCGAGGGACGCCAGATGGAGTGCGTTGCGGCCAGGGCCGCATCCCAGGTCGAGGGCTCGGCCGGGTGTGATCAGACCTCGGTCGGCGTACGAGGCGAGACTCTCGTCCGGCTTGGCCACGAAGAACGGCACGGGCTTCGTACGGTCGGCGTAGAAGCCGTCCCACCACGTCGCCCCGGCAGTCGTCCAGCGGTCGGCCTCGGGTGCGAACAGCTCGTCCATGAGCTTCAGCACGTCGTCGGCCGTGCGTATGTTCCGGTCCATCCGGCCCCCTTTCACGTAAGGGAAACGGTACGGGCGGACGAGGTAAAAGCCCAGCTCAGGGCGGGTGTGGTGAGGGCAGGGGCGGGCGTCGTCGAGGCTCGGGCGGCAGGGGGCGGGGCCGTCACCCGCGACCCGGTGTGCGGCGTCGTCCAGGCCGTCGTCGGGGGCCGTGGCGGGGGCTTTCCGGGCGGTGCCCAGGCAGGTTTCTGACCGGCTTTCGCGGCCGCGTCCGGCGACTGCTCCCGACCCGGCCGGGGTGCGACACAGCAGCGCCCCGCGCGCACGCGCCTCGCGCGGGGCGCCGCTGCCAACCGGTGCCGATGGCGTCGCGGTCCCGGCCGTACGTACGGGCTACTGCTTGCGTCCCACCCCGCAGTAGGCGTCCACCGCCGGCGCGTCGGCGGCGCCGTCCGCCTGCGGGCGCCACTGCGTGACCTGTACGACTCCCGGGTCCGCCAGCTCCAGGCCGTCGAAGAACCCGGCGATCTCGTCGACGCTGCGCACGTAGTACGGGACCGCTCCGCTGGCGTTGTACGCCTCCGAGGCCGCGATCATGCCCGCGCTGGTGGAGGTGCTGTCGCTGATGACCAGATAGCTGCCGGACGGCAGGCCTGCCATGAGCTGCGCGACCAGGCCCCGGGCCTGCTCGTAATCGCCCACGTGGCCAAGAGTGTTGAGGATCATCAGGGCGACGGGCTGGGACAGGTCCAGGGTGCCGGCCGCCGCCTTCAAGATCTCGTCCGGCGCGTACAGGTCGGCGTCCAGGTACGCCGTCCGCCCCTCGGGTGTGCTCGTGAGCAGGGCCCGGGCGTGGGCCAGCACCAAGGGGTCGCTGTCGACGTACACGATCTTGGCGTCGGGGGCGACCCGCTGCGCCACCTCGTGGGTGTTGTCGGCGGTGGGCAGGCCGGTGCCGATGTCGAGGAACTGCCGGATGCCCTGCTCGCCCGCGAGGTGCCGGACGGCGCGGCCGAGGAAGTGGCGGCTGGTGCGCGCGACATCGACGAGGCCGGGGAAGATCGCCTTGATGTGGTCCCCGGTCTGACGGTCGACCTCGTAGTTGTCCTTGCCGCCGACGAAGTAGTTCCAGAAGCGGGCGGAGTGCGGCTTGCTCGTGTCGATCCGGGCACGTATGTCGGCGGCGGCGGCGAGCTGGGGGTCGTGTTCTGACACGAGAGGGCCTCCTGGGCACGAACGATTCCTCGACCGACCCCCCAACCTAGACCAATCGGTCGGGTGAGGCCCGTCCCGGGGCAGGCCAACTCGCAGGTCGGGCAATGGAGTTCGTCCGCCCTCGCCGGCCCGGCCGCAAACCGTCGGCAAATCCGCCACCGTACGCCCCTGGACACCCGGCGCCGCTGTGCGACCATCTGCTGACGTCGGCCCGCGGGGCCGGGCAGCACAAGGGTGGATGGATCGATGAACGTGATCGTGGGAGTCCTGGTCGGCGCGCTCGCCGTGCTCGTCGCCGTGAGCGGCATCGCCGCCGTCCGGAGTGGGTGGATGCTGCCCACGCAGCGGAAGTACATCGTCCGGCCCCGGCTCTTCGGCTACGCGCAGCTGGTCATCGCCGCAGTGCTCGCGACGCAGATCGCCGCGGCGGTCCTGGTCACCGGTGACGAGGCTCAGGGATACGTCGGATACGCGGGCATGGCGCTCATGGTGGCGGTGCCCGGTCTGGTGTGGGCCTCGCAGCGGCCCGACCGCGCCGCCGCCCGCTGACGCGCCGCCCCCCCCGGCTGAGGGGCGGCGGCGCGTCAGCCGGCTACGCCTCGTCGTCCTCCAGGTTGCCTTCCGTCTCCAGGAAGACCTGCCGGAGCTGCTCCAGCACCGCCGGGTCCGGCTTCGCCCACATGCCGCGGGACTCCGCCTCCAGGAGGCGTTCGGCGATGCCGTGGAGGGCCCACGGGTTGGCCTGCTGGAGGAAGGCGCGGTTCTCCGGGTCGAGGACGTACGTCTCCGTGAGCTTGTCGTACATCCAGTCGGCGACCACGCCCGTCGTCGCGTCGTAGCCGAAGAGGTAGTCGACGGTGGCGGCCAGTTCGAAGGCCCCCTTGTAGCCGTGGCGGCGCATCGCCTCGATCCAGCGCGGGTTGACCACGCGGGCGCGGAAGACGCGGGAGGTCTCCTCTACGAGGGTGCGGGTGCGGACCGTCTCCGGACGGGTGGAGTCGCCGATGTACGCCTCGGGGGCCGTCCCGCGCAGGGCGCGGACCGTGGCGACCATGCCGCCGTGGTACTGGAAGTAGTCGTCGGAGTCGGCGATGTCGTGTTCGCGGGTGTCCGTGTTCTTCGCGGCGACCGTGATGCGCTTGTACGCGGTCTCCATCTCGGCACGGGCCGGGCGGCCCTCCAGGCCCCGGCCGTAGGCGTAGCCGCCCCACACCGTGTAGACCTCGGCCAGATCCGCGTCCGTGCGCCAGTCGCGGGAGTCGATCAGTTGGAGCAGGCCCGCGCCGTACGTGCCCGGGCGGGAGCCGAAGATACGGGTCGTCGCCCGGCGTTCGTCGCCGTGTTCCGCCAGGTCGGCCTGGGCGTGGGCGCGCACGTAGTTCACGTCGGCCGGCTCGTCGAGGGAGGCGGCGAGGCGGACCGCGTCGTCCAGCAGGCCGATCGTGTGCGGAAACGCGTCCCGGAAGAAGCCGGAGATGCGCAGCGTCACGTCGATCCTGGGCCGGCCGAGCTCCGCCTGCGGCACCGGCTCGAGGCCGGTCACGCGGCGGGAGGCGTCGTCCCAGACGGGGCGGACGCCGAGCAGGGCCAGGGCCTCCGCAACGTCGTCACCGGCCGTGCGCATCGCGCTGGTTCCCCACAGCGACAAGCCCACCGAAGCGGGCCACTCGCCGTTGTCGTCGCGGTAGCGGGTCAGCAGCGAGTCCGCGAGGGCCTGGCCCGTCTCCCAGGCCAGCCGGGACGGGACGGCCTTGGGGTCGACGGAGTAGAAGTTGCGGCCGGTCGGCAGCACATTGACCAGGCCGCGCAGCGGGGAGCCCGACGGGCCGGCCGGGACGAAGCCGCCGTTCAGGGCGTGGACCGCGTGGTCGATCTCGTCGGTGGTGCGGGCCAGGCGCGGGACGACCTCGAGCGCGGCGAAGCGCAGGATCGCCGCGACCTGCTCGCCCTGGTCCGCCGGAACCGCGGCGGGGTCCCAGCCGGCCGCCTCCATCGCCTCGACGAGCGCGCGGGCCGCGGCCTCCGCCTCGTCGGCGGTGGTGCGGGTCGCCGCGGACTCGTCCAGACCGAGCGCCTCGCGCAGGCCCAGCAGGGCCTGGGAGCCGCCCCAGATCTGGCGGGCACGGAGGATGGACAGGACCAGGTTGACCCGCTCGGGGCCGGTCGGGGCGCCGCCCAGCACATGGAGGCCGTCGCGGATCTGGGCGTCCTTCACCTCGCACAGCCAGCCGTCGACGTGCAGCAGGAAGTCGTCGAAGCCGTCGTCGTCGGGACGGTCGTCCAGGCCGAGGTCGTGGTCGAGCTTCGCGGCCTGGATCAGGGTCCAGATCTGGGCGCGGATCGCCGGCAGCTTCGAGGGGTCCATGGACGAGATCTGGGCGTACTCGTCCAGCAACTGCTCCAGGCGCGCGATGTCGCCGTACGACTCGGCCCGCGCCATCGGCGGCACCAGGTGGTCGACGAGTGTCGCGTGCACACGGCGCTTGGCCTGGGTGCCCTCGCCGGGGTCGTTGACCAGGAAGGGGTAGACGAGCGGCAGGTCGCCGAGGGCGGCGTCCGGGCCGCAGGCGGCGGACAGGCCCGCGTTCTTGCCCGGCAGCCACTCGAGGTTGCCGTGCTTGCCGAGGTGGATCATCGCGTCCGCGCCGAAACCGCCGTCCTCCGCGGAGGCGGCGATCCAGCGGTAAGCGGCCAGATAGTGGTGGCTCGGCGGCAGATCGGGGTCGTGGTAGATCGCGATGGGGTTCTCGCCGAAGCCGCGCGGCGGCTGGATGAGGATCAGCAGATTCCCGCGGCGCAGCGCGGCGAGCACGATGTCGCCCTCGGGATTGCGGGAACGGTCCAGGAACATCTCGCCGGGCGCCGGGCCCCAGTGCTCCTCCACCGAGGACCGCAGCTCGGCCGGCAGGGTCGCGTACCACCGCTTGTAGTCCGCCGCGGGGATACGGACCGGGTTGCGGGCCAGCTGCTCCTCGGTCAGCCACTCCTGGTCGTGGCCGCCCGCCTCGATGAGTGCGTAGATCAGCTCGTCGCCGTCGCCGGACTCGAGCCCGGGCACGTCCTCGTCGCCGAAGTCGTAGCCCTCCTCGCGCAGCCGGCGCAGCAGGGAGACCGCCGAGGCGGGGGTGTCCAGGCCGACCGCGTTGCCGATACGGGAGTGCTTGGTCGGGTACGCGGACAGGACGAGCGCGAGCCGCTTCTCCGCGTTCGGGATGTGGCGAAGTCGCGCGTGGCGCACAGCGATCCCGGCGACGCGGGCGGCGCGCTCCTCGTCGGCAACGTACGCCGGCAGTCCGTCCTCGTCGATCTCCTTGAAGGAGAAGGGGACCGTGATGAGCCGGCCGTCGAACTCGGGGACGGCGACCTGGCTCGCCGCGTCCAGCGGCGACAGGCCCTCGTCGTTCTCCTCCCACGCCGAGCGCGAGCCGGTCAGGCACAGCGCCTGCAGGATCGGTACGTCCAGGGCCGCGAGCGCACCCGCGTCCCACGACTCGTCGTCGCCGCCGGCCGACGCCTCGGCCGGGCGGGTGCCGCCCGCGGCGAGGACGGTGGTCACCAGGGCGTCGGCTTCGCGTAGTTGCTCGAGCAGCTCCGGCTCGGGGGCGCGCAGGGACGCCACGTACAGCGGCAGCGCACGGCCGCCCGCGTCCTCGACGGCGCCGCAGAGGGCGTCCACGAAGGCGGTGTTGCCGCTCATGTGGTGGGCCCGGTAGTAGAGCACCGCGATCAGCGGACCGCCGGCGTCCGTGACGCGAGTGGGGCGCTGCAGACGGCCCCAGGTGGGGGCGGCGGCCGGCGGCTCGAAGCCGTGGCCGGTGAGCAGCACCGTGTCGGACAGGAAGCGGGCCAGCTGCTCCAGGTTCGCCGGTCCGCCGTGCGCGAGGTAGGCGTGCGACTCCGCGGCGATGCCGATGGGGACCGTGGAGGCCTCCATCAGCTGGGCGTCCGGCGCCTGTTCTCCGGTGAGGACCACGACGGGGCGGTCCTGGGCGAGCAGCAGGTCGAGGCCCTCCTGCCAGGCGCGCAGGCCGCCGAGGAGGCGCACGACGACGAGGTCCGTGCCCTCGAGCAGCGCGGGCAGTTCCTCGAGGGCGAGGCGGGTGGGGTTCGCGAAGCGGTACGCGACCGGGCCGGCCGCGGCACGTGCGCTCAGCAGGTCGGTGTCGGACGTCGACAGGAGCAGGATCATGCGGCGTCTGGCCTCTTCCTCGGGGTTTCCGCGCCCCGGGCGGTGGAAGACGGCGGGAGTTCCTGGCTCACCCGGCGGCGTGCGCGTGGTGCACAGCCGCCTGGCTCACAGTGGCGGGACCGCGCCGGATTCTCACCGGGCTTCCTCCCCTGACGCCGTCTTCGGCGGTGGCGGGCCGTTTGGCCCGCAGAGCAGCATAGTAGGGGCCGCTCCGGTCCGGGTAGGGCGCTCGGAGCAGGGGGCTTGTGTGATGGTCGGTATGCTCGCCGCCATGCCTCCGGCCCCCTCGAACCGCCCGAACCGGGATGAAGTTCCCGTAACTCCCGTTCGGGACCGCGGTGATGCCTGCCCCGGCGCGCTGCGTCTGCACTCGGCGGACGACGGCGCGCTGGCGCGCGTCCGCGTGCCGGCGGGCCTCCTGAGTGCCGCGCAGGCGTACGCGCTCGCCGACGCGGCCGAGCGGCTGGGCGACGGCGCGCTGGACATCACCTCGCGCGGCAACCTCCAGCTGCGGGGCCTGGAAGCGGGCTGTGGCGGGGAGTTGGCGGAGCTCCTGGACGCGGCCGGGCTGCTGCCGTCGCCCCGCCACGAACGCGTCCGCAACATCGTCGCCTCGCCGCTGTCGGGGCTCGACGACCGGGGCTTCGCCGATGTGCGGCCTCTCGTCGGGGAGCTGGACGCGCTGCTGTGCGCGAGCGATCTCACACCGGAGCTGTCGGGGCGCTTCCTGTTCGCCCTGGACGACGGCCGCGGGGACATGGTCGAGCTCGCTGCGGATGTGATGTTGCTCGCAGAGCCGGGCGGCACGCGGGTCCGCGTGACGGCGGGCGACGCGACGCTGCACGTCCGGACCGAGGACGGCCCCCGCTGCATGCTGCTGGCGGCCGAGACCTTCCTCGCCGCGTCGAGCGCGAGCGGCACACGCGCGTGGCGGGTCCGTGAACTCCCTGCGGGCCAGGGCGTGTCGACCGCTGCGCTGGCGGCCCGGGCCGCGGCGGCGGGCGTCAGCGCGGAGCGCGTCGCTCCGGCGTGGGGTGGCGCGGGCGACTCGGCGCCGGGCGCGGACGGCGGGCCCGCGGCGCGGTGCGGTGCGGGCGAGCTGGTGCCGGGTGCGGACGGCCCGGGCTTCGCTGTCCCGGTCGAAGGAGACCTGGCCGCAAACGGCGCCCCAGGCCCTGTCGCCTCGGCCGAACCGGCCGGAGAAGGTGATGGCCCCGCCGGCCCGGCCGCAGACGGCGGCCCCGGCATCGTCGGCGCCCCCGGCGGCTCGGGCCCAACTGCCCCGGTCGAACATGATCCGGCCGCAGACGGCGCTCCTGCTCCGGCCGCAGACCGCGTTCCTGCTCCGGCCGACGGCGCCGCGCGCGGCCGTGCGGGGGAGCCGGCGCCGGGCGCGGACGGCAGCCCCGCCGCCCCGGCCGTAGACGGCCGCCCCGGCATCGTCGGCGCTCCGGCCGCAGACGGTGGCGTGGGCGACCTCGCTCTGGGCGCGGGCGGCGACCGGGGTCCTTCCGTGGACCGCGGCCCCGCCCGCGTCGGCGGCCCCGCCCCCGGGGCCGTCCGGGGAGTCGGGGCCGGGGGCCTGTACGTGCTCGCGGCGCTCGGGCGGGTCACTGCCGGGCAGTGGCGGCTGCTCGGGGAGGTCGCCGAGCGGTACGGGTCGGGGGAGTTGCGTGTCACGCCGTGGCGCGGCGTGGTCGTGCCCGGGGCCGGTGAGGAGCAGCTGCGGACGCTCGCCGACGCGGGGCTCGTCACCGGGCCCGGTTCGCCCTGGCTCGGTGTCGGCGCCTGCACCGGGCGGCCCGGATGCGCCAAGTCCCTCGCCGACGTACGGGCCGACGCCGCCGAACTGCTTGACGCGGGCCGAGGCGGCCTGCCTGTGTACTGGTCCGGCTGCGAACGCCGCTGCGGCCACCCCCGCGGCACCTGGGTCGACGTCGTCGCGACCGGCGACGGAAGCTACGAGGTGTCCGCCCCCGGCGAAGCGCCGCGCACGACACCCGTTCCACAACTCGCCGACGCCCTCGCGGCGGCGCGCACCATCACCACCCCGACGAAGTGAGCGAGAGCACCGTGTTCGAGTACGAAAAGGACGGCGCGGCCATCTACCGCCAGTCCTTTGCCACGATCCGCGCGGAGGCGGACCTCGCCGGGCTGCCGGCCGAGGTCTCGCAGGTCGCGGTCCGCATGATCCACGCCTGCGGGATGGTCGATCTCGTCACCGACCTCGTCCACAGCCCGGACGTCGTCGTCCGTGCCCGCGCCGCCCTGCGCTCCGGCGCGCCGATCCTGTGCGACGCGCAGATGGTCGCCAGCGGCGTCACCCGGAAGCGGCTGCCCGCCGACAACGACGTGGTCTGTACGCTGTCCGACCCGTCCGTGCCCGGCCTGGCCGAGAAGCTCGGCACCACCCGCTCCGCCGCCGCCCTCGAGCTGTGGCGCGACCGTCTCGAGGGCTCCGTCGTCGCCGTCGGCAACGCACCCACCGCGCTGTTCCGGCTGCTGGAGATGATCGAGGAGGGCGCCCCGCGTCCGGCCGCGATCATCGGCGTGCCCGTCGGCTTCATCGGCGCCGCCGAGTCCAAGGAGGCGCTCGCCGCACACCCCCTGGCACTCGAGCACCTCGTGGTGCGCGGGCGCCGCGGCGGCAGCGCGATGGCCGCCGCCGCAGTCAACGCGATCGCGAGCGAGGCGGAATGAGCGAGCAGCGAAGCACCACAGGGCGGCTGTACGGCGTCGGGCTCGGCCCCGGCGACCCGGAGCTGATGACCCTGCGCGCGGCACGTGTCATCGCGGAGGCCGACGTCGTCGCGTACCACTGCGCCCGTCACGGCCGGTCCATCGCCCGCTCGATCGCCGCCCCGCATCTGCGCCCCGACCACATCGAGGAGCGCCTGATGTACCCGGTCACCGTGGAGACCACCGACCATCCCGGCGGCTACCGGGGCGCGCTCGACGACTTCTACGAGCAGGCCGCGGCGCGGCTCGCCGAGCACCTCGACGCCGGCCGCACGGTCGCCGTCCTCGCCGAAGGCGATCCGTTCTTCTACGGCTCCTACCAGCACATGCACAAGCGCCTCGCGCACCGGTACCCGACCGAGGTCATCCCCGGCGTCACGTCCGTCAGCGCCGCGGCGGCCCGGCTGGGCACGCCGTTGTGCGAGGCGGAGGAGGTGCTGACGATCATCCCCGGCACGCTGCCGGAGGACGAGCTGACCGCACGCCTCGCCGCGACCGACTCGGCCGTGGTGATGAAGCTCGGCCGTACCTTCCCCGCCGTGCGGCGCGCGATGGAGACCTCGGGACGGCTCGACGAGGCCCGGTATGTCGAGCGCGCCACGATGAACGGCGAGCGCACCGGACAACTGGCCGACATCGCCCCGGACTCGGTGCCGTACTTCTCCGTCGCCGTCGTACCGAGCCGTGTCGCGAACCCGCTCCCGGGCCCCGGGACCGGCGAGGTCGTGGTCGTCGGCACCGGGCCCGCCGGGCCCCTGTGGCTCACGCCGCAGACCCGGCGCGCGCTCGCCGACGCCGACGAACTCGTCGGCTACACCACGTACGTGGACCGGGTGCCGCACCGCCCCGGGCAGATCCGGCACGGCTCCGACAACAAGGTCGAGTCCGAGCGCGCCGAGTTCGCACTCGACCTGGCCCGGCGCGGACGGCGGGTCGCGGTCGTCTCCGGCGGCGACCCCGGCGTCTTCGCCATGGCGACGGCAGTGCTGGAGGTCGCCTCCCAGGACGCCTACAAGGATGTGCCCGTACGGATCCTCCCGGGCGTCACCGCCGCCAACGCCGCCGCCGCGAAGGCCGGCGCGCCGCTCGGCCACGACTACGCGGTGCTCTCGCTCTCCGACCGGCTCAAGCCGTGGGAGGTCATCGCGGAACGGCTGAACGCCGCGGCCGCGGCCGACCTGGTGCTCGCCCTCTACAACCCGGGCTCCCGCAGCCGCACCTGGCAGGTCGGCAAGGCCCGCGAACTGCTGCTGGCGCACCGCGCACCCGACACGCCCGTCGTGCTCGGCCGGGACGTGGGCGGGCCGGAGGAGAGCGTACGGATCGTGCGCCTCGGCGAACTCGACCCGGCGCAGGTCGACATGCGGACCATCCTGCTCGTCGGGTCGTCGCAGACGCAGGTCGTGCGCCGGGGCGACGGCGAGGAGATCGTCTGGACCCCGCGCCGCTACCCCGAGTAGCCCGCCAGCCAGGCGGCCGCCTCCTCGGGGGCGGCCGCGACCGGGACGCCGTCCGGGACCGGCGGGCGGCGCACGATCACCACAGGCACGCCCGCCTCCCGCGCTGCCGTCAGCTTCGGCGCGGTGGCCGCGCCGCCGCTGTCCTTGGTGACGAGCACGTCGATGCGGTGGCGGCGGATCAGTTCGCGCTCGCCGTCGAGGGTGAACGGGCCCCGGTCCAGCAGCACGTCCATACGGGGCGGGCGCGGGCCCTCGGGGGCATCGACGGACCGCAGCAGGAACCAGGCGTCGTCGATGTGCGCGAAGGAGGCGAGACCCATGCGGCCGGTGGTCAGGAAAACCCGGCTGCCGAGGGCCGCGGCCCGGTCGGCGGCCTCCTCCAGCGAGCCGACCGGATGCCAGTCGTCGCCGTCGGCCGGCTCCCAGCCGGGCCGGCGCAACGCCAGCAGGGGAACATGGGCGTCGGCGGCGGCCCGGGCCGCGTTGAAACTGATCGTTCCCGCGAAAGGATGGGTGGCGTCGATGACCGCGCCGACCTCGTGCTCGCACAGCCAGCGGGCCAGGCCCTCCGCCCCGCCGAAGCCTCCCACCCGGACCTCGCCCGGAGGCATCCTGGGAGTGGCGACCCGGCCGGCGAGGCTGCTGGTGACGCGGACCGTCCCGTCGGCGAGCAGTCTCTCCGCGAGACGCCGGCCCTCGGTCGTCCCACCCAGTACCAGTACGTGCATCGGATCCATCCATGGCTGAGTCGAGCGGAGGGCGTGACGCCCAACTCAAGCACACCGGTCTGCGGCCCGGGTGGACGACCGGTGCGTGCGCGACGGCGGCGACGACCGCGGCGTACACGGCGCTGCTCACCGGTGAGTTCCCGGACCCGGTGACGATCACGCTGCCCAAGGGCCAGACGCCGTCCTTCGCCCTGGCCGCGGAGACCCTGAACGGCACGTCGTCCGCCATGGCCGGCATCGTCAAGGACGCCGGCGACGACCCGGACGTCACGCACGGCGCGCTGGTCCGGGCGACCGTACGGCTGCTGCCGGCCGGGTCCGGGGTCGTCTTCCGGGCGGGGGAGGGCGTCGGCACGGTCACCCGTCCCGGACTCCCGCTCGACGTCGGCGAGCCGGCGATCAACCCCGTGCCGCGGCAGATGATGCGCGACCACGTGGCCCGGGTCGCCGCCCGCCACGGCGGCAGCGGGGACGTCGAGATCACCGTCTCCGTCGATCACGGCGAGGACATCGCCCGTTCCACCTGGAACCCGCGGCTCGGGATCCTCGGCGGACTCTCCGTCCTCGGCACGACGGGGATCGTCGTCCCCTACTCGTGCTCGGCCTGGATCGACTCGATCCGGCGCGGCGTGGACGTGGCCCGAGCGGCCGGACGCACCCATGTCGCCGGCTGCACGGGCTCCACGTCCGAGAAGACGGTCGTCTCCCTGTACGGCCTCCCCGAGGACGCGCTCCTCGACATGGGGGACTTCGCGGGGGCGGTGCTGAAGTACGTACGACGCCATCCCGTGGAACGGCTCACCATCTGCGGTGGTTTCGCCAAGCTCTCGAAGCTGGCCGCCGGGCACCTGGACCTGCACTCGGGCCGCTCCCAGGTCGACAAGTCCTTCCTCGCCGACCTGGCGCGGCGCGGCGGCGCGGACGATGCCCTTGCCTCGGAGGTCGCGGCGGCGAACACCGGCCTGGCCGCGCTCCAGATGTGCGCGGCGCAGGGCGTGCCCCTGGGCGACCTGGTGGCGGCGGCAGCGCGCGACCAGGCGCTCGGGGTGCTGCGGGGGGCACCGGTGGCGGTGGACGTGGTGTGCATCGACCGCGCGGGCACGGTGGTGGGGCGCACGCAGCCCTCGAGCGGGCCGCGCACCGGGTAACGCTCTCGGGCGTGGCCGGGTCCGTATCCGGTGGTGTCGGGGTGCGCTGCCGGGCGCGGCCCGGCGCTTCGGGCCGGGCGTCTGGGGCGTGGCCTGGTCCGTATCCGGTGGTGTCGGGGTGCGCTGCCGGGCGTGGCCCGGGGTCTGGGGCGTGGCCGGGTCCGTGTTGTTGGGTGTCGGGGTGCGCTGCCGGGCGTGGCCCGGCGCCTCGGGCCTGGCGTCTGGGGCGTGGCCGGGTCCGTATCCGGTGGTGTCCGGGTGCGCTGCCGGGCGTGGCCCGGCGTCTGGGGCACGGCCGGGTCCGTGTTGTTGGGTGTCCGGGTGCGCTGCCGGGCGTGGCCCGGCGCCTCGGGCCTGGCGTCTGGGGCGTGGCCGGGTCCGTATCCGGTGGTGTCCGGGTGCCGCTCCGGTGGGCGTGTCCGGGACTGCTTTCCTCACCGCGCTTCGCGCGAGTTGCGACGCTTTACGTCCCGAACACGCCCCCCTGCGCGTCCCCCTGCCCGCGGCCGATGGTTTCGCTCCCCTCGGTGGATCACCGCACCGCCCCCACAGCACCGTGTCCGTGTCGGACCATCCCCACCGTCCACGGCATCCGCACGCCCGTTGCGCTCCCACCGGGAAAGGCGATGCTGCCCCCGCAATGCCGACGTGACGGTTCCGCTCCCACCGGGGGAAGCCGTACCGACGGTGGGAAACGGCCGCCGGCCGGGTGGTCCCGCGACCGGCGGGAGGGGGGGCGGGGTCGCAGGAGGGGGGTGTCCGGAAGTAAAGCGTCGCAACTCGCGCGAAGCGCGGTGAGGAAAGCCATTCCGGACACCCCCCTCCGGAGACCCCGACCCCCACACCACCCACAAGGCAGGGACACCCCCGGTGAACGACACGTTCCCGGACCGGGCCGACCATGGGGACACCCCCCTCCGGAGGCCCCGACCCCCACACCACCCACAAAGCAGGGACACCCCCGGTGAACGACACGTCCCCGGACCGGGCCGACCACGGGAACACCCCCCTCCGGAGGCCCCGACCCCCACACCACCCACAAGGCAGGGGCCCCCGAAACACCACACCCCCGGACCGGGCCACCACGGGGGCGCCCCGGGAAACGCCGCACCCCCGGAGACAGGGACACGCGGGGCGCCACGCCCAGACAGGGGCACTCGGGGGCGCCACGCCCCCGCTCAGCAGACGTGGCGGTCGCGGTCCGGTGAGTACAGGTGGCTGTCGCGGAACTCCGTCGCCGCAAGCGCGCGGCCCACCAGGATCACCGCCGTGCGGGTCACACCCGCCGACTTCACCTGGGGCGCGATGTCCTCCAGGGTCCCCCGCAGGACCAGCTCGTCCGGGCGGCTCGCCATCGCCACCACCGCGGCCGGGCAGTCCGCGCCGTAGTGGGGGACGAGTTCGGAGACGATCCGGTCGATGTACCGCGCGCCCAGGTGGAGGACCAGGAGCGCGCCGCTGCGGCCGAGGGTCGCCAGGTCCTCGCCGTCGGGCATGGGCGTCGCCTGCTGGGCGATGCGCGTGAGGATTACGGTCTGGCCGACGGTCGGCACGGTCAGCTCCCGCTTCAGCGCCGCGGCTGCCGCCGCGAACGCCGGGACGCCCGGCACGATCTCGTACGGCACGCCCGCCGCGTCGAGGCGCCGCATCTGTTCCGCCACCGCGCTGAAGACGGACGGGTCGCCCGAGTGCAGCCGGGCCACGTCGTGGCCCTCCTCGTGGGCGCGGACCAGCTCGGCGGTGATGGCGTCCAGATCGAGCTGGGCGGTGTCGATCAGACGGGCGTCCGGCGGGCATTCGGCGAGGAGCTCGCGGGGTACCAGGGAGCCGGCGTAGAGGCAGACCCCGCACGACGCCAGCGTGCGGGCGCCGCGGACGGTGATGAGGTCGGCGGCGCCGGGGCCCGCACCGATGAAGTACACGGTCATGTCGGATCTCCTGCTTTGGTGACGGACCATTGGGTGACGGGCATGGCCTGGCGCCAGCCGGTGAAGCCGCCGACGGGCACGGCGTGCGAGACGGCCAGACGCACGAGTTCCCCGCCGTGGCGCCTGTAGCGCTCGGCGAGCAGCGCCTCCGACTCGAGGGTGACGGTGTTGGCGACGAGACGGCCGCCGGGCGGCAGCGCGTCCCAGCAGGCGTCGAGAAGGCCGGGGGCCGTGAGCCCGCCGCCGATGAACACCGCGTCGGGGTTGGGAAGTTGCTGCAGGGCGTCCGGTGCCGCGCCGGTGACGACACGCAGGGCCGGTACGCCGAGCGTGTCGGCGTTACGGGCGATACGGGCGGCCCGCACCGGGTCCCGTTCGACGGTGACGGCCCGGCAGGATCGGTGCGTGCGCATCCACTCGATGGCGATGGAGCCGGAGCCGCCGCCGATGTCCCACAGCAGTTCGCCGGGGGCGGGCGCGAGAGCGGCGAGGGTCGCCGCGCGGATGTGGCGTTTGGTGAGCTGACCGTCGTGCTCGTACGCCTCGTCGGGCAGACCGGGAACGGCGGACAGCCGCAACGCGCCCTCGTTGCTGCGGCACTCGAGGGCGATGACGTTCAGCGGGTCGCCCGCTGGTGCGGCCCAGTTCGCCGCGTGGCCCTCGACGCTCCGCTCCGCGGGCGCGCCGAGCTGCTCGAGCACCCGCATCCGGGTCGGCCCGAAGCCCCGGTCCCGTAGCAGGGCCGCGACCTCGGCGGGCGTGTCCGGGCCGGCGCTGAGCACCAGCAGTCGGCGGCCGTCGTGCAGCGCGGCGGACAACTGCCCCGCGGGACGGCCGACGAGCGTGACGGTTTCGGTGTCCTCGACGGGCCAGCCGAGCCGGGCGCAGGCGTACGAGACGGACGACGGGTGTGGCATGACGTGGAGCGCGTCGGGGCCGATCTCCTCGGCGAGCGCCCGGCCGATGCCGTAGAACATCGGGTCGCCGCTGGCCACGACGGCGCACCGGCGGCGCCGGTGCGCGGCGAGCAGCCCGGCGACGGCGGGCCGTAGCGGGCTCGGCCACGTCACGCGCTCACCGGCGCAGCCGGCGGGCAGCAGGTCCAACTGCCGCGCGCTGCCGATGAGTACCTCCGCCCGCCGCAGCACGTCCCGCGAGGCCTCCGGGAGTCCGGACCAGCCGTCGGCGCCGATCCCGACGACGGTTACTGCTGGTGAGCGTGGTGCGGGGGTCACGGAGCGGTACCTCGTCGGTGGAACGGCAGGGGGACGCAGCCGCACTCTACTGGCCGCGGCTGCGGTCGTTTCCGGGCCCCCGGGATACGGGGCCGGTGGCCGGCCGGCCACCGGGACGGCGGGCGCTCGCCGGCTGTCAGTGGTGCGCGGCACACTGGACGCATGTGCCGCAGTATCAAGACTCTCCGTCCGCCCGTGCTCCCCGAAGAGGCCACCGAGGAGGACATGCGGGCCGCCGCCCTGCAGTACGTGCGCAAGGTCTCCGGCTTCCGGGCCCCCGCCGCGCACAACCGCGAGGTCTTCGAGCAGGCCGTCGAAGAGATCACGGAGGCGACCCGCAGACTCCTCGACGGGCTCGAGGTCCGCGGCTCCGGCGACCAGGCCGCTAAGCGGTCGGCTCGGGAGCCGCAGCCGGACGCCGCATGACGTAGGCGGCGAGGGAGCCCGCGCCGAACAGCGCGAGCACGGAGACGGCCGCGCCGACCCAGCTCGCGCCCAGCCACTGCCCGCCGAAGTAGCCGAGCCCCACGGCGTATCCGGCCCAGGCGATCCCGGCCAGGGCCGACCACGGGAGGAACTCCTTCACCTTGCGGTGCGCCGCGCCCGCGCCGAGCGAGACGACGGAGCGGCCTGCCGGTGCGAAGCGCGCGATGACGACGAGCGCGCCGCCGCCGCGGCTGAGCGCCGCGCCGAGACGTTCCTGCGCCCGGGTCAGCCGGCGCGAACGGGCGATGGCCCGGTCCAGGCGGTCGCCGCCGCGCCAGGCGAGCCGGTAGGCGACGAGATCGCCGAGTACGGAGGCCGTCGCCGCGCACAGGACGAGGACGAGCAGGGAGGGCACCTCGCGGGTGACCTGGTCGGCGGTGCCCGCGACCGTGGCGGTGCCGGCGGTGGACCCGGCGGCGGCAGCAGTGGCGGCCGTGATCACCAGCACTCCGCTGGGCAGCACGGGCAGGAACACGTCGAGAAGTACGGAAACCGCCACGACGGCGTAGATCCATGGGCTGCCGGTCAGCGACCCAAGACTCTCGAGCACTCGACTCTCCCCGTTCGTGGCAAGGCCGCTATGTCGCGGGGGAGCGGCAGGGCGGTCAGACAGCTGTACAGCGTACGCCCGGGCGCCGGTGGAGATCGACGGGGGGCGTTCCCCGGACGGACATCGACGTGAAACTGCCCGAACGGGCGGGCGTCCCGGGCGGCGTCGTCCCGGGGCGCCCGGACGGGACGACGCCGCCCGGCCCCTCGGTTGCGAGGGGCCGGGCGCTTTCCGTTCGTGTACCGCTCGGATCAGGCCGATGCGGTGGCCTGCTCCTTGCTCGGCTCCGTCGCGCCGGCGGTGCCGCGCGACGCGAACAGCCGATCCAGCGCCAGGGCGCCGGGGCCGGTGAAGACCAGCAGCAGGAACGCCCAGCAGAACATCGCCGACGCCTCGCCGCCGTTCTGCAGCGGGAAGAGCGACTCGGGCTGGTGGACCTTGAAGTACGCGTACGCCATCGAGCCGGAGGCGACGAACGCGGCGCCGCGGGTGCCGAGGCCGAGCAACACGAGCGCGCCGGCGGCCAGTTGGATCACGGCGGCGTACCAGCCGGGCCAGGTGCCGGCCGGGATGGTGCCGCCGCCCACGGCGCCACCGAGGACGCCGAACAGCGAGGCGGCGCCGTGGCACAGGAACAGCAGGCCGACGACGGCGCGGAACAGTGCGAGTGCGTAGGGCTGGGCCTGATCCAGACGGGCGGAGAGGTTGGGTGTGGGGGAGGCCATGTGGGGGCTCCTTCGGTTTCGGGACGGGAACCGATGAGGGGGGCCCAGGTTAGGCAGACCTAAGCAGTACTTGCAAGTTCAACATTTGGGCATGGCTGATTCCGGCCAGAGGGAGACAGGCGGTCAGTGACCGTCCGTCAGCCGGCGCTCCAGCAGTGTGGTCAGCCGGCCTCGGCTCGAACCCTTCTTTTCCGCTCGAGCCTGGTCGAGCCGCAGTGATGCCGAGCGGCCCCGCAGGGTCAGCGTCATCAGCTGGTTCCCGAACCACGGTCCGGCCGACCGCCGCCAGCGGACGGGGGCCCTGTCGGTGCGCCCGTGCCGGGCGAAGAGCCGGCCGAGTCGCCGCCCAGCGCCGCTCCACCCGAACCGGAAGCCGAGCCTTATCGGGCGCGGAATGGAATTGTGCACGGGGGAGCAGGTCAGCTGCAGTACGCGGGCGTCCGGCCGGGCGACGGTCCCGGCATGCTCAAAGCCGTCCGGCCACTGCGGCTCCGCCACGTACGCGTGATGGACGTCCCCCGACAGCACGCACACCGTCGCCGGCGCGTCCGGGCCGCTGCCCACCTCCGTGATCAGCCGCGTCAGCTCCCGGAACGAGGAGGGGAATGCGGACCAGTGCTCCAGATCCGCATGCCGGCGCAGCTGTTCCCCGAAGCGCGCCCACCGCGGCCCGCGCTCGCCACGGCACAGCGCCGCGTTCCAGTTCTCCGCGTCGTGGATCAGCGGTGGCAGCAGCCACGGCAGGGAGGTGCCGATCAGCAGATGGTCGAACGACCCCGGGGCGTCCTTCGCCTGTTCGGCCAGCCACTTGGCCTCGCCCGGGCTGAGCATCGACCGGTCCTGCTCCTCCAGAACCCGCGCGGCGCGGGTGTCGACCATCAGCAGCCGCGTCCGGCCGAAGTCGCGCCGGTAGCTCCAGCGCGCGGTCGTCGCGTCACGATCGGCCTTCTCCGCGAACCGTCGCAGGAGCTCCGTGCCGTCCGGCACGGCTCGCACCGCCTCGTACAGCGGGTCGGCGGCCAGGGCGGCGGGGGAGAGGTTGCCCAGGTGCTGGTAGACCCAGTACGACATCAGCGCGCTGGTGATCCGTTCGTGCCACCACGGCGTCGCCCGCATCTCCGCCAGCCACGCCGTGCTGGTGTTCCAGTCGTCGATGACGTCGTGGTCGTCGAAGATCATGCAACTCGGCACGGTGGAGAGCAGCCAGCGGACCTCCGGTTCGCGCCAGGACTCGTCGTAGAGCCAGGTGTACTCCTCGTAGTCCGCGACTCCGGTGCCCGGCGGCACCTTCGGGTCGCGGCGGGTCTTCAGCCGCTCGCCCGTGGCGTCGGAGGTCTCGTCCGCGTAGACCTGGTCGCCCAGCAGGAGCAGCACGTCGGGGCGCTCGGCGTCGGGGTCGGCGGCCAGCCGGACGGCGAGCGTGTCCAGGGCGTCGGGCCCCACCGGGTCGTGCCCGTGCGCCGGCCGTGCCGCCCAGCGGCACGAGCCGAAGGTGACCTGCACGGCGTCGGCGGACGCGGGCGGGGTGCGGATGGTGCTCGGTGGGAGGGCGGAATCCTCGGGCGGCCATACGCGGCTGCCGTCGAGCAGCACCTCGTACGCCGTGGAGGAGCCGGGTGTCAGGCCCGTCACCGGGATCACGGCGTAGTGGTGCCCGGCGATCTGGAACGTCGACGCGGAGCCCGAGCCGCCCTGCTCGCAGCGGACCTCCGCCGTGCACGAGCGGTCGGTCTCGACCCAGACGGTCGCGCTCGTTCCGCTCTCCCAGTCGACATGACGCAGCAGCGGTCCCAGGCGGAGGCCGGTCATGTGTGCCCCTTTCGTCGCCCCGTACGGTACGGAACGAGGGAGGAGGCGGGTCGGTTCCGGTGTTTCCGCGTGTCTTGCGGGCGGGCCGCGGGGGCGCTGCCCCCGGACCCCGCGCCTCAGTCGTCGGCGGGGCTGGAGTTGGCCCTGTCTGTCGGGGCGCTGCCCCGAATCCCGCGCCTCAGTCGCCGGCGAGCTGGAGTTGCCTCCTCAGCCGAACCCTGCGCCACAACCCTCTACGGCCTGGCGGCCGTGGGTGCGGCACCTGCGCCCCGCAGGCCGTAGGGGAAGTGCCCGGCGGGGCCAGGTGCCCTGCCCACAGAGCCGACTGGTCGGCAGGCCGATTTCGCGGAGCGAAAGCCGGCCCGTCCGTGGGCACCCCCTCGCCCAGCGGTGTGGGATGTACCCCCCTACGGCCGCCAGGCCGTAGGGGGGTGGCCGACATCGCCCGGAGCGCGGTACCGGCCCGGAGCGTGGTACCGGGCCCGGGCGGGGGCCCCGGGCGGGGCGGGGGGCAAGCCCCAACCGCAGCGGATCGTCAGCAGCCGTTCAGGACCGACTGCAGCGCGCTCTTCTCCGCCGAGTCCACCTTCAGGTTCCAGTAGTACTTCGTGTGCACCCACATCCGCGCGTAGTAGCAGTGGTACGAGCTGCGCGGCGGCATCCACTCGGCCGGGTCCCGGTCGCCCTTGGACTGGTTCACGTTGTCCGTGACGGCTATGAGCTGCGGGCGGGTCAGGTCGTTCGCGAACTGCTGGCGCTTGGACGTGGTCCAGCTGTTCGCGCCGGAGCGCCAGGCCTCCGCCAGCGGCACCATGTGGTCGATGTCGACATCGGACGCCGCGGTCCACGTGGCGCCGTCGTACGGGGAGTACCAGCTGCCGCTCACCGCCGCGCAGCTGGAGTCCTGCTGGACGTTCGAGCCGTCGCGCTTGAGGACGACCTCGCGGGTGTTGCACGCTCCGGACTGTGTGCTCCAGTGCGGGAAGAGGTCGCGGCTGTAGCCGGAGGAGGAGCCTTCCGCGGCCACCGTCAGCTGGCCGAGGTAGCTGCGGGCGGTGGACGCGCTGACGGGCGTGGGCGGTGCTGCCTGAGCGGTGGGCGCCGTTGCCAGCAGGCCGGTGGTGGCGAGGGCGGAGGCGGCGCCGAGGACGGCTGTTCGACGGAGACCGCGGCTTCGACGCGCGTAGACACCTGACATGTGAACTCCTTGGAGGTGGGGGGAGCTTGGCCTCCTCCATCGCCCTGCGGGCGCGGGAGGTGCCCTTGCGGGCGTGGCCATGCTTGCGGCGCGAGATTGCCTGGGGATGGGCGCCAGGTAACAGGGTGGCGACATGAACACGTCACATCAAGGGTTCTGACGTACCGGCATGAGCGTTGTCAGGTCGTAGTGTTGCGGCGTGCTCCTGCCGGTCAACCTCACCCTCGGGGCCGTACTGGCCGTCCTGCTGGCCGCCGCGGCGACCGTGGTCGCGGTCGCCCACCTGGGGCGTTCCCGCCGGATCGTCGTCGCGGGCGTGCGGGCCGCGGTCCAGCTCGCCGTGGTCTCCGCGGCGATCGGTTGGGTCGTCCGCTCCGTTCCGCTGCTGCTCGCCTTCATCGCGCTCATGTACGCGGTCGCCGCCCGCACCGCCGGGAGGCGGATCACCGCCAACGCCACCTGGTGGTGGGCCGGTCTGCCGATCGCCGCCGGGGTGGTGCCCGTCGTGGCCGCGCTGCTCCTCACCGGACTGGTGCCGGTGAAGGGCATCACGCTGATTCCGGTGACCGGCATCCTGATCGGCGGGGCCCTGACCGTGACGGCGGTCGGCGGCCGGCGAGCGCTGGACGAACTGGAGCAGCGGCGCGGCGAGGTGGAGGCGGGTCTCGCCCTCGGTCTCCTGGTCCGCGACGCCCGCATGGAGGTCGCCCGTGATCCCGCCTCCGACGCACTGCTCCCGGGCCTCGACCAGACCAGGACCGTGGGGCTGGTCACACTCCCCGGCGCCTTCGTCGGCATGCTGCTGGGCGGTGCCTCGCCGGTCGAGGCGGGGGCGGTCCAGCTGTTCGTACTGGTCGCGCTGCTGGCCGTGCAGGCGATCGCGGTCGCGCTCGTCGTCGAGCTCGTGGCGCGCGGGCGGCTGAACAGGGACGGAAGGGACCAAGGTCCCTGAGGGAGCGGTGCCGCCGTCACGTAGGCTGTACCGCGCAGAAGGGGAGTAGCTCTTCGCCGGACCGTCGACATACTGCTGGGCCTCGTGCCCGGCCGGCGCCCGGAGGCGGCCTCGTCACAGAGGACCGCCGGCGAGACCTTCGGCCGCAGTGCCCATGTACGCATTCATGGCGCTGCCGTGCCGAAGCGATCCCTGAAACGCCCAGGACACTCTCGGCAGGGCCGCGCCCGACCGATTGAGGACCCATCCATGATCAGCTCGACCGTCCTGGCGATCACGTTCGGCGTCGTCTTCCTCGCCGAACTGCCCGACAAGACCGCGCTCGCCGGTCTGATGCTGGGCACCCGCTATCGCGCGTCGTACGTCTTCGCCGGTGTCGCCGCCGCCTTCGCCGTCCACGTCGCCCTCGCCATCGCCGCCGGCAGTGTGCTGACCCTGCTGCCGCACCGGCTGGTGCAGGCCGTGGTGGGCGTCCTGTTCCTCGCGGGCGCGCTGATGCTTCTGCTGAAGGAGGGCGACGGCGAGGAGGCGAGCATCAAGGCCCCGGCCGGCCAGTCCTTCTGGAAGGTCTCCGGGGCGGGCTTCGTACTCATCCTGGTCGCCGAGTTCGGCGACCTCACCCAGATCATGACGGCCAACCTCGCGGCCCGTTACGACAATCCGCTCTCGGTCGGCGTCGGCGCGGTGCTGGCGCTGTGGGCGGTCGCCGGCATCGGCATCCTCGGCGGGCGGACGCTGATGCAGTACGTGCCGCTGAAGCTGATCACCAAGGTCGCGGCGTGCCTGATGCTCGCGCTCGCCGGTTTCAGCCTCTTCGAAGCGATCACCGGCTGAGATCTGGAGGCGCTGTCCTTCTATCCGCATCTGCCGGGGTGGGAGCTTGCCCAGCTCCCTGCGGACAGGCGCGTGATGCCGGTGATCCTGCTGGACACCTTCGAGGATGTCGGCGACCGGACCCACAGTGACCTGGAGTGCCGCATCCAGCGGGTGGTGTGGCTGATGCCCAATGCGTTCTTCATCGTCACCGGCCGCTCTCGGTTGCAGTGGGCCGAGCCTGCGTTGCAGGGTCGGCTCGACTACACCGGACCGGGGGCCTGGCCTGGTTTGGCCGCCTCCGTCGATGAGTGGAACTGTCCACGTCAGCGAGGCAGGCTGTATCCATGCGGACTCTCTTCCGTCCAGCTCATCCGCCAGGAGCGGGCGGTCACAGCCGGGCCCTTTTCCGAGTCGCGCAGTGCGTGCCGTTCGTGATCATACTGCTTGGGCTAGGGATCGAACTCTCTCCTGCGCACGATATCTACACCGGCCCTCTCCTCGTCGCGATGCCGGCACTGGCTGCGCTGACGATGGGCCCGAAAGGCACCCTCTCGGCAGCGGCTGGAGCCCTGGCCGTCAGCCTGACCACCACCACCCTGCACGAGGCGTGGGGTGGCATGCTGATCTACAGCAATCTCCTGGGCCTCCTCGTGGTGTCCGTGGCCAGTGTCATCACGAGTAAAGCTGTGCGCACGCGCAGGCAGAGCGAGCTCAACCAAGTTCGCCGGGTCGCCGTGGCAGCACAAAGAGTCCTGCTGCGGCCCGTACCGGCCCGGATGGGTCCGGTGCGGGCGGCCAGCATGTATCTCGCGGCTGAGACGGGAGCGCACATCGGCGGCGATCTGTACGAAGCCGTACAGACCCGGTACGGGGTCCGGATGATCGTGGGGGACGTCCGCGGCAAAGGGCTGCCTGCTGTGGGTATGGCTTCGGCCGTGCTCAGCGCCTTCCGGGAGGCCGTGCACTATGAGGACGACCTGGTGGAGGTGGTGAACCACTGCGCGGCCGCGCTGCACCGGGAGCGATCTGCGCCGGGTGCGGCCGACCAGGACGAGAGGGAAGACCAGGCGGAGGATTTCGTGACTGTGCTCGTGGCTCAGGTGCCCGACGGCTTCGAGGTCCAGGTGGTCAATCGCGGACATCCGCCTCCGTTGCTGCTGCACCAGTGCGAGGTTCACGCCCTGATGCCGAGCTCACCACTGCCACCCCTGGGCCTGGACGACTTCATCACCGGTCTTCCCGCCAAGGCGGAGAGCTATCCGTTCGCACCTGGTGACCGTCTGCTGCTGCACACCGACGGTGTGATGGAAGCCCGAAATTCTGACAGAGATTTCTTCGCCTTGACCGAAGCCATGAAAGCGGTGCCCACCTGCACCCCGTCGCAGTTCCTGGAACAACTGCACCAGGCATTGATCCGTCACACCGGGGGCCACCTGGCGGACGATGCGGCGATGCTCGTCGTTGATCGGCTCGACGAAGAAGCAGGCAAACAAGCAGTCGGCGCAGCTGCTGCCTCCTGAAGTAAACCGGCGGACGGATGGCCCGGAGAAGAGCACCCTCACACCGCCGTCGTGACCGGCGGCCGGGAACCCGGCCCAGGGTGGACCGACGAGCAGATTGCTGTCGTCGCACGCCTTCGTGCCGAGTGCACAGACCAGGCCGTCACGATCACCGCGCACCCCTTCTCGGGGCAGTTCGAAGGCGAGAGTGCAGTGGCAGCACGTATGGAACTGAAGGCCGTCACCGCCCGACGATGGAACCGACGGTCGACGTCGTGGCCGCTGCGTGAGCTCGAGGCGCGGATGTCGGATCTACCACCGGATCTGGGACCGGCCTTGACGAACAGCACTCACACCTGACTGAACGGCGTTGGTTCTAGACCCGGCGGGTGCTGAGCGCGATCGTGCCGTCCGCGTGCGCGGTCGCAGTGAGGTGCGTCAGGTCCGGTACGTGGATGTCGGGTGTCATCACCGTGGCGCGGGGGCCCACGCCGACGACCCGCATGCCGGCCGCGCGGGCCGCCGTGATGCCCGCCTCGGAGTCCTCGAAGGCCACGCACTCCTCAGGGGCGAAGCCCAGTTCGGCCGCACCCTTGAGGAAGCCCTCGGGGTCGGGCTTGCTCGCCCCGACGCACTCGGCCGTCACCCGCACCTGTGGCATGGGCAGCCCCGCCGCGTTCATACGGGCCGTGGCCAGGGGCAGATCGGCCGAGGTCACCAGGGCGTGCGGCAGCCCGGCGAGGGCGGCCATGAAGGCGGCAGCGCCGGCGACGGGGACCACCCCCTCGGTGTCGGCCGTCTCCTGGGCGAGCAGTACACGGTTGTCGGCGTGGTTCTGCTCCATCGGGCGGTCCGGGAGCAGCGCGGCCATGGTGGCGTATCCCTGCCGGCCATGGACGATCTTGAGCGCCTCGTCGGCGTCCAGCCCGTGCTCGGTCGCCCAGGTGCGCCAGACGCGCTCGACCACGGCGTCCGAGTCGACGATGGTGCCGTCCATGTCCAGCAGGAGGGCACGGGTGGTCAGTACGGGCGTGGGGGTGGCCGGCATCGGCGAGCTCCAGGGCACGGGAAAAGAGAACAAGCGGTCCCGCCCGCCGGTCAGGGAGTACGGGCGGAACCACTTTGTTCCTTCACGATACAAAAACAGGCGGGGCGGCGCCACTCCGCCTTGCGCCCGGCGCGCACCGACTGCCCCGCGTGCCGTTCCGGTGCTGCCCCGTTCGCCCCGCCGAGTCGTCACGGCCGCCGCGTCACGGCTCCTCCGTCTCGGACTCCAGCTCCCGGCGCGTATGGGGGCCGTAGACGCCCCACGGGTCACCCTGGACGCCGCGGGCCCACTGGTACCTCGCCACGGACTCCTCCACCTCATCGTCGAACCGGCCGTCCGCCTCGTCGGTGTGGATCCGAAGCTGTTCCAGCCGCTGCTGGAGCTCCCGGACCGCCGGCCCGCTGTCCCCGCGGCGCAGTGTGCCGCCGCCCGGCTTGCTCGGAGACTGCGTCACGGTGCCCGTCGCCCGGGCCGTCGAGGGCGGCGGCGCGGAGGGGCTGACCGGAGTGTCGCCGTTGCCGCCCGGGGTCTGGCGCGGCGCGGAACGCGATGGCGACGGAGCGCGGGAGACGGACGCCGGCGCGGACGGTGACGGCGATGCGGAGGCCGACGCCGACGCCGACGCGGAGGGCGGCACGGTCTCCGACGGGGCGTCCGGCACCGCGCTGGCGGTGGCGTCCGGTGCGCTGCTTCGGGTGTCCGGGGGCAGGGCGCGGTCCCGCTCGTCGTCGCCCGCGAACAGCCCGCCGGCGAACGCGGCCGTGCCGGCGACGGTGACAGCCGCCGCGCCCCCGATGAGCCCGGCGAAGGCCCGCCGACGTCGGGGGCGGGGCTCGGCCCCGGGGTCGGCGACGTACAGCGCGACGTCCTCGGGCGTGTCCCCCGCGCCACCTGCGGTCTCTGGGCCGGCGGCCGGCCAGTGCGGCGTCGCCGCGGTCGTGGCCGCCCCCGGTGCGTCGGCGATCCGGGGCAGTGGCGCGGTGTCGCCGCTCACGGCGGCCGGTGCCGGCGCCGCTCCCGCGGCGAATCCCCAGCCCTGGCCGTCCGGGGGCGCCCCCGTGGCGGGAGGCGCCTGCCCGTCCGGGCTCTGCCAGGTTGCGGCAGGTGCCTGCCCGTCCGGGCTCTGCCAGGTTGCGGCAGGTGCCTGCCCCTCCGGACCGCCTGCGGTGCCCTCGGCCCGCGTCGTCCACGGCGCGCCCGCCGGGCCCGGCCCGCCCGTCCCCGCAGCCTCGCCTGCGGTGCCCTGGGCCCGCCCGCCTGCCTCCGCGGCGTCGGCCGCAGTGTCCGAACCCTGCCACCCGGACGTCCCCGGCGCCCCGGCCGTCCGCGTCCGAACGCGACGAGGCAGTGGCGGGTGAAGAGGCTCGGGCACCGGGGCGAATCCGTCGGCGGTCCCCCGCCGGCCCTCCAGACCCTCCAGCGTCACGTACGGCCTGATCCGCAGTGGGTCGAAGTCCTCCGCCGCCGCGATGTCCGCCCGGCGTTCCGCGCGCAGAGCGGCCCCCGCCCGCTCGGCGCAGTCGCAGCCGGGTCCGGCGGTGCCGTCCCCGTTCCGCGGTCTGTCGCACGCCGGACATCTGTTTCCGGTCATTGCCGGTCCCCTCCCCTTGGAATGCCGCCGATTATGCAGCGCCCCTCCGCGGCACCCGACGCCCCACCCGTTGTGGAGCGCCCCTCCGCGGCACCCGACGCCCCCATCCGGCGGCCCGACCGCACCCCTTCGTCTCTCGGCAGGCCATAACCGGACGGACCCACCACGATGGAATGGAACGTGCGCAGCCGGAACGAGGAGATCGGCATGGCCCAGGATGTGAGCACCTCGCAGCTGAGTCCCGCCCCCGGCGACGGACGAAGCCGGCGAACCGTCCTCGTAGCCATCGGCGCGCTGCTGCTCGGCATGCTGCTCGCCGCTCTCGACCAGACCATCGTCGCCACCGCGTTGCCGACCATCGTCAGCGAACTGGGCGGCCTGGACCACCTGTCGTGGGTGGTCACCGCCTACCTGCTGGCCGCGACAGCCGCCACCCCGCTGTGGGGCAAGCTCGGTGACCGGTACGGTCGCAAGAAGCTCTTCCAGACGGCCATCGTCATCTTCCTCATCGGCTCCGCGCTGTGCGGCATCGCCCAGAACATGCCGCAGCTCATCGCCTTCCGCGCCGTCCAGGGCCTCGGCGGCGGCGGGCTGATGGTGCTGTCGATGGCGATCGTCGGCGACCTGGTCCCACCGCGTGAACGCGGCAAGTACCAGGGTCTGTTCGGCGCGGTCTTCGGCGCGACGAGCGTGCTCGGGCCGCTGCTCGGCGGCTTCTTCACCGAACACCTCGACTGGCGCTGGGTGTTCTACATCAACCTGCCCGTCGGCGTCGTCGCCCTGCTCGTCATCGCCGCCGTCCTGCACATCCCGGTCCGGCCGACCCGGCACACCATCGACTACCTCGGCACCTTCCTCATCGCGTCCGTCGCCACCTGCCTGGTCCTCGTCGCCTCCCTCGGCGGCACGACCTGGGCGTGGGGCTCGGCGCAGATCATCGGGCTCGCCGTCCTCGGAGTCGTGCTCCTCGCCGCGTTCGTCGCCGTGGAGCGGAGGGCCGCGGAACCGGTCCTGCCGCTGAAGCTGTTCCGCATCCGGACCTTCACGCTCGTCGCGGTCATCAGCTTTGTGATCGGCTTCGCCATGTTCGGCGCGATGACGTACCTGCCGACGTTCCTCCAGGTCGTGCACGGCATCTCACCGACCCTGTCCGGTGTGCACATGCTGCCGATGGTGCTCGGTCTGCTGATCACATCGACCCTGTCCGGGCAGCTCGTCAGCCGCACGGGCCGCTGGAAGGTCTTCCCGGTCACCGGAACCGCGATCACCGGGCTCGGTCTCGTCCTGCTGCACCAGCTCAAGGAGACCAGCTCCACCTGGCAGATGAGCCTGGTCTTCTTCGTGTTCGGCGCGGGGCTCGGCCTGGTGATGCAGGTCCTCGTCCTGGTCGTGCAGAACGCGGTCGGCTACGAGGACCTGGGCGTCGCCACGTCCGGTGCGACGTTCTTCCGCTCCATCGGCGCCTCGTTCGGTGTCGCCGTGTTCGGCGCGATCTTCGCCGGCCGGCTGGAGTCCAAGCTCGCCGCCGCCCTCGCCGGGCAGCAGGTCCCGCCCGGGGCCGGGCCGGCCGAACTCGCAGCGGACCCGCGCGCCATCGCCGAACTCCCCGACGACCTGCGGCCCTCGGTGCTCCACGCGTACTCGGCGTCCATCACCGACGTCTTCCTCTACGCCGTGCCGGTCGTCGCCATCGCCTTCGTCATCACCTGGTTCCTCAAGGAGGACAAGCTGCGCGCCTCGGTGACCGCGCCCGACCACAGCGAGACGCTCGCCTCCAACCCCGTCGAGCGTTCCTCCCACGACGAGGTGGCCCGGGCCCTGTCGGTGCTCGCCTCCCGCGAGGGCAGGCGGCACATCTACGAGAAGATCACCGAGCGGGCCGGGTACGACCTGCTGCCCGCGTCCAGTTGGCTGCTGTTGCGGATGAAACGCCACGGTGCCGTCGAACCGGCCCTCCTCGCCGAGACCACGCCCGTACCGCTGCGTGCCGTCACGGAGGCGGCCCGCGAGGTGGAGGGGCGTGGTCTCGCCCGCCGTGAGGGGCTCGACCTGATGCTCACCGACAGCGGTGCACAGGCGGCCCAGCGGCTGTCCCGGGCCAGGGAGGACTCCCTCGCGGAGCTGCTCGGCGACTGGTGGGGCCCGGAGCGGCCCACGGACCTCGTCCAACTGGTGCACGAACTGAACGCGGAGATCTGCGGCTCCGACCAGGAGCGGCCGCACAGCCCCGAACCGCGCGGCGACCACCGGCTCCCCAAGCGCCACGCCGTCTGACCGTCCCGCACCGGGGCCGGAGGCCGCCGCTACAGGTCCTTGCCGTACCAGACGTCCATGTACGGGCCAGAGCAGTACGCCGGAATCTCCGCGTACCCGTGCCGCAGGTACAGCCTGCGGGCCTCCACGAGATCGAGGCGGGTGTTCAGCACCATCCGGCGCGCGCCGAGGGAACGGGCCTCGTGCTCCAGCGACTCCATCAGCAGACCGGCGCCCTTGCGGCCGCGGAAGTCGTGGCGAAGGAACACACGGGTCAGTTCGGCGTGTGCCTCGTCCAGCATCAACACTCCACCGCAGGAAGCCGCTTCGCCGTCGCACCGGCCGACGACGAACTGGCCCGTGGGCGGTCTCAGCCGCTCGACCCCGTCCCCGTCCAGCCCTGCGTCGACCTCGGCGACGGTCGCGGGCCGTCCCCAGTAACGGCTCGCCACATCGTGGTAGTAGGCGCGCCGAAGGGCGGTCGCGTCGGGGGAGTCGAAGGCCTCGACGGCCAGGGTCCACACGGTCATGGCAGTTCTGTATCCCGCGAGGTGGTTGTTTGGCCAACGAATTCCCGGTTACCCGCAGCAATGCACGCTCGCGAACAGTGAGCGCCCAACGGGTCAGCCCGGAAGGTGAGTCATGTCAACCCTGACCACAGTTCTGATCGTCGCCACGGTGATCGTGGTCCTCCTGATCACCGCCGGCGCGCTGTACGCACGCCGCACGAGGGGGCACGGCGGTGGGAGGCGAGCTCTGCGCGGGCGGTTCGGCCCCGAATACGAACGGGCCCTCGCCCGCCACGACGGAGACGCCAAGGCCGCCGACCGCGAACTGCACGACCGCGTGCGGCGCCACGGCGACCTGGAGCCGCAGCCCCTCGCGCCCGGCGTGCGCGAGCACTACGACGCCGAGTGGGCCGCCGTGCAGGAACGCTTCGTCGAGGCCCCGGCCAGGGCTGTCGCCGACGCCGACCAGCTCCTCGGCCGGCTGGCCGCCGACCGGGGCTTCCCGGCCGCCGGCCGCTACGAGGAGCAGCTCGCCGCGCTCTCGGTGCACCACCCCCATCACGTCGAGGGCTACCGCGAGGTGCACCGTGCCGCGCGCAGCGAGTCCGGGGTGGGCACGGAAGGACTGCGCGAGGCGATGGTCGACGCCCGGGCTCTCTTCGAGGACCTGGTGGCAGACCGAGCCGTCGACCACGGCCGCCGCCACCGCCCCGGCCGCTCCGACCGCTCCGAACGAGGGCACGCGCTGCACCCGCGGGGGAGTGGCGCCTGATGAAACACGGCCGTGACGACGAGCGCAGCAGGTCCCCCATATCTGCCGTCCCGCCCGACGCCCCCGGCGACGCGGGAGACACCCACACCCCCGCCGCGCCGGACGGGCGGGACGGCAAGCAGCCCGAACGCAGCGCGGCCCACACGCCCCGACTGGAGCCGGTGGAGCGCGCGGGCACGGACGTCGACGCGGGGCGGGGCTCAGCGCCCGGCCGCACCGACGAGTCCCGTCGGCGGGCAGAGCCGCCGTTCTCGCCGACAACAACGGCGGTAACGGCGCCGGCCCCGGCGGCGGCCGCCGACACCGCGACCGGTCCGGCCCCCGGGAGGCTCGGCGGCGCGGCCATCCCGGTCACGCCGGTCACCGCGCCGGGTGCCGACGACGCCGAGCCGCGGGCGGCCCAACTCCTGCCCCAGCCCGAGCGCGAGCAGCTCGCGCAGCGCCTTCATCACGCCATGACCGGGTTCGTCGACTCCCCGCGCCGCGCCGTCGAGGAGGCGGCGGACGTCCTCGAGGACACCGGCGACCGGCTCACCGCCGCACTCGCCGACTGCCGTCGCTCGCTGGGCGAGGGATGGCGGCAGCAGCACGACACGGAGGAACTGCGCCTCGCGCTGCGCGCGTACCGCGAGGTGACGGAGCGCCTCCTGCGGACCTGAGAGCAGGTCAGGCGTCCTGGCGGACTCAAGCCTTCGGTGCCGCCTGCTGGACGACCTCGAACGACCACAGGGTGGACCCGGTGGCGGCGGGCTTGGGACGCTCGCCGCCACCGTCGCCTTGCCCGCCGCCACCCTGGTGCGCGGCCTTCATGGGCCCCTCCATCCACGCCTGGAACGACGCCTCGTCGCGCCACCGCGTGTACACGAGGTACTGGTCGGTGCCCTCGACGGGCCGCAGCAGTTCGAACCATTCGAAGCCGTCGGAGTTCTCCACGGCGTGCGCGCGGGAGGCGAACCGCTTCTCCAGCATTTCGCGCTGCTCGGCAGGGACGGTGAGGGCGTTGATCTTCACGATGCTCATGCGGCCATCCTGCCGCACGGTGGCCGGGTGCCTGTTCCCCCACCCCGCCCCTCCCCGAAACCGGGGCAGGCCCCGGACCCATTGCCTCACCCCCTACGGCCCGGCGGCCGTGGGGGGCGGCGCCCACGAGGCGTGCGGCCCTGCCTCCCGCCGCGGCTCCGCCCCGCGCCTCAACCGCCGGTGAGGCCGGATCGGGGCGACCCCCCCTACGGCCGTCAGTCCGTAGGGGAGGGCAGGTGCGCAGCCCCGCTACGCCCCGCGCGTCACGCAATCACCCGGGCCACCAGCATCCCGTCGTACCCCTTCAGCCCCACCGTCTGCAGCGCCGTCGCGTCCAGCCTCGGCTCGCGGGCAACCAGTTCGAACATCTCGCGTGTCCCGGCGATCGCCGGGTCCTCGCTCGATGCGTCGGTCACGGCCCCGCCCCGCACCACGTTGTCCACGATGATCACGCTGCCGGGGCGGGTCAGGCGCAGGGCCCATTCCACGTAGCGGGGGTTGTTGCGCTTGTCCGCGTCGATGAAGACCATGTCGAACGGGCCCGCGCCCGGTTCCGCCGCGATGCGCGGGAGTGTGTCGAGGGCCGCTCCCGTGCGGACCTCCGCGACCTTGTCGAGGCCGGCGCGGGCGATGTTGGCGCGGGCCACGTCCGCGTGGGCCGGGTCGTACTCGAGGGAGATGAGCCGGCCGTCGGCGGGCAGCGCGCGCGCCAGCCAGATGGTGCTGTAGCCGCCGAGCGTCCCGATCTCGAGCGCCGTGCGCGCGCCCACCATCCGCGCCAGCAGGTACAGCAGTTTGCCCTGGTTGGGCGCCACGTTGATCGCGGGCAGCCCGGCCGCGTCGCTCGCGGCGAGGGCCGCGCTGAGGGCTTCGTCCTCGGGCACGAGGAGATCGCTGATGTAGTTGTCCACGGCCTGCCATTGCTCCTGAGTCATACGGATCAACCTACGTTCAGGAGACCGGCGGCGGCACTCGTGTCGGCACCGGCCGGCGCCGCCGGCCCGCCCGTACGCGCAGCAGCACGGTCGCGGCGAGCGCCACCGCCGCGCCGCCGAGCGTCAGCAGCCACGCCGGTACGCCGCCTACCATCAGCAGGTCGTCGTCGTACACCACCCGCCGAAAGGGTGTGTCCTTGGCGGTCGGCCTCAGTTCGTGGTCGCCGTCGATCCTGTCGGGCTCGGGAAAGCGCTGGTCGAGGACGGTGAGGAAGCGTTCCTCCCCGCCGGTGAGGCGACCCACCGCGCCCTGCGGCTCGACCCTGCCCGCGAAGGTCACCTCCGGCTCCGAGCCGCCGATCGTGTCGCGCGGCTCCATGCGGTGCTGCGCGAGGACGAACAGGCCGAGCGACTGCGGTGTCTTCGCCCGCCGGGACAGCCGCATCGGGTAGACCAGCCGGTCGCTGGCGAAGCTCAGCCGCAGCGGATCGAGCGTGCCCGTCAGCACCGCGCCCTTCTCGCGCGGCGCCAGCCGTACGGCCACGTACTCCCAGCCCTGGTCGACGTACGGGCGGAGGTCCTCGCCGAGTCCCTCGGGAAGCTCGAAGCCGTTCTCGTCCAGCCAGTTGCCGAGGGCGTTCGGATCGGTGGCCGTCAGCCGGGCCACGTCGAAGTCGCCGAGCCGTTCCCGGCCGACCACGCCGACGCCCGAGCCGTCCGCGCCCGCGCCCGGTGCCGCCCCGACCGCGCCGTCGGCGTCGTCGAAGGGCCAGTCGCCGCTCCGCGGCCAGAAGTAGTGACGCGTACGGTTCTCGGGCGCCGCGACCCGTACCAGTTCGTCGAAGAGTGCCTCGTCCGCCAGTTCGACCTGTGCCCGTGTCGGCACCGGCATGATCCACGCCGCGTCCTGCGCGTCCGAGGAGACCGTGAAGCGCATGACGATCTGTTCGGTGCGGCCGTCCCAGTCGATCACCGAGGTCTCCCGGTCCACGGACAGTTGCGCGTTCCGGTCGACCACCATCGCCCCGCAGCCGCAGGCGTACGCCGGACTGATCAGGGACGCGATCTGCAGCACGAGCAATGCCAGCACCACTGTGACCAGGCGCGCGCCCGGCCCGAATTCTTGTATGTTCCCCCGCATACCTCCTGTGACGGTGCCGCGGACATCTGCGGTTCCTGCAGCGGACGTATCCGTTCCGCCGCCCGTCCCGCCGCTCGTTCCGTCACGATCGGTGGGCAAAACCGGCCGGTGACGGGGTGACAGTCAGGCGAACAGGGGGTTGCGTAGGTCTCCTTCACGGGGCAGTGCGACGCTTACGGACGCGCAGTGGACACCAGATCTACGGACAACAGGACGACAAAAACGGTGGGGAGGCTCGGCGCGACGTGGCGAACGCGGAACACAGCCCGCGCGGGAGTGCGACGGCGGATTCGAGGATCGGCGCGGCGCGAGCCGCGCTGTGGCTCTTCGCGCTGGTGCTCGCGATACGGCAGACGACAGCGGTTCTGACCCAGCCGCCCGGCGAACGGCTCACCGACCTCGGGACGTGGATCGGCGACAACGGCGTCCTGCACGTCCCGGGCTCCCTCTACGAGTCCGGCCGCTTCACCGGCACGCCTTTCGCCGGGCTGGTCCTCAAGCCGATCGCCAGATCCGCGGAACAGAGCCTCGGCGTCGCCTGGACCTTCGGCACGCTGCTGCTCGTGGTGCTGCTCGCCCTCGTCGTGGCCCGCGCCCTGCCGATTCCCGTCTCGCGCCGCAGCACCCTGCTGGCCGCGCCCGTCGCCATCAGCCTCCTGATGCTGTCGCTGCCCGTACGCAACAGCTTCCACCTCGGCCAGACCAGCATCATCCCCGTCCTGCTCGTGCTGCTCGGCTGCCTCGCGGTGCGCGGGGAAAGACCGGCGGGTCTCCTCATCGGCGTCGGAGCCGCCCTCCAGCCCACCGTGCTCCTCTTCGCGCCGCTGCTCTGGTTCACCGGCCGCCGCCAGGCCGCCGTCACCTCGGTGGGCACCTTCGGCGCCCTCACGGCGCTCGCCTGGGCCGCCATGCCCGGCGACTCGTGGGCGTACTGGGTCCACCACGTCGCGGGCGCCGGTCTCGGCGACACCCCCGACAGCCTCGCCAACCAGTCGCTGCACGGCGCCCTCCTCCGCTTCGGCCTCGAAGGCCCCCTCGAGATCGCCGTCTACGTGCTCCTGGCCGCCGCCGTCGTCTTCTTCGGCCTGCGCCGCGCCGTCCGCTACGCCCAGGACGGCCAGCTGCTCCTCGCCGTCGCCGTGACCGGATGCGTCGCCGTCGCCGTCTCCCCGACCGCCTGGCAGCACCAACTTCTGTGGGTGCTCCTCGCGGTCGTCGGCCGCGTCGGCAGACGAGCCGCCGACCGGATGCTGTGGCCCGTTCTCGTCGTCCTCGCCATCACCCTGCCGGGCAACATGTTGCTGCCCGACATGACGGTCTTCCACCCGGTCCGGGACAACACGCTCCTCATCGCCGCGCTCGCCGCGGCCTGCGCGGTGCCGTACCTGCCGCTCAGCTCGCCGTACTTCCGCCGGCCCGTCCCCACCGAATACGCCGCGCCCGCCCCGGCCCGCTGGGCCCGGGTGCCGCTGCTGCCGTTCTGGCGACGGGTGCTCACCCGGCCGAACCTGCTGCTCGAACTGCTCGTCATAAGGGTCGGCTACTCCGTCTACTCCCACATACGCGCCGCCGCGACCGGCAGCGTCGCCGCGGCGGAGGAACACGGCCGGCAGATCCACGCCATCGAGGGCGTCCTCGGCATCGACATGGAACGCTGGGCCAACCAGGCGGTGGTGAGGACGGATTGGGCCGAGGCCCTCTTCAACTTCCACTACACGTCGTTCCACTTCCTGGTCCCGCTGTCCATCCTCGGCGTGCTGTACGTCCGCCGCCCCGCCGACTACCGCTGGGCGCGCTCGTCGCTGGCCTTCGCGACGCTGCTCGCGCTCCTCGGCTTCTGGCTCTACCCGCTCGCGCCGCCGCGGCTGATGCCCGGCATGGGCTTCGTCGACACCGTCCACGGCCCCCAGGACTTCGCCAATCCGGACTACGGGGCGATGACCGCCGTCACCAACCAGTACGCGGCCATGCCTTCCCTGCACTTCGGCTGGTCGCTGTGGTGCGGCCTGATCGTGCTGATGCTCGCGCCCAAGCTGTGGATAAAGCTGCTGGGCCTGCTGCACCCGCTGCTCACCGTCTGCGCGATCGTGGTCACCGCCAACCACTGGGTCCTCGACGCGGTCGGCGGCGCGCTGGTCGTCGGCGCCGGCTTCGGCCTGACGTACCTGCTGGCGGGCCCGAGACGACTGCAGCTCCCGGCGAATCCGGTACCGGCCGCCAGAACGGAAGCGGACCCGCAGACCGCCGCGGTCCCCGCCGGACGCGCGTGAACCCGGGGGGTACGGGTCCTTCCGTACCCCCCGGGGCGGATCGCCGCGTTCAGCCATGGTCCGCCACCTGGGGTGCCTGCGCCACTCGAGCGCCGGGCGCGGCGATCTCGAACCACACGGTCTTGCCGTCCCCGCCCCGGCTCTCCACGCCCCACTTGTCGACGATGGCGTCCAACAGGGCGAGGCCGCGTCCGGACTCGTCGTCGGCGGACGGGACCTGCAGCGCGGGCAGTTGGGCCGACCCGTCCGAGACCTCCACCCGGACGCCCTCCGGGTGCCGCAGAACGAGTAACCCGCAACGCCCACCCGGCGCATGGCGCACGACGTTCGCGAGCAGCTCGGTCACGGCGAGCTCGACAGCGTCGGTCAGCTCCCGCAACCGCCACAGGGTCAGGTAGCAGCGGACGATCCGCCGGACATGGCGGGCGGAGTGGGCGCCTGCGGTGAAGCGCATACCGTACTGGGGAATGTCTTGGTTCACGGTACGAGCCTGGCCTGCGACGACTACGCTGGGCTACCGAACGAGCGCAACGCGCTTGCGCGTTGACCGACTTGATCGACTTGATCGACTTGGCAGGGGGCTTCAGCCATGACCGTCATCCGCCACATCAACGCCCTGGACCCGAGCGCCTCGCCGCTCGACTACTACGGTTACGAGCTGCGCAGACACCGTGAGACGGCAGGCCTTACGCAGAAGCAGCTGGGCGCGATCGTCAACTACACGGGCTCCCTGGTCGGCCAGGTCGAGACGGCGCGGAAGCTCCCCACGGCAGAGTTCAGCGAACGCGTCGACGCGGCGCTGGGGACGGGCGGGCTGCTGTCGCGACTGCTGGGGCTGGTGCTGCGCAGCCAGCTGCCGGCGTGGTTCCAGCAGGTGGCGGAGCTGGAGGCGAGGGCGGCGGAGATCGCCACGTTCCAGACGCACATGGTGCACGGCCTGCTCCAGACGGAGGGCTACGCCCGCGCCGTGCTCGGCACGATGGACCCGACGGGACTTGACGACCGGACGGCGGTCCGGCTGGCGCGCCAGCGCATCCTGGAGAAGGACGAACCCCCGGTGCTGTGGGCGATCCTGGGCGAAGGCGCGCTGCGGCAAGCGGTGGGAGGACCGGAGGTGATGTGCGGTCAACTGGCCCGTTTGTTGACATACGAGGAGAATCCGCGCGTGAACGTGCAGGTCGTGCCGTACGCGACGGGCGCACATGCCGGACTTCAAGGTTCCTTCAACCTCTACCGGTTCGCGAGCGACCCGGCGATCCTCTACACGGAGGGCTACGGGACGGGCCATCCGACGGCCAACCCGCATACGGTCAAGGACTGTTCGCTCCGTTACGATCACCTGCAGGCCGCAGCCCTCTCCATCAAGGACTCGGCGCAGCTGATCCGAGACGTCATGGAGGAACACCATGGGGAGCACGACGCAGTGGCGTAAGTCGAGCTACAGCGGTGACCAGGGCGGCGACTGCGTCGAGTGCGCCCCACTCGGCGGCGCCGCCTGGCGCAAGTCCCGCTACAGCGGCGACCAGGGCGGCGAGTGCGTCGAGTGCGCGGAGCTGACCCACGCCGTCGCGGTGCGCGACTCCAAGGACACCACCCGTCCCGCCCTGCACGTCTCCCGTCCGGCCTTCGCCGCTTTCGTCGACTCCCTTCGGTGACCTGAGCCGAACACCCTGCGATGACGCTCGGGCCATGACCTCGGAGCCCCGCGCCGCGTGTGTGGGAAGTGGCCCGGCGATTCGATTGGGTGGCGCGCACGTCACGGGCCGGGCGTAGCGGCATCGCGCTGCTCGCGGCCCCGGCGGTGACCGTGGGTCCGGCGTTCGGTGCAATCCTTCGCCGATCCCTGCAGCCGGCCCTGTCGGAGCTCGGCTACCGCGCACCGCCGGCGGCCAGACCATCGCCTCCCGCTCCAACGAAACCCTCAGCAACAAGCTCACCCACCTCGCCGGCGACCACCACGGCACCATGTCCCTGGGCATCAACGCCGACGCCACCCAGACCTACGGCAAGCGCTACCTGAGCCCGTTCGGCGCCGAACGGGGCAATCCCACCGGCACGCCCTGGCCCGACGACAAGGGATTCCTCGGCAAGACCAACGACAAGACCACCGGCCTCACCCACATCGGCGCCCGCGAATGCGACCCGGCCATCGGGCAGTTCATCAGTGTCGACCCCCTCCTCAGCCTCGACCAGCTCCACTCCCTCAACGGCTACAGCTACGCCAACCAACACCCCGCCACGACCTCGGACCCCACCGGCCTCGCCGAAACCTGCGGCGCCTACAGCAACCACTGCTCCACCTCTGTAGGTCAATCAGGAGTCCACAACGCAGTCAGCGGCGGCAACCCCGGAAGCCCCGGAAACTCGGGCAGCAAGAAGCCTTACGGCGGCGCTATTGGCGGCTACGACGACGTCGGATACGGCCCGTCGCAAGCGCGTCACGACCCGGGACCGTCATACTTTGAAAGTATTGGCGCACCGGGCCCCGAACCCTACCGCTTCGAGGAAGCCTTCTCCACGGCCCTTGCAAATCTACGAGCCGATCGGGTTTATAACTATCTGCCGGAGCATGAACTTCTTGCACTGGCAGGCGCTTCGGTCTGCGAGGGCGGCAAAATTGGGTGCTCCGAAGGGTTGCATTCCTGCTTCGTATGGGACCTTCGCTACACGCCGGAATACATAGAATCGCTCGGCCCCATGGTCGGATCCACTGGCGGAACGCCGTACAGCCTTCGGGGCAGGGGAAACCCTCCGGCGAGCGGGCCTTGGAAGGAATCTCAAGGATCTCGCGGGATCCCATGCAAGTGCTTCCTCGCCGGAACCGACGTCCTCATGGCAGACGGCTCCACCAAGGACATCGAGGATGTGGAGTTGGGCGATGACGTACTGGCGGCCAACCCGGAAACGGGCGAACTAGGACCGCGCAAGGTAACTCGCCTCATCCGAACCGAAGACGACAAGCGCCGGTGAGTACGTGAAATCATTTCGCGTCCTCGCGTCCTCGCGTCCTCGCGTCCTCGCGTCCTCGCGTCCTCGCGTCTACGTTCGCAGTAGCTGACACGCGACGAAGAGAAACGGAATGCCGAGGAACTTGTAACCACGCCTGGCACAACCTGTCGTAAGCGCCGGCGCCACCGGCGCACCGAGGGTGCATTGCCAAGGATTTCAGAGTTCACTCGGGCGCACATTGGGAGCCCCCGCCGAGTCGGTAATCGGCGGGGGCTCCCGGGCGTTTGACGTTACGTTACGTCACCGCTGCCGTCAAACGCTCCGGAGGCCCGGTCGGAATCTTCTTCGTCCGAGCCTCCGGGCTTTTGCGTGAGCAGACTGCTACGCATGCTCCATTCGGCTGATCCATTGCTGACATACGTTCGCGGTGACCGGATCAAACAGTTCTGGGCTCGACACCTCGAAGAGGAATTGAGTCAGCAGATCAACGTCCACCTCGTCGATCTCAACACGCTCCAGCATGTGAACCACCCCTGCCCATCTCGGCAATTCCAGAACGTCCATCTCTCCGGAAATGCACCGCCACAGGACCTCCCGTACAGAATCACGATCCAGGCGCACAGAGGGACCCTCGTGACGATCACATTGGTTGGCGGCGTCGATCAGCTCATCCAGCGATGATTCCCAGCGAATCAGGCTGGTCAGAGCCTGGCAAGCATCCGACTCCACGGTCTTCACCCTTACTTGAACTTGATGTGCGCGATGCTGCCATCAGGGAGGAACGTCGTCTTGTAAGACAACTCCGTAACCCCTTCTGAATCTACGCGCTTCCGATACACCGCTTATGACCCGGAAACCCTTCCGGGAACCTTGTAGCTGAATTCCGCACCACCTTTAGGGAGGCGAATTATCTGCGGAATCCCGGTATCCGCAGGACTACCCTTCATGAAGCGGGTCAGGTTCTTGCGCAGCGCTGGCGACAGGTCATCGATGCCCGCAGCAGTAGCAACCTTTTCACCGCGCGTCAGGTTTGTGCCGCACGGCCCATTCGAGTTACGAACGAGGACCGGCGTGGCGCCCGCCGGCACATATTGATCCGAAACTCAAAGGGTTCTATTCGAGGATGTAGCGGACGTGGGGGCCGCCGAAGTAGCCGCGGACGATGTGTGGCTGGCGTTGGCGTC
>NZ_JBVHTA010000055.1:0-52895 GCF_055566095.1 Streptomyces sp. NPDC027962
TTCCCCCGCCGCTACCTCCCCGAAGGCAGCATGGACAAGATCTACCCCAACAACGATCAGATCGGTCCGGCTACACCACCACAGGGGACATGACCCACCCCTGACCGTTGTCAAGCAGTACATCGAGAACCAGCAGCGCCCCGTCTGACCGTCACCACGGGGGGGCAGAGCCCTCCGGCGCTCCGCGCCTCCGGCCCAAGGACGGCCTCCACCCCCCTCTGAAGGGCGGAGCACTGCGCAAGATCAGAGGTAGATCTCCCACCAGCGGTCTGCCGCAGCACGGGCCAGTTCGGCGTCGTACTGTTCGGCATCGAAGTGAAGCGCCGGCGGCGGCACCTCTGGGTACGGCACCTGCCAGTCGGACCACTCGACCACGCCACCGCTGCGCTGCACGAACACGGACAAGTAGCCGCAGCAGCCGCCGGTACAGTCCGGCTCGCCCAATCCGACACGTTGGCCTTCGCTGGTCGCGGAAAGCGGGCTGGGCCGGTCCGCAGGCAGTGCCCACTTCGCATACGGCCCGCGGCCCCCCTGTCCGAGCGTCTCTTCCACCAGGTCACGCCCGTCGACCCAGAGTCGTAGCTGGGCTGTGTACCGGGGTCCCGGCGGCAGCACGCGCATCGTGAGCCGATTGAACACGAGGCCACCCTACGGTGCGTGCCCGCCCCCTCCTGGCAATCGCCGCACCGGTGACGGGCTCTCCGTCGAATGAGCTCACGGCACTTGCCGGGCCCGAGTGGGCGCACTGCTGCACCCTGTCGGGGCCGAAGGTCAGCGACCGCGGCAGCGACCAGGCGGAGCAGCGTGATCGGATCACCGGCGGCCGCCGCGGCCAACGGCGCCTCTGCCGGGTGCCGTTGACGCCCGTACGGCCGATGAACGGCCCCTGCGCGCAGCGGCCCCAACGCCCGGCGGGGTGACCCGCCGGGGCCGTGTGTTGCGGGCGCGGCGCCGTCAGGCGGTGCGCGGCGCGTGCGGCGGCATCGCGGGCGGGCCTGCGGCCGGGCGGGCAGGGGTCGCGCGGCCGTGGAGTTTCAGGCAGTGGGCCAGGCAGCCCAGGGCCGCCGTGCACAGCAGGGTGCGCATGATGTTGGTGGTCTCCCAGATGCCCTTGAACTTGTCGACGAGGGAGAAGTCGCTCACCTTGGACGGGTCGCCGAGCTGGGCGAGCTCGTTGTTCAGGGGGATGTTGACGGAGAACGTGATGAGCAGCGCCACCAGGTAGAGGGACGCGGCGATCGCGGCCCACAGGGCCGGTGAGCGGCGGCCGCGGCGGTATTCGATGACGGCGGCGGTGGTGGTGGCGATGAACGCGGCGATGAAGACGAGGGCGAACAGGCCGCTGCTGTCGATGAGTTGGTTGAAGTTCTGCATCGCCTCGACGTAGACCCGGTCGGGGGTGCCGGCCAGGCCCGGCATGATCGACACGTCGAAGGTGAAGAACAGCCCGGACATCAGCCCCATGGTGATGGTCGAGAGCACCAGCAGGATGCCGGTCGACCTGCTCGGCGCGGGGGCGGGCGGGGGCGGCACGGGCGCGTACGGGTTCACGGGGCCGTACTGGTGGTACGGGTTGGCAGTCATCGGGGTCGTCCTCACTGTGGTCGTGTCCGACGCTCACGAAGCTCGCGAACGGTGCCGGGCCGATGCGCGCAAGCGTCGGGAGCCTAGGGCGGGGACGGGTGCGCGGGCAGGTTTTACGAGTGGGGCTGGACGCGGTCTCGAGGCGGCAGGGAGCGGCGGGCACGCGCAAAAGGCTGTGCGCCGCAGGCCGGTGGGGGCGGCGGGGGCGAGCGGGTTTCGACGGTTTCTCGAGCGGTCGCTGAGAGCGTGCGCGGGGCGCTGTCCGCGCCGCCATGCTTCGGAGGAGGCCGTCTTGACCGCGCAGCTCTTCGACAAGCCGGCCCGGCCGGCGGCCGCGCCGGCCGGCGGGCCGGGGCGGGCTGGGCGGCCCGCCGCCGCGCTCGCGGTGATCGCCGGATGCAACGCGATGATCCAGCTCGACGACCCGATCGTGAACATCGCGCTGCCCGGCATGCGTGCGGACCTCGGCCTGACGGCCGTGGGCGCCTCGTGGGTGGTCACCGCCTTTTCGCTGGTGTTCGGCGGGCTGCTGCTGCTCGGCGGCCGGGCCGGTGACCTTCTGGGCCGCCGCCGGGTGTTCATGGCCGGGGTGTCGCTGTTCACGGCGGCCGCGGCGCTGCGCGGGGCGGCCTCGTCGGGCGAGATGCTGATCGCGGTGCGGGCGGTGCAGGGTGCGGGCGCCGCGCTGGCCGCCCCCAGCGGTCTGGCGCTGCTGCTGAGCATGTTTCCCCAGGGCCCGTCCCGGACCCGGGCGATCGCGGTGTGCACGGCGGTCGGGGCGCTCAGCACGGCGGGCGGGCTGCTGCTGGCGGGGGCGCTGACCTCGCTCAGATCCTGGCGGTGGGTGGTGTATCTGGATGTGCCTCTGGGGGTGGCGATCGTGGCGGCCGCGCCGTTCGTGCTCGCCGAGACGCCGCGTGCCCGGGGCCGTTTCGATGCGGCCGGGGCTCTGGTGTCGGCGCTGGGGGCGGCGGCGCTGGTGTTCGGGCTCGCGCGGGCCGCGGAACGGCCGCTGGGTGATGTGACGGTGGTGGGCAGTGTGCTGGCGGGGCTGGTGCTGCTGGCGGTGTTCGCGGGGATCGAGCGCCGTGCCCGGCAGCCGATCGTGGCGCCCGCGCTGTTCGCCGACCGGGACCGGCTGCTGGCGTATGCGGCGACGCTGGCGGTTCCGGGCGCTTTGATCGGCACGTACTTCTTCCTCAACCAGTTCTTCCAGGCGGAGCGCGGCTGGCCGGCGCTGGCGGCGGCGTTCGCGCTGCTGCCGCTGCCGGTGACGATGGCGCTGACCGCGAGCGTGTGCCCGCGGCTGCTGGGGCGCTGGGGTGCGCGGCGGATGCTGGCCGTGGGGGCGACTCTGCTGGGGTGCGCCGATGTGTGGCTGGCCGTGGGTGCGCAGGGGCGGTACGCGGTGGCGGTGTTCCCGGCGCTGGTGCTGCTGGGAGCGGGAATGGCGTGCAGTGTGCTGCCGCCGACGGTACTGGCGACCTCGTCGCTGCGGCCCGGTGAGGCGGGGGCCGCGGCGGGTGTGCTGAACGCGGTGCAGAGTGTGGGGGGTTCGGTCGGTCTGGTGACGCTGGTGACGGTTGCCGCGCACGGGGCGGGCATGGCGGGCGGGTTCGCCACGGGCGCGGTGTTCGCGGGGCTGGCGCTGGTGGCCGCCGCCGGGCTGCGGAGGCGGCCGCCGGGCGCCGTCAGCTGATGCGCATCTGGGCCATCATGCCCATCGCGGAGTGGTCGAGCAGGTGGCAGTGGTAGACGTAGGTGCCGCGGTAGGTGTCGAACGTGGCGTGCAGCCGTACGGTCTCGCCGGGCAGCAGCCGCACCGTGTCCTTGAGGCCGGACTCGGAGGCGTCGGGGGCCTGCCCGTTGCGCTCGAGGACCCTGAACTGCACCAGGTGCAGGTGGAAGTTGTGCGGGACGAGGGTGTTGGGGTTGGTGACGGTCCAGATCTCGCCGGCCCCGTGGCGGATGCGGGTGTCGATGCGGTCGTGGTCGAACACCTTGCCGTTGATCAGGCCCTGGGCGCCGGGGGCGCCGCTCTCGTCGCTCATGCGCACGTCGAAGGAGCGCTCGACGCTCGCGGCGGGCAGGGGCGGCAGCGTGCGCAGCACGGACGGGATACGGCTCGGGTCGGGCGCGGTGCGCACCACGTCGAAGCGCAGGACCTGGCCGACCTGTTCGGGGCTGCCGGGTCCCAGGGTGTTCTCCAGGACCAGCCGGGTGCCCACCCGGTAGCGGGAGAAGTCGATGACGATGTCGGCCCGTTCGGCGGGTGAGAGCCACAGCTCGTCGGTGGTCGCCGGGGCGGGCAGCAGGCCGCCGTCGGAGCCGATCTGCGTGAAGGTGCTGCCGTCGGCGAGCCGCAGGCGGAAGAAGCGCAGGTTGGAGGAGTTCAGCAGCCGGAAGCGGTACTTGCGGGCGGCGACCTCGAGGTAGGGGTAGGGCTTGCCGTTGGCGAGGAGGGTGGTGCGGCCCAGTGCGTCGTCCATCTCGTAGACGAGCCGGCCCTCCTCGTCGAAGCGGGCGTCGCGCAGGGCGATGGGGATGTCGTGGGCGCCGGCGGGCAGCGGCAGGGACCGTTCGGTGTCGTCGGTGAGCAGGTAGGAGCCGGACAGGCCGCGGTAGACGTGTTCGGACTCGTGGTGGTGGGCGTGGTCGTGGTACCAGAGTGAGGCGTGCGGCTGCCGGTTGGGGTAGGTGTAGGTGCGGGTGGTGCCGGGGGCGAAGGTGTCCATGGGGGCGCCGTCGTCGCCGGGCGGCACCGAGGCGCCGTGCAGGTGGACGGAGGCCGGGGTGTCGAGGGCGTTGCGGTGGCGGACGACGACCGGCCGGCCGGATCTGGCTTTGATGGTGGGGCCTGGGAAGTGGCCGTTGTAGGTGAGGACCTCGGTGCTGACGCCGGGGAGTATCTCCTTGCGGACACGGCGCAGGGTCAGGGCGTAGGTGTCCTTGCCGCCGCGGGTGGAGACGGGGGCGAGGACGGGCGGCTGGGGCAGCGGAACGGCGAAGCGGGGTGCGTTCGCGGCGCGGGGGCCGGCCTGGGCGCTGCGTGCCTGGAGCAGCGGGGTGAGGGCGGCTGCGGTGAACAGCGAGGCTCCGGTGGTGGCGAGGGCTGCGCCGAGCACGCGACGGCGGGTGACCATGGTCTTCTCCTTGAGGGCAGGGTGCGGGCCCGGTGAGTGCAGCACGGCCGGCTCGCACGGCGCTGGGGCCCGGCGGGCGGGGGTCGCGGGGTGCCCTGCGGGCGGGATGGGCCCGGCGCGCAGGCGGGTGCGGCATCGCGGGGCAGGTGCGGGATGGGCCCGGCATGCGGATGGCCCGGCATGGCGGGATGGGCGCGGCAGGCGTGGCGTTGCGCCGGGGGCGTGGCATTGCGGGGGTGTTGCGCCGCTGTCCGTATACCTGGTGCGTCGGTTGTGCCGCCTGGGAGGACAGTTGTCGTGGATCTTCGTTACTGGCTTCCGCGTGCGGTGGATGTCGTGGAGCGGTTCGGCGAGCGGTTCGGTCCGTTCACGGCCCATCCCAGCCACCAGGTCGACGATGCGGCGTTCGCGCCGGTCTTCGAACGGTTCGCCAAGCGCCTGGACGACAACTATCCGTTCTTCCACCCCGTCTACGCGGGCCAGATGGTCAAGCCGCCGCATCCGGCGGCCGTGGTCGGCTATGCGACGGCGATGCTGTTCAACCCCAACAACCACGCCGCGGAGGGCGGTCCGGCGACCACCGAGATGGAACGGGAGTGCGTCGCCGCGCTCGGGGCGATGTTCGGTCTGGTGCGGCCGCTGGGCCATCTGACGACCAGCGGCACGATGGCGAACCTGGAGGCGCTGTATGTGGCGCGCCAGTCCCATCCGGGGAGGGGTGTGGCCTACAGCTCCGAGAGCCATTACACGCACGAGCGGATGTGCCATGTGCTGGGCATGGAGGGCCACCGGGTGCCGGCCGACGGCGAGGGCCGGATCGAACTCGAGGCGCTGGAGCGGCTGCTGGCGACGGGCCGGGTCGGCACGGTGGTGGTGACGCTGGGGACGACGGGCCTGGGCGCGGTCGACGCGGTGCACGAGGTGCTGCCGATGGCGCGCCGCCACGGGGCCCGGGTCCATGTGGACGCGGCCTACGGCGGCTTCTACGCGCTGCTGGGCCGCTCCGAGCGGCCGGAGGGCCTGGACGTACGGCCGTGGCGGGCGGTGGCCGAGTGCGACTCGGTGGTGGTCGACCCGCACAAGCACGGGCTGCAGCCGTACGGCTGCGGGGCGGTGCTGTTCAACGATCCGGGGGCCGGGCGGCATTTCGCGCACGACTCCCCCTATACCTACTTCACGCAGGCCGAGCAGCACCTGGGCGAGATCAGTCTGGAGTGCTCGCGGGCGGGAGCGGCGGCGGCGGGTCTGTGGCTGACGCTGCAGCTGCTGCCGCTGAGCCGGGACGGTTTCGGCGAGATGCTCGCCGCGAGCCGCCGCGCCGCGCTCGGCTGGGCCGATCTGCTGGACGCCTCCGAGGTGCTGGAGCTGTACCAGCGGCCGGACCTCGACATCGTCACGTATCTGCCCGCGGTGCGGCCCATGTCGCTTGCGGCCGCCGACGCGGCCTGCGAGCGGATGCTGCACGAGGGCATGTACGCGGCCGAGGATCCGGTGTTCCTGAGCGTGCTGCGCGCGGACGCCGACGCGTTCGCCCGGCGTCTGCCCCATGTGGTGCGGGACGCCGGTGCGGCACGGGTGATGCGCAGTGTTCTGATCAAGCCGGAGGCCGAGCTCCATCTCGACCGGCTCCACGCCAGGGTGGAGCAGTTGGCCGCCCTGGCCGCCGGGGGGCAGTAGTCGGGTCCCGGGGCGCGGACGGCCGGCGCCGTTCTTTTTGGAGGGATGGGTCCCTTGTCCTCGTTCACAGTCCCGGCGGCGCCCGGCATCGGCCGGTCCGCGTCGCGGGCCGAGACCGATGTGCTGGCCGCTTTGCTGGCCGATGCCTTCTTCGACGATCCGCTGACCCGCTGGATCACTCCCGACGACACGCGGCGGGCGCAGCTGCTGCCCGGTTTCTTCAAGGTGGTGCTCTCCATGTCGTTCGCGTTCGACGCGGTGCGCACCACGGCCGCCTTGGACGCGGTGCTGACCTTCCTGCCGCCCGGCGGCTTTGAGGAGACCGAGCGGCAGGGCGAGCGTTACGCACGGCAGTTCGAACAGGTGCTGGGCGAGGACGCGGCCCGGCTGGCCGCGATCGGCGCCGCGCAGGCCGAGCGCCATCCGGTGGACCGGCCGCACTACTACCTGGCGTTCGGCGCGGTGTGCGGCCCGGCGCGCGGCGCGGGTGTGATGGCGGCCCTGGTGGGCGAGATGACCGCGCTCGCCGACGAGCAGGGCGTGGGTACGTATGCGGAGGCCAGCTCTCCCGGTGGTGAGAAGTCGTGCCTGCGGCACGGCTTCACGCCCTTCGGGGATCCGATCGCCTTACCGGGCAAGGGGCCCTCACTGCGCCCGCTGTGGAGGGATCCACGGTGAGGGGCGACGAGACGCTGCGGATCTTCTCGGCCGACGAGGTGGAGCGCGGGCAAGTACCCGACGGGCAGGCGGGGCCGCTGCGGCGGGTGCTGGAGTGGAGCCGTGAGTTCCTGGTGAGCGGCCATCCGCTGCTGGGCCGCAGCGGGCCGGTGTGCCCGTACACGCAGCCGTCGCTGCGCCGCGAGCTGTTCCTGCTGGCGGTGCCCGCGGCGGGCGGTGCGGCGGATCTGGCGGACGCGGTGGCGCATCTGCGGGTCTGGTACGAGAAGTTGTCGGTGGATCTGGAGGCGGAGGACCGGGAGCTGCTGACTCTGCTGATGGTCCTGCCTCACCTGGATGCACAGGACTCGGCGCCGCTGGATGCTCTGCAGCGGGCGGCCAAGGACGAGTTCGTCGCCGAGGGGCTGATGATCGGCCAGTTCCATCCGGTGTGTGCGGAGCCGGGCCTGTGGAACGAGGAGTTCCGGCCGTTGCGTTCGCCGGTTCCACTGCTGGCGGTGCGCCGGCTGCTGGTGTTCGATCTGCCGTTCCTGGTGAACACCGACCGTCATCTGGCGCACTACCTGCGGCAGTTCGCGCCGGGGATCCCGGCGCGGATGCGGGATCAGCTGGTGAGCCGGATCGCGTCGTCCTGACCGGCCCCCACGGCGGTGGCCCCTCCTTCGGGCTTCCGGCCTGTGCCGGCCATTCAGAAGGCCCCACCGCCTGGGCGGTGGGGCCGCCTGTGTGTACGGGCCGGCGAGCGCAGGTACGGTCCTGGTGTCGGGTCTGAACCGGAGCCGGGTATGCGTCTCTGCCGCATGACCACACCGGCGCGCGCATCAAGAGGTGTGTGTCACCGGAGCACGAACGACGTGAGTGTCAGTGCAGACGAATCGTTCGCCTTCTCTCCTTTCCTTTTTAGACCAGGAGCGCCCGGAACCGTCCGTGTACGACGGTCCGGCCCCGGGACGGCACGGCACGGGTTCACAGGGGATTCTCATGCTGTTCCCACATTCGGCACAGCCTGGCGCCCCATCCTCGATCACGTCACAGATTCCGGACCGGAGGAGTGTTCGATGGCGACCAAGAGAGCCCGAGTGGGTCTTGCCCTCGCAGGAGTCGCGAGCGTGGGGTTGTTGTTCCCGGCCGTGGCCCTGGCGGAGGACAGCGGCCCGGCAACCGTGACGGGGCCGACCGCGTCTTCCGGTGGCAAGGGGGATCAACGGGAGGACCGCCGCGAGCGCGGGCAGGACCGCCTGGAGAAGCGGCAGGACGAACTGGCCGCCGCCCTTGCGAAGGAACTGGGCGTGTCCGAGGACAAGGTGAAGACCGCGCTGGAGAAGGTCCGGAGCGAGAAGCAGCAGGAGCGCAAGACGGAGCGCGAGAAGCGGTTGTCGGAGCGTCTCAAGAAGGCGGTGTCCGAGGGGAAGCTCACCCAGGAGCAGGCCGACGCCATCCTCATGGCGGCGGAGAACGGTGTCCTGCTCGGGGACGGCAGGCCCGGTCACGCCCGCCCCTGAGGCACCGGCCGTCCCGGGGGCCGCGCCGACGGGACGGCCGCCCGACGCCGGCCGGCAACCCCGATGAGCTGAGGGGCTTTCGCCCCCGCGGGGGCCGGCGCCGCCCGTCCCGGCCCTCCGCCGCGCCGGCGGTCAGGGGCGGGGCGCCTGCGGCGGATGCCTTGCCCGCGGTGGCGGGCCGGGGCCCGGTGTCCCGTCCCAGGCCGCGAGATCCGCCCAGTCCCGGTCGACATTGCGGTAGCGGTTGAGCGGCCCGGTCGGGCCCCCGCGCTCGAACTCGCCCGCGTAGAAGTCGAGGTCCTCCTCGGTCAGCCGGGAGGGCAGCGGGCCGCGGGAAAGCGGTCGGACAGCCGCCCTCCCCGGGCGGTCACAGGCTCTCGGCACTGGCCGGCGGCCGGCCGTCCTCGTCCGTCCATACGGAGGATGTCACCGTTCCTAAGCGAGTTGGCCAGTGCTGGCCGCATCGCATGATTTCGGACTGGTAGTCCGGTGATCCTCCGAACGGTCTTGAGGATCTGGGAACAGCGCGAGCTGGTCACCTTGGCCCCAGCAGGTCTTACCGCCCTGGTTGGGTGCGCCTGTGGTCCGGGGTGGGCTCGCGGTCCCGCGTGGCCTGGGAACGAATACGGCCTGGCCGGTAGCTCTCCGCGCCGCGATCCTCTGGTCGCGGGCGGTCACACCTGGCCGACGCCGAATCCTGTGGCCCAGGCCACGTCTGCCGATCGCCACAGCGGCACCGTGGTGCCGAGTGACGCTGGTCCTGGTCTGCTGCTGGACCGGGGCTTTCCAGTACCTCTCGCCCCAGATGCTGGTGTATGCCGGGTCGACTGCGATGACGAGGAGTCCGGCGTGGAAGGCCATGTTGCGCAGTCGTTCGCGGAAGCGTGCGGTGGGGATTGCGGCGACGGTGCGGCGAAAGGTCCTGCCGCGCTTGCCGCGCCCCATCGTCTCGCGGCCGGCCGCACGGGCGTCGTCGAAGCCCAGGTTTTCGATCGCGATGCCGGCGCAGTCGTTGGCGCGGGCGATGACCAGGAGTTGACTGATCGCGGCCCGCAACCTGCCGTCGCGTTGGGAGGCGGGACCGGTCATCTCCAGTGGCACGGTGATCGGCTCGCCGACCGGGTTGCCGTACGGATCGAGGACGTAGGCGGCCAAGTGGTCGGCGTTGAGGTCCACACCGAGCATGCGTGCACCCAACGCGGCGATCTCGTCCGGGGCGGGGAGGGCAGCGGTGTCAGCCGACCAGGAGGCATCGAGGTACCAGCGTCCGCGAACGGGATCGTGGGTGATGTCGTAGCGCACCGCCCGGTTCGCGCTCACGCGGTCCAGCCACTCGCCGCGGCGGTGGGAGAAGGCCACGGTGCAGGCGAGCCGGTAGCGGCCCCTGGGGGCGTTCGCGAGATGTCGCAGCGGTTCGGGCAGCAGGATCGACACCGAGTCATCGGACGGGTCGACGGTGATCGTGTAGTTGCCGTGCGGTGCGCTGGACTCACCATCGGCGGTGAGGAACAGCCTGTTGGCGTCCCACTGCTGCCGCCACTGCTGCTCGCTGAGTCTGGCGTCAGCAAGATGGTGGCGGGTCTTCGCCAGCCTCCGGCCGCCGACCACGACAGCGGGGCGGCCTTCCTCGATGCGCTGCTCGACGGCGGTCAGGCGTGCGGTCAGCACCTGCAACCGGCGCTGCTTCTGGGCGCGTTCGTGTCGGTCCGGATAGCCGCGCACCTTGCCTTTACGCTGCCCGCACGGCACCGCGAGACGCTTGCCGATCTTCCGGAGGGCACGGCGCAGAGCAGTCCGCTCGTCGAACAGGCAGCGCAAGGAGAGCTTGTACTGGTCTTCGGATACGCGGGTGATGGCACCGGCCCACCGGGAAGACGAGTGCTTCGTCAGCCCCCGCTTACGCTCCGCCCGCTGGGTCTTGTTGGCCTTGACGTTCCCGATCCGCACCCGCTCCGCCAGATCAGCGCGGGCATGGTGGCCCAGGTGGTCGCCGACGGCCCGCAGAACCTTCTCATCGGCGGGTGCCAGGCGCAGACGGTCACGGATACGGGCACCTGTGGGTGCCGCGACGGTGAAAGGGGCAGCCAGGATACGCAGCTTGCGCCTGTTCTTCGTGCGCTTGGCGGTCACTGGCCAGCCTCCTCTCAACTCGCTAACGCGACACTATATATGTCCAATCCTGGCCTACAAATCGCCTTCGCCGACTGTGGTTTTGACCGCCCGTGTCAACGCCCGCGCCTTCGCCGAGCGGGATCCGTACAGGCGGCCGGAGAAGCTGGTGACGACCGCGAGCATGTCCCGCACCAGATCCCCGTCTCCCGTCTCGTCCAGCTCCTCATCTCCACCGGTGATCTCCAACCGGCACCCCCACGACGGCAACACCACCTCCGCCAGCATCGCCGTGCCGAACCGGGCCAGCCGCTCGTCATGCGTCACCAGCAGCACGGTCACGGACTCGTCCTGACATGCCCGCAGCGCACGCCGCAGCCCCCTGCGTTTGTCCGACAGCCCAGAGGCAACGTCGGTGAACTCTCCCACCACGATCCGGTCCCCGGCAGCCTGCCGCAGCCGGGCCATCTGCCGGTCCAGGTCACCCTCAGCCCGCTGCCGGTGCGAGGACACCCGCCCGTAGAGCACCACGCCGCCGGCCGGCGGCGGCGCAGGACGGCCCCGGCGCCGGGACAGCGCATCCAGGTCCCCGACACGGAAGACCCGCCGCCCGCCAGGCGAACGCCGGTCCTCCAACACACCTTCGAAGGTGTAACGCCGCAGCGTCCGCGTCGACACCCCAAGCCGCTTCGCGGCCCTACCCGTCGAGATCCAATCGTCAGCCATCTCACTCATGTGGGGGACCCTATGACCCACCGTGGCCTACAACCGAATCAACAGTTGCCTACCCGATCCGGACAGTGGCGCAGCTGAACGTCTTGTCCTGGATCAATGCCGGAGTGAGGGCCGGGACCGCTGTTGTGTACGGCGGCGGTTCAGCGGTGCAGGCATTCCTCGAGGAAGGCGAGGGCGCGCAGGTGGTAGGGGCGGGCGGCCCAGCCGAGGCTGATGTTGTGGCCGGCCGCGTCCTGGCGGTCGACGCGGACGCGGGGTGAGGCGGTGAGGCGGGCGGCCATGGCCGTGAGGGAGGCGTCGTCGGTGTGCCACCACTGCTCGTGTTCGGCGAAGGTGAGGCGCACGGGCACCCGGACGCGGCCGGCCAGCTGCCGGTAGCGCAGCGGCCAGGGCGGGCCGGGGTCGTGTTCCTCGCGGTGGGGGGTGGCGGCCATCAGGCCGCGGGCGGCACGGAAGGTGCCGGGCGGGTAGAGGCCCAGCGGGCCCCAGTTGAGGCCGGCTGCACCGCCGCCGAGGGTGGCGGGGAAGTGGCGGGCGGCGGGGGCGTACTGCTCGCCGAGGCCGTTGATGTCCAGGCCGATGAGGGTGCTCTCGGTGTCGTCGGCCGCGGCGTGCAGGGCGAGTTTGCCGCCGTAGGAGTGGGCGACGAGGAAGAACCCGGCTCCGGTGGGGTGTTCGCGGGCGAACGCGGCCAGCGCCCGGTGGAGGGTCTGCGACTGTGCGGCGAGCGGCTGGCCGTCGGGCAGGCGGTCGGCCAGGCGGCCGTAGCCGGGGCGGTCGAGGGCGAGGACGGGGTGGCCGAGGCGGGCGGCGAGGGTGAGCAGGGACAGGTCCCGGTGGGCGGGGGCGTGGAAGTAGCGGGCCTGCATGCCGAGTCCGTGGACGGCGACGACGACGGCGCGCGGCGGCCCGGCGGCCCCGGCGGGTGTTGCGTAGAGGGCGGACAGCGGCAGGGAGCCGGCCTGGAGAGTGATTTCCTCGATCCGCACCCCGTCGTCGTCCTGCTCGCGGGCCACTCCTGGGGGGTCCGCTCCCCTGTCGGCGGGGGATGTCAGGTGTGCGGGCGGCGGTGCGGCCGCCGGGCCTGTTCCGTCCGGATGCCAGGTGGCGCCCCCGGCGCCGCGCGCCGCCGCGTCCGGGCCCGAGTCCGGCCGGGCGGGCGGGACGGGCGCGGACGCGGCGGGTGCACGGGCGGCGGGCGGTGGTTCAGGCGGCCGGAGCATGGCGGGCGGCGCTGCTGGTGGTGGGCCAGTCGTGCAGGTCGGCGGCGCGCAGCAGGGCGGTGGCGATCAGCAGCCCCTTGTAGCCGGCGGACAGCAGCCGGGCGGCGGTCTGCGGGGTGTCGATGGCGCTGGCGCTGACCGGGCAGGGGGTGCCGGCGGCGGTCACGGCGGGCAGCAGGGTGAGGCTGCGGTTGATGTCGCCGGCGTCCTGTTCGCGGGCCTTGATGTCCTTGTTGTTGACGGCGATCACGCATTCGTCGGCGTGCGGGACGTGTCCGAGTTCGCCCTCGCCGGTGATCTCGACGAACGGGGTCAGGCCGGTGCGCAGGGCGGCGGTGACCAGGGTGCGCATGCTGGAGGCGGGCAGCAGGGCCGCGGTGAGCAGCACTGCGGAGGCGCCGAGCGTTTTCGCGGTCTCGAGCTGGTCGCGGCGGGTGATGAAGTCCTTCTGGAGCAGCGGGAGTTCGGTGAGGCGGGCGACGTCCCGCAGCAGGTCGGGGGTGCCGCCGAACCAGCGTCCGGTCACCACCGAGATGCAGGGGGCGCCGGCGGCCTCGTAGCCGGCGACGATGTCGGCGGGGGTGCGGCCGGACATGAGGTCGATGCCGTGTGCGTCACGCCGTTTGACCTCCATGACCAAGGGGCGTTCGGCGCTCAGCAGGGCTTCGATGAAGCGGGACGACATGGGTGCTCCTTCGCGTGCGGATGGTGCTGTGCGGTGGCCCGCCGGGACGGCAGGGTGGACCGGCCGGCCGGAGCGGGGGCGCAGCGCCGGTGGAGCGGGCCGCGCCGCCGCCGGGGCGGCGGCCGGCTCGTGCGGTGGTGGTCCGGCCGGGCCGCCGGGTGCGCCGCGGTGCGGCGCACCCGCCTCCGGCGGCTGTCGGTGCGGTGGCGTGCGGGGCCGTGGCCCCCCACGTCGTGTGCACCGGTGCGGGTGCCGAGTTTCATACGCCGAGGCCCAGCATCGAGGCGATGCGGTTGTACTGGATCTCGTTGGTGCCCGAGTAGATCGTGCCGCCGACCGCGTTGCGGACGTCCTGCTCGAGGCCGTACTCGGACATGTAGCCGTGGCCGCCGAAGATCTGTACGGCGGTCAGGGAACTGGCCACGTTGGCCTGGCTGGTGAGGAGTTTGGCGATGGCCAGGTCCGTGGTGACGTTCTCGCCGTCGGCGAGGCGCTGCGCGGTGTCGTACAGCCATTTGCGTGCTGTTTCCAGCCCGATCTTGGCGTCGACGATCTTGTTGGCGACGGACTGGTAGGAGCCGATCGGTTTGCCGAAGGACCGGCGGGTCTTGGCGTAGGCGAGGCAGCGGTCCAGCCGGTGCTGCATCTCGCCGGCGTTGACGACGAAGGAGAGGAGGATCTCCCGTTTCATGACGTGGTCGAGGACGATGAACCCGCCGCCGACCCGGCCCAGGACCCGCTCCTTGGTGATGCGGCAGCCGTCGAAGTACAGCTCGCTGAGCGGCGAGGTCCGCAGGCCCATTTTCTTGATCGGTTTGCCTACGGTCAGGCCGGGGGTGTCGCGGTCCACGAGGAACGCGGTGACCCCGAGCGGTCCGCCGTCGGGCCGGGTGCGCGCGTAGACGACGATCACGTCGGCGACGGGTCCGTTGCTGACGAACGTCTTGCTGCCGGTGAGGACGAAGTGGTCGCCGTCGCGTTCGGCGCGTGTGGTCATCGCCATGGCGTCGGAGCCGCCTTCGGACTCGGTGATGGCGTGCGCGCCGATCGCTTCGCCGGAGCAGATCTGCGGCAGGTACCTCTCTTTCTGTTCGGGGGTTCCGAACCGGGTGAGGGGGATGCCGGTGCTGGCCAGGGTGGTGGTGACGGAGAAGTTCAGGCCGGCGTCGCGGCAGTGCTCCCCGAGGCCTTCCAGGACGTACATGGTGGTGAGGAGGGACTGGCCGAGGCCGCCGTGGTCCTCCTCGAAGGGCAGGGCGAGGATGCCGGTCTTCTGGATCAGCTTCCATTTGTCCCAGGAGAACGTGGCCTGCTCGTCCCGTTCTATGTGGTCGGCGCTGAGCGCCTCACCCCACCGTGCCAGGCCTTCGCGGAGCTCGGCCTGTTCGGTGTTCCATCGGATCACTTCGGACCGCCTTCACGGTGTGCGCGTCAGTACGCGGAGGAGACGTGCTCGTCGAGACTGTGGGTCTCGTCGCCCTGCAGGGCCGGGCTGAAGACGCACACGAGCCGCAGGTCCTCGTGGGGGCTGGCCACCAGGTAGTGGGCGTCGTGCTGGTCGAGCGCGTACATGCGGCCCGGGGTGATGGGGTGGGAGGTGCCGTCGAGTTCGATGACTTCTCCGGAGCCGGCGATGCAGTAGCAGGCCTCGAGGTGGTTGCGGTACTCGAGGCGGGACTTGGTGCCGGCCAGGACGACCGTGTCGGTGAGCGAGTAGCCGACACCGTCGGAGGCGAGGAGGAAACGGCGGCTGACTCCGTTGCCCCAGTCGACGGTCTTCACGTCCTCGATGTCGCGGATGATCATGGTCAACTCCGATCTGGTCGTGTGCGGCGCGGTGCCGCACGGGCTGGGCGGACAGCGGGCGTGGCCGGCTGCCATGCCGTGCGTGTCCTTCTCCCCGCAGCCGGCGGCTGTCGGGGACGACGTGGGTGCCGCGGCGGATGCGGCGGCGCGGTGCGGCCGGGTCAGCCAGGGGCGGCCGCCGCCTTGGCGGTGGTGCGCGGCGCGGTGCGCAGCCGGTCGGCCAGGGCCCGGGCGGCGCCGGAGGCGATGGCCTCGCGGGCGGCGGCGAGCGCGCTCGGCCAGGTGTCGCGGTAACCGCCGGCGAGGGCCAGGGCGGCGGCGTTGAGGCACACGGTGGCGGTGGCGGCCGGGTGGGCGGTGCCGTCGAGGACGGCGAGGAAGTGGCCGGTGGCCTGCTCGGGGGCGACGGGGCGCAGGGCGTCGAATCCGCCGTCGGCGTCGATGAGTTCGCCGGGCCGCAGGGTGAGTCGGGTGCCGTCGTTCACGTCGACGGTGTTGTCGGCGAAGCCGAGGAGTTCGTCGGCGCCGGCGTTGTTGGAGGTCAGCCAGATCCGCCGGCCGCTGGTGTCGGCGCGGGTCAGCTCGCGCAGGTCGGGCAGCGGCATGGCGGCGCTGACGCCGGTGACCTGGGCGGTGACGGGCAGGTCGGCGAGGAAGGGGCCCAGGGCGTTGAGGAAGCGGCCGAAGGGTTTCATGCCGAGGGGGGCCACCGTGCGGGCCAGCCGGGTCAGTTCGGCCGGGTAGACGAACGGGCCGGCGAACGCGATGCCGTGGCGTTCGAGCATCTCCTCGGTGTGGGTGTAGGAGGTGGTGAGGCGGATGCCGAGGCGCTGGAGCAGGTCGATCGAGCCGAGGCTGGAGGTGTAGGCGCGCGAGCCGGTCTTGACGACCCGTACGCCGCCGGCGGCTGCGACGAGGGCGGCGGCGGTGGAGATGTTGAAGGTGGCGGGTCCTCCGCCGGTGCCGACGATGTTGACGGTGCCGGGCCAGGCGGTGGGCGGGGCGGTGGTTCTTCGTTCCCGCAGGGATTCGAGCAGGGCGTGCAGGGTCGGGTGGCCGGGGAGGCTGGTGGTCAGGGAGGCCAGCAGGGCGACGGCCTGCTCCTTTTCGAGCGTGCCGTCGCCGAGCCGGTCCCACAGTGATCGCCAGGTCTCGCGCTCGGTCACCGGGGCGCCCGCGAGCAGGCCGGTGAGCGCGGAGTGCATGGCTAGCTCGTCACCCCCTGGCGGGCTTCGGCGATGAAGGCGTCGATGGCGCCCACGCTGCGGAAGTTGTCGGGGTCCAGGTCGGCGTCGCCGACGGCGAGCTGGAAGTGGTCCTCGACCCAGGCGATGAGCTTGAGCACGCCGAGGGAGTCGATGACGCCGTCGGAGAGCAGGTCGTGGTCGTCGGCAAGCTCGTGGACACCAAGGTCGGGCAGGAACTCCTCGATGACGAACTTCTTGATGGTGTCGTTGTGGCTCATGACGTCCTTCCTTGGGCTGGGATCAGTGCGTTGCGTCGGTCGAGCGCGGCGCGTTCGACGTGTCGGGTGGCGCGGGCGGGCCGGGGTTGGCCGGTGATCCGCCGCGTGCCGGGGGACCTGGCCGGGCGCTCGGCGCGTCCGGTCAGGTGGAGCAGGCCGTCGGCGTCGCGGCGTACCAGGTCGCCGGTGCGGAACCAGGTGCGGCCGTCGTCGGTGTGCAGGGGGTGGGGGGTGAACGTGCCCCGGTGACGGCCGCGGTCGAGGTAACCGGGCGACTGGAAGGGCGTGCAGACGTACAGTTCGCCGCGGCCGGGGCCGTCGACGGGCATGCCGTTCGCGCCGACGACGAGGGCCGCCACGCCCGGCAGTGGCCGGCCGATGGGGACGGGCGGGAAGACGGTGGTCCTGGTGTCGACCTCGTGGACGAAGCTGTCGCCTGTCTCGGTGCAGCCGTAGAGGTTGTGCAGGCGTGCGTACGGGAACAGGTGCGGCAGTTCGGCGAAGGTGCGGTCGGACAGGGCGGCGCCGGTGAACATCGCGTGGCGGACGGTGGGCAGGGTGGTGCCGGTGCGGCGGGCGGTGTCGGCGAGCAGCCCGTGGAGCGCCGGCAGGCCGTGGACGACGTGGACGCCGTGGCGGGTGACCAGGTCGAGCAGGTGGTGTCCGTCCGTGGCGAGGTCGGGGTCGGCGAGGACGGCGCAGCCGCCGGCGGCGAGGGTGGTCCAGATGTCGAGGAGGCACCGGCCGGAGTCGAGCGGCGCGTGGCTCAGGACGGTGGTGCCGGGGCCGATGCCGAAGGCGCCTGTGGCCCAGTCGGTGAAGCGGTCGACGGCGGCCTGCCGCAGCGGAACGATCGTGGGCGCAAGGGTGGCACCGGAGGTGGTGAGCATGAACGCGGCCGCCTCGCCGTCCGGGCGGGGCAAGGCGGCGGCCGTGGCCGACGGCAGGATGCGCCGGCGCCGCTGCCCAGGCGCCCGAGCAGCCCGTCCCGAGCCTGCCGGGGCCGCTTTTCCGGATCCTGCCGGGGCTGCGGGCGTCAGCACCCGGGCGCAGCCCGCCTGGGCGAACAGGTCGGCGAGCCGGGTGCCGGCGAATGCCGGGGACGGCAGCAGGAACGGCCGCTTCGAGAGCAGGCAGGCCAGGACCAGGGCGATGGCAGCGGGCGAGGTGCGGGCGAGGACGCCGACCGGGTCGCCGGGGGCGATGCCGAGGACCGCGAGGCGTTCGCGTTCGCGGCCGGCCGCCTCGTACAGGGCGCGGTAGCTGGTGGGCTCGCCGTGCCAGATCAGGGCGGGGGCATCGGGGTGGTGGCGCACCTGGGTGAGGAAGCCGGCGGCGAGGCCGGTGGGGCCGCTCATCGCAGCTGCGCCCATCCGCTCTTGACGGCGGGCCCGTTGGCCGTGCGGCAGGCGAAGCGCACGGTGGTGCGGGCGGCGTCGGGCTGGAGGGTGATGTCGAGGGGGTCGCCCGGCGCTACGGGGGCGGAGAAGCGGCCGCCGACGGCGCGGATGCGGGTGATGTCGCCGTCGGCGTACCGGTCGGCGATCTCCTCGCAGGCCAGGGCGATGACGCTCATGCCGTGGGCGATGACGGTGTCGAATCCGGCGGCGCGGGCGGCCTGTGGGTCGAGGTGGATGGGGTTGAGGTCGCCGGAGGCGTGGGCGTAGGCGCGGATCGTGTCGGGGGTGAGGGTGTGGCAGGCGGTGGCCGGCTCGCCGACGGGTCCGGTGGGGGCGGGGGCGCTCGCGGCGGGTATGTCGCCGAACGGCTCGATGTTCTTGGCGCCCACGAGCAGGGCGTGGGTGAGCAGTTCGGCGAAGTCGACGCCGTCGTCGCCGGTGAGGCGGGTGCGCACGGCGATGCGGGTGCCGCGCGGCTCGCGGCGGGCGCCCAGCACGTCGAGGGCGGCGGTGACCTGTTCACGGGCGCGTACGGGCCGCTCGAGGCGGATGTCCTGGCCGAGGTGGACGACGGACGTCTCCTCGGGGGTGGTGAGGGCGCGCACCGTCTTGTCGGCCAGGTCGTGGGCGAGGACGAAGGTGTGCACGGGTGAGGCCTGCGGCGTGGGCGCGGCGGGCAGGCCCATGCGCACGGCGGTGCGGTAGGCGTCGATCTCCTGGGCCGAGGCGGTGCGCTGGGCGGTGCGCGCGGGGACGGGGGTGGTCGTCATACCGGCACCACCACCAGGGAGGCGTTGTGGCCGCCGAAGCCGAAGGAGTTCGACAGGGCGGGCCCGGAGGCGATGGTGCGGGGGCTGCTGTGGACCACGTCGATGTCCAATCCTGGCTCCAGGCGCTGGTGGTTGGCGGTGGGCGGCACTTCGCGTGCGCGCATCGCGAGGGTGGCGGCGATGAGTTCGACGGCGCCGGCGGCGCCGATGAGGTGGCCGATGACGCCCTTGGGTGCGGTCACCGGTGGGCTGTCGGCGCCGAACACCTTGTTCAGGGCGGTGGCTTCGGCCCGGTCGTTGTGGGGGGTGGAGGTGCCGTGGGCGTTGATGTGGGCGATGTCGCGGGGGGTGAGGCCCGCGTCGGCGAGGGCACTCGTCATGGCCCGGGCGGCGCCCGAGCCGTCGGGCAGCGGCATCGACAGGTGGTGGGCGTCGGCGGTGGCGCCGTAGCCGGCGACCTCGGCGTAGGGGCGGGCGCCGCGGGCGCGGGCGTCGTCGGCGCGCTCCAGGACGACGAATCCGGCCCCCTCCCCCATCACGAACCCGTCGCGGTCGGCGTCGAAGGGCCGTGAGGCGCGCTCCGGTTCGTCGTTGCGCAGGGACACGGCGTTGAGGTTGCCGAATCCGGCGAGGGTGACGGGGGTGAGGGTGGACTCGCAGCCGCCGGCGATGACGACGTCGGCGCGGTGGGTTTTCAGCAGCAGCATCGCCTGGCCGATGGCGTCGGCGCCGCTGGCGCAGGTGGTGGCGATGGTGGTGGCGGGGCCGGTCCAGGAAAGGCGCATGGCGATCTGGGCGGCGGCCGCGTTGGGCATCGTCATCAGCGGCATCAGCGGGTTGACGCGGTGGGGGCCGTGCTCGGTGAAGTGCGCGGACTCCAGGTCGCTGGTGGCCCGCCCGCCGACCGCGTTGCCGACCACGATCGCGGTGCGGTCCGGGTCGGGTGCGGGGGCGCCCGCGTCGCGGTGGGCGGCGAGGGCGGCGGTGGTTCCGTACAGGGCGAACGGGTCCATCCGGCGGGCGTCCTTGGCGCCGACGAGGCCGACGTCGTCGAGCCCGGTGACGCGGCAGCCGATCCGTACCCGGTGGCGGGCGAGGTCGAGGTGGGTGAGCTCGGCGGCGGTGGAGCGGCCGGCGCGCAGTGCCGCCCACAGCGCGTCGGGGGTGCAGCCCGCCGGTGTGACCAGGCCGATGCCGGTGATCACGACCGGGGGCGGGCTGGAGGTTGCCATGGTGGGGTTCCCCGTTCCGTTTCCCTGGGTTTCTCGTGTCCCAGGGGTGCGTTCACCCGGGTTGCGTTTCACCGGGTTGCGTGTCCCCTGGGGTGCGTTTCGCCGGCCTCTCAGGCCGGGATGATGCGGCATTCACGGGCGGAGGCGAGGAACGCCTGGGCCGCGAAGTCGATGTCGGCCTCGGTGTGGCGGGCGGTGACCGCGATCCGCAGCCGGGCCAGGTCGTTGGGGACGGCGGGGGTGACCACGGGCAGGCCGATGACGCCGTTCTTGCGGCAGGTGGTGGCCAGGTCGTAGGCCGCGTCGTCGGAGCCGGCGATGAGCGGCAGGACCGCGGTCTCGCTGTCCTGGGTGCGCAGGCCCTCCGCGTTGATGATGTTCCGCAGGCGGGCGGACTGGTGCTGGATGTGGGCGACGCGTTCGGGTTCGCGCTGCAGGATGCGCAGCGACTCGAGTGCGGCGGCGGCCTGGGCGGGTCCGAGGGCGGCGGAGAAGAGGAACGGCCGTGCGGCGTAGCGCAGATGGCCGATGAGCTCGGCGGGGCCCGCGATCCAGCCGCCCATGGAGGGGATCGCCTTGGAGAGGGTGCCGAGTTTGACGTCGACCCGGGCCTTGTGGTCGAAGTGCTCCTCGATGCCGCGGCCCGTCTTGCCGATGACGCCGAGCGCGTGGGCCTCGTCGACCATGAGGAGGGCGTTGTGCTCGTCGCAGACCTTGCGCAGCTCGGGCAGCGGCGCGATGTCGCCGTCCATGGAGTAGACGCTGTCGACAATGACGAGCCGCACACCGTCGGGGCTCGCGGCCCGCAGCCGGCGGTCGAGGTGGTCGACGTCGTTGTGGCGGAAGCGGGTGACGGTGGCCCCCGACAGGCGGCAGCCGTCGACGATGGAGGCGTGGTCGTACTTGTCGATGAACACGGTGTCGCCGGGGCCGACGAGGCCGCCGACGGTGCCGGTGTTGGCGGCGTAGCCCGAGCCGAAGACCATGGAGGCCTCGCGGTCGGCGAACCGGGCGACCTCCGCCTCCAGTTCCTCGTGCAACGGGATGGATCCGGCCAGGGCCCGCACGCCGTGGTTGCCGGTGCCGTAGAGGTCGACGGCGGCCTTTGCGGCGGCGACGACACGCTCGTCGCCGGCCAGGCCCAGGTAGCTGTAGCCGGACATCATCAGCAGGCGGCGGCCGTCGAGGTCGGCGTAGGCGCTGTCGCGTTCGACGGTGTAGGCGACGAAGCTGTTGCGGCGCTCGGGTTCCCATTCGAGGGCCTGGACGCGGCGTCGCGTCGCCGCCAGCTTCGGCTCGAGGCGTTCCCATCCTCCGGATGCGTTCACGTGCGTCTCCTCATCCACTTCTCGGGTCTGTCCAGGCGCGCCGTCTTTTCTAGGCGCCGGCCCGCAAGGTGGGCGCAACAACACCGCTGAGGTGTGTGAACAGCCGTTGCGGAGGCGAGATTTGATCGCGATTTGATCAAAAGACAAATACCGGAGCCGCTGGTTCCCACTTATTCCCGCGGGTATGTTTTTTAGCCAGTGTTGAATGTGGCGACAATTGGCCGGTACGGTCGAATCCTTGGAAAGGGAGCACGAAACAGAGATCTGGTTGCGAAGCCGGGGCGCGTATTCGCGACCTCCCTTTTCCTTATTCGCGCCCCCGCGCGTGTGTGTGCCGCGTGCAGCCGAAGTCTTGGGGGACTCAGCGTTGCTGATCAGACTCGTAGGTCTTGTCACGATCGAACACGACGGGACGGCGCCCCAGCATCTGTCGAGCGCTCAGGCCCAGGTGGCCTTCGCCCGGCTGATTCTGGAGCGTACGTCGGGAACCAGCCGCGACCAGCTCGCGGACACCGTGTGGCCGGAGGGGCTGCCCGACACCTGGGCCTCCGCGCTGCGCAGTGTCGTGAGCCGGGTCCGCGCCTATCTCACCGGCCCGCTGCAGAAACCGGGCGGGACACCACTGATCGCACAGAGCGGACGGTACGTACTGCGGCTGCCGGACGACGCGGCGGTCGACCTGGAAGCCGCGGAGGCGGCGCTGGCCGAGGCAAGGACGGCGTTCGCCGACAGTGCGCACGCGGTGGCGCACCAGCTCGCCGCCGGCGCGGTGTCCAATCTGCGTGGCTCGTTCCTGCCGGCGCACGAGGGCGAGTGGGTCAACTCCGTGCGCGAACGGGTCGACGAACTGCGCCTGATGTCGCTGGAACTGGCGAGCCTGTCGGCGTCGGCGCTCGGCACGGAACACCACGCGGTGCGCTACGCCGACGAGGCGGTGCGCCGTGCGCCGTTCCGGGAGAGCGCCCACCGGTGCCGGATGACGGCGCTCGCCGCGGCGGGCAACCGGGCGGACGCGCTGCGCGCCTACCAGCAGCTGCGGGAGGTCCTCGCGGACGAGCTGGGCATCGACCCGTCGGCCGAGACGCAGGCCGCGTACCTGGAGCTGCTGCGGGCCGGGGAGCCGGCCGGGCCGCGGCGGCCGGCACCGTCCGGTCGGATGGCGGCGGATGCGCTGGATCCGCTGCTGCTGGGGGCGTTCGAGGCGCTGAGCCCGCCGGGGGCGGTGGCGCCGATGCCGGCGCGGTAGCACGCGGGCGGGCGCGGAACAGGCCTGCCGAGCCCGCCGTACGGGAGCGTCTGCCGGGGCGGCCGGGCAGGAACGTCTGCCGGGGCGCGGCCCGGGGAACCTGCGGGTGCCCGGGGCCGCCCCGGAGTCGTGCGCGTGTTCAGCATGGCGGCATGGACGCATCCGACGGATGAACGAGTACACGCTCGACGGCAAGCCCAGTCGTCGCCTGGAGGCGGTGCTCATGGTGCAGGACAGCGACAAGTGGCTGATGGACGAAGAGACCGACAGCCCGAGTGCCGACGAGCCGACAACCACGCGACGCTTGGTGTCCATCCTCTGTTACAGGTGGCGTGCCGCAACAACCACTGAGCTGGCTGGCGTTGTGAGTACTTCAGTGGCGTCCAGGGCCGGATGAGTGAGGTAGAACAGTCGGAGCTCATCCATTTCGCCGCCAAAACGAGGCGGCCAATGGGGCGACGGGGTGAAGTCGTCCAGGATGAGAAGGCCACCTGGAGCAAGCAGCTCGACGACCCCCTCGGGGTCGTCACGCTTGCCTCCGCCGTCGCAGAAGAAGACGTCGAAGGGAGCGTACTGCTCAAGCAGCCGCCAGTCCCCGGTGAGAACGCTGACGCGATTGTCGTCCGCGAAGACACCGGCCGCGCGACGGGCCAGCTCCTCGTCACGCTCGACGGTAACCAGGCGTGCACTGGCGCCAAGACCGCTGTGCAGCCAGGCAGTGCCCACGCCCGAGCCGGTGCCGCTCTCCGCGATGATGCCGTGGGGCTTCGCAGCAGCGGCCAGCCTGAGCAACCTGCCCACTTCAGGGATGCAGCTCTTCTTGAATCCCGCCTCTGAGGCGACACGCTCTGCGGCCGTCACACGAGGCGGAGCCACACGTTCCGCCATGATCACTCCCCCTTCCATTCTTACGAGCCCACGCCCACACCGACACGGGTCAAGACCTCATCGGCCAGTTCCTGGCAGGTACGCTCGCCGTCCAAGAAGATCGTGTCCGTCGGCAAAGCGTCAGCCGCAGCCACGCACTGCTCAATCTGAGCCTTGCACCACTGGCGGGCAGCCTCGTCACGTTCAGGATCGTGCGGCGCCACACTCCGGGCGTCGATCCGTTGCGCCAGAACTTCGGACGGAACCTTGAGGAAGAAGTGGTGGATGGCCACGCCCGCTTCGTCCAACGCGCCGAAGATCTCAGCAACGTACTGCGGGTTGGTCAGTGTCATCGGAGCCAGGACCGGACGTTCGTACTCCTCCAGCAGCCCTACAGCCATGCTGACCACCTGCCGCCGCCACAGGGGCAAATCCTGAAAGTTCCCGGTCGGTACATCGACGATGTCACGCAATACGAAGCCGGTCTGCTCAGGGTCGTACACCAAAGCAGCAGGCCAACGCCGGTGCAACTCGTCGACCAGAGTGGTCTTCCCACTCCCGAAAGCACCGTTCACCCAGAGGATCACGTACGTCTTCCTCTTGGATCGCCGTCATCTGGCCAACACTCTATCCGTCAACGACCAACAGTCGACGCCAGTGCCAGGCACCACGGGGAGTGACGGCTTCACTTCCGCACGGGAAGCTCCGGCTACACGATCAACGACGCTTACCCGCCCCAAGGCCGCATCCGTGGGCTGGGTGAACGGCCTTTGCCCGACCAGGTCCCAAGGGATCCCGGGTATGGAGCAGCGCTCAGCGGGCCGGCGGGTTCAGGTGCTCGTAGTGGTCACACAGCGAACAGACCGACAGGGCCACCTTCTTCGCGTGCCGGTAGGCAGCGCCCGGGCCGAAGCCACGCGTGGTGTGCAGCCGTCGCCACGCCTCGTCGACGCCGACCTGTGCAATCCCCGCGTGCAGATCGCCGGAGGACTGCGTACGGATGAGGGCGCGGATCTCCGGTACCAGGAGCTGAACGTGCCCGCGCAGGATCTCGGTCAGCCGTTCCAAGTCCTCGAGCAGGGGCGTCGCTTCACCAAGTGCGAGCACGCGACGCGCCATGTCCCGCATGGCTGAAATGTCGACCGGTCTCGGATCACGGCCGCCGTCTGTGGTCGAAATCTGTGCGGTTGTATGTTGCTGCACGTCGACGCTCCTCGTAAGCGTTGGCCATGCCCCGGGGCCGTGTCCGCGGTCGCCGGGGTCTCACGGGATGGCGCACGGTGGCGCCCAAGACAGATGATGGGCGCCCGCAAGGGCGACAAGGGCTACAGGATGTAGCCCCTGTAGCCCTTGTCGCAGGAGTTGGATCAGACGGCACCGATCCATTCGGCGAAGCTCGTGAGATCCTCGGCGTCGGACCTCTTGAGGCGGCGGAGCGTGGTCACGTCTTCCTTGGCCCAGGGGTGCTCGCGGGTGTGCTGCGGGGCCACGCTCCGGGCAACCTTCAACGACTCGAATGCGTGGTCGGCGAGGCCGGACCACAGTTGGGCGCGGGCAAGTTCGATGTAGAAGCCGCTGCGCCGCTCGGCAGGGAGGTGGTCGGCCGGCTTCCATTCGCGCGCGACGGCCAGAGCGCGGCCAAGGTGGTCGCCGCCCAGGCTGACGGCGACGGACACCTCGTGGATGCGTACGGAGTCGGGGCCGAATGCCGTGCCCTGGTAGACATCCTCGCTGACGCTGTCCCCCAGTTGCCGGGCCTCGGACAGGTGAGCGTCTGCTGCAGCGGCATCACCCGCACGACCGGCTAAGACCGCGGCCCGCATGTGCAGGGCACCGCGAGCGGCGGCGCAGCGGGCAGTATCGGGCGGCGGCACGTCATCGACGGCGAACTCGAGGGCACGCAGCCCCGCCTGGTGGGTGCCGGCAGCGAAGAAGGTTTCAGCGCGGACGTAAGCGACGGACGCGCTGAGGAGCGGGTCGCCCGCCTGGGCGGCGGCCCAGCGCATCATGTCGATGAGGCGCGCCGATAAGTCGTAGGCCCCGTACTTGTAGGCCATGGCGTCGGCCGTGCGGGCGGCGGCGACCACAAGGCGTGCGGCGTCCGGATGCCGGCCGGCGTGCAGGTGTCGAAGGGCCTGCTCGAGCAGGCTCGGCACATGTTGGGCGATGCGCCCGTACTGGGCGGCGAGCCGCCAGCTCACGGCCTCGCTGACTGCTCCCTTCAGCTCGTCCGCCGTGTTGCGCGGCGGGCCGAGCGGAATGTCATACGCGGAGAGGACCGCGGACAGTTCGGGCAGCGCCGCGTGGACACGCCGCTCCGTGCCCACATGCCCGGTTGCGAGCCGCGACGGGTCGACCGCGAGGGCGGCAGCGATCGAATCGAGGGTGGTGTAGCTGGGCGCGCGTGCTCCCCGTTCGATCGCTTTGATCATGGCGAGGGAAACGTAGGAGGTGCGGGCGAGGTCGGCCTGGGTCATCCTTCGTGACTGGCGGGTGGCCGCGATGCGCCGGCCGACCTGCCGGGGTGTGTCGGCGGGCATACATGCTCCGTTCACGGCGGCACTCGAAACGGTACCCGGGCGGTGACGCACGGCGTGCGTGAACGACTCCGGTCGGCATGTGCCGAGCGGGCCGCTCTGCGTTGCCTACTCGCTGATGAGCGACGTCAGTTCGGTCAGAGAGCGGATGCTCCAGTCAGCGGCCGCGGTGACCTCCGGATCGTCCGCCCACAGGTGCCCCCAAGGGCCACGCCGCAGGTGGGCGGTGCGCAGACCGGCCGCCTTCGCAGGGAACACATCGTTGACCGGGTGGTCGCCGACGTACACGGTGTGCTCCGCCGGCGCCTCGGCCACCTCGAGCACACGGGCAAAGAAGCCGGCCGACGGCTTGGCGACGCCCCACTCCCCCGATGTCGCAACCACGTCCGCCGGCAGCTCGAGGCCGCGCAGCAGCTGCGCGGCCTTCGCCGTCTGGTTTCCTGCCACGACCACACGGATACCGAGCGTGCGAAGCGCGGACAGTGCGGGCCGTACGTCGTCGTACAGGTCCTGTTCGTCCAGTTGCTCACCGCGGCCCGCTGCCTCACGAGCCGCGTACTCGGCCTCGATGTCGATGCCGGGGCGCAGCAGCCGCAGGGCGTCCGCATTGTCGCGGCCCTGCACTGTGACAGCGCCGACGAGCGCCGCGACGGTGTGCCGCGGCGCTCCGATCCAGTCCGCCCAGGACGCCCAATAGCGGTCGTCTCGGGTCAGTGTCTCGCCGACGTCGAACACGATGCTCTCGATCACAACAGAAGCCTATGTCTAGCCCGGCTCACGGCCCGAGGCGCGAACTCCCGGTACGTGCGCGTGGACGGCTCCAGCCGCATCGAATGTGCCTACTTCGCACAGGCCGGTAGGTTCCTGCGGAACAAGGGGCACCGCGTCCTCGACGTGGACGCCTCCCACGTACCGGCCGAAGAAGTCGCCCGTACGGTCGTTGCTGCTTCTCCCGACTCATGAAGAACCAGGAAGACGATGATGCTGGACGTCCTGACGTTCAACCTCAACAACCCGTCCCGCCGGCGCGCGGAGACACAGCTCCGGTACCTGGTGGAGCGGCCGGAGTCGGTGCTGATGCTGACGGAGACGGCGCGCAGCGTGGGGGTGTGATTTCCTGGCCGAGGAGTTCCAGGCCGCCGGCTGACTTACCCCCGCCCGGAGTACGGGAGCAGGGAGCGCGGCGTGATGGTCGTGTCCCGCCTCGCCGCCAAACCCTTGGAGCTGCCGGTGGACTACCTTCCCCACCGGGTGGCAGCGGTGAGCGTCCAGTGCGACAGCGGACCGCTGGACATCGTGGGCGTGTACGTGCCCTCACGGGACGCCACCGAGGCGAAGGCCACTCGTAAGCGCACGTTCCTCGAGAGCCTGGCCGCCGCCCTGCCCACCGGAGAGATGGGGCAACGCCTGGTGATCGGAGACTTCAACATCCTGGAGCCGGTGCCGCAGTACCGCACGTTCCAGACCCGGGAGTACGCGTTCTACAGCGGACTCGGCGCGGCCGGGTACGCGGACGCCTTCCGCACCGTCGCCCCCGTCGCCCTGGAGTATCCCTGGGTAGGCCGCACCGGAGACGGCTACCGGTACGACCACGCCCATGTTTCCGGGCCCCTCGCGGACCGGTGGACACCTGCCGATACGTGCACGAACCACGTACCGGCGATGACCGACTCACCGACCAATCCGCGCTGACGGTGTCTGTCGCGCTGGCCGCGACGGACCCGCTGGATGTGGCCGACCCGACGCGCCGACGCTGTTCTGACGAGACCGAGGAGACGGCATGGACGAGACATGGAGCCGCGTGGAGCGGCTGCGGGAGTGGCTGGACGAGGAGGCCGCCCCCGCTGCGGCCGGTGACGTGCGGCTGCTGCGGGTGCTCAAGATCAGCGAAGAGGTGGGTGAAGTGGCGGAGGCCCTGCACGGGGCGCTCGGCGCCAACCCGCGCAAGGGCGCATCCCACACCTGGCAGGACGTCGAGAAGGAGCTGTGCGACGTCATCGTGACCGCGATGGTGGCCCTGTCCACCATCAACCCGGACGCGGAGAAAATCCTCGACAGCCGCCTTGAGCACCTGGTGAACCGGGTACGCCCTGACCCGGCGCCGACCGCCGGGCGCTCCCAGCCCGCCGTGTGGCCCGCGGACTGAACTGCCGGTGGGCCCACAGGGAGTGGCCCGCCGCCCCTTGTGGGGGGCGGCGGGCCACTCAGGGAGAGGCGGTCTCAGGTGATGGAGACGCCGCTGTCGATGCTGATCACCTGGCCCGTCATGCAGTCCTGGTCGAGGAACAGGGACGCGCTGCGGGCCACCTCCTCCACGGTGACGAAGCGCGGGACGGGGGCCTTGTCCTCCATGCCCTCGATCACGCGGTCGGGGAGGTCCTTCGTCATGCCGGTGATCATGAAGCCCGGGGAGAGGGCGTTGACGGTCACCCCGCGCCGGCCGCATTCGGCGGCCAGTGTGCGGGTGAGGCCGATCAGGCCCGCCTTGGAGGCGGAGTACGCCGTCTGGCCGGCCGTCGCGATCAGGCCCGACGGCGAGACCACGTTGATCACGCGGCCCCACCTCTGGCGCAGCATGTGCGGGACGGTGACGCGGGCGGTGTGGAACGAGCCGATCAGGTTGGTCTGGATCACCTGGGCCCAGTCCGCCGGGTTCTGCATCGCCATCAGCGCGTCCTTGCGGATCGCGCCGTTGTTGACGAGGACGTCGACGGGGCCGAGGCTCTCCTTGATCTCCTCGTAGAGGGCGGTGACGGCCTCGTAGGAGCCGACGTCGCCGCTCACCACGATCGAGTCGTGGGTGAGTTTGTCCTTCACGGCCCGGGCCGCGTCCTTCGAACTGTTGTAGTGGACGGCCACCTTGCAGCCCAGCGCGTCCAGTTCGAGGGCCAGGGCCTGGCCGAGGCCTCCCGAGGCTCCGGTGACCAGGGCCACGGGGTGTTCGGGGCGGCTGCCCGTCTGCTTGCCGGTGCTCATGCGGTTCCTCCGTCCCATCGCAGCAGGATCGATCCCCAGGTCATGCCCGCGCCGAAGCCGGCCAGCAGGACCAGGTCGCCGTCGTTGATCCGGCCTTCGTCGAGTGCCTCGGTCAGCGCGATGGGGATCGACGCGGACGCGGTGTTCCCGTACTTGTGCAGGTTGGCGACCAGGGCCTCGGGCCTCAGGCCGGTGTGGCTGAGGATCGAGTTGATGATCCGGATGTTCGCCTGGTGCGGGATGACGTGGCTGACGTCGGCCGCGTCGACCTTGGCGTTCGTCAGCGTCTCCCGCACCGTGCGCACGGTGTAGCGCACGGCGTTGAGGTAGATCTCGTTGCCGTTGATCTGTGCGTAGTGCAGGCCCTCGCGGACGGTGTCCTCGGTGGTCGGCATCCGGCTGCCGCCGGCCAGGACCTTGAGGCTGCCGGTGCAGGAGCCGTCGGCGCCCAGATTCCAGGCCAGCACCCGGTCCTCGGCCGCGGGGGCCAGGACGATGGCGCCCGCGCCGTCGCCGACGAGGATCGACAGGTCCCGGTCGGCGGGGTTGGCGGTGAGGGTGTGGGTGTCGGAGCCGATCAGCAGGATCGGCCGCGGGTCGATCTTGATGAGGGCCATGGCCTGGACGAGGCCGTAGACGAAGCCGGCGCACTCGGAGTTGACGTCGTGCGCGCTGCCGGCGATGCCCAGTTCGTGGTGGACGAACGCGGACGTCGCCGGCGACGGCTGCTCGGGGGTGGCGGTGGCGACGATCAGGTGCGCGATGTCGCCCCCGGTCAGCCCTGCTTTGTCCAGTGCGCGCCGGCCGGCCTCGACAGCCAGGGAGGCAGTTGTCTGGCCGGGCCCGACGGCCCGCCGCTCAAGGATCCCGCACCGGCTGACGATCCAGTTCTCGTCGACGCCGAAGCGCTGCGCGAGGTCCTTGCTGGAGACCACGCGCTCGGGTACGGCCATGCCCCACCCGGTGATGTCGAAGCCGTTCACAGGCGTCTCCCGGTGATCAGGCCTGGGCCGGCACGAGCTGGACGATCCGGTCGTAGACGACGCGCAGGGTGGTCGTGTCGTCGATGTCGGCGAACAGCGACTCGTCGGCCGGGATGTGCGGGTACTGGTTCTGGAACCCGTACAGCCACTCCATCAGGTCCAGCGAGTCGACGTCCGCGATGTGCTGGAGCGGCTGGTCCGGGTCGACCTTCTGTGCGCCCGAAACGGCCTCGAGCTGGCCGGCCAGTTCTTCGATGGTGGGCAGCGACATGGAGTTCGGTCCTCTCTCGCAGGGCTTGGCTTGTTCTGGAGGAATCGAAGCCCCAGCCGCGCAAGGTGGGCGCAACAGCTCTGGTCGCGCCGCGTCTTGCACATCTGTTGCGAGCACTTCGCTTTCCTCTTCTCCGACACCGCACCCCGGAGTAGGAGTTGAGGAAGAGATGACGACGGTCGCTGACAAGTCGGTCCCCGAGGTCGACGCGATCAGGCACCACTACGAGGTGAGCAACGACTTCTACCGCCTCCTGCTGGGCCCGACGATGATGTACTCGGGCGGCTACTGGGAGGAGGGCGAGGGCCTCACGGAGGCGCTCGACGAGGCCCAGGAGCGCAAGCTCGACCGGTTCGTCGAGCTCGCGGGCGCGGCCGGCAGCCGGCGGGTGCTGGACGTGGGGTGCGGGTGGGGCACGATGCTCAACCGGCTCACCACCGTCCACGGCGTCAAGCAGGCCGTCGGCCTGACGCTCAGCCGCACCCAGGAGGCGTTCATCGCCGGCCTGGACAACCCGCGGATCACCACCCGGGTCGAGTCGTGGGAGGACCACACCACCGACGACCCGTATGACGCGGCGTTCTGCATCAACGCGCTGGAGCACTTCGTGTCCTCCACGCTGCCGCCGCGGGAGCGGACCAAGAAGTACCGGGTGTTCTTCAACAAGGTGGGCGCGGCCCTCAAGCCGGGCGGCCGGTTCGTGCTGCACACCATGACGGCGGAGGCGCTGCCGATGAACCGGCAGCTGCTGGACGACCTGAAGTTCCTGCAGCGCTCGGAGTTCGAGAACTGCCACATCCCGCACCTGCACGAGCTCACGCAGGCCGCGGAGGGGCTGTTCGACGTCGTCGAGATCGTCAACGAGCGCGAGTCGTTCGCCGTCGCCTGCCGTGCCTGGCTGGAGCTGCTGGCCGCCCGCCGGGACGAGGCCGTCGCCCTGGAGGGCGAGGAGGTCGTGGCCCGCTTCGAGCGCTACCTCGACATCTTCGCCTACACGCTCGAGGACAAGTTCTTCAACAACTTCCGCGTCACCATCGCGCGCCGCTGAGGAGGCCCACGTGACGAGCATTCTGGAACCCGCGCGCAGCGACGGGAATCCTGCGTCCGGCGTGCAGGCGACGGGCGGCGGCCCCACCCGGCATCTGCGCGTCGCGGTCATCGGCAGCGGTTTCTCCGGCCTGGGCATGGCGGTGCGCCTGCTGCAGAAGGGCATCGACGACTTCCTGGTCTTCGAGCGGGCGAACGAGGTCGGCGGCACCTGGCGCGACAACTCCTATCCGGGGGCGGCGTGCGATGTGATGTCGCACCTGTACTCGTTCTCGTTCGCGCAGAACCCGGGCTGGAAGTCCACGTTCGGCAAGCAGGCCGAGCTGTACGACTACCTGCGTGACGTCGCCGACCGGTTCGGCGTCCGCCCCTACATCCGCTTCGGTCACGAGATGCTCGCGGCCCGCTGGGACGAGACGGCCCGGCGCTGGCATGTGACCACCTCCCAGGGCGACTACACCGCCCAGGTGCTGGTGTCCGGCACGGGCTACCTGTCCGAGCCGGCCGTCCCCGACATCGCGGGCCTGGCCGACTTCGAGGGCACGGTGTTCCACTCCTCGCGCTGGAACCACGGACACGACCTGACCGGCCGCAACGTCGCCGTCATCGGCACGGGCGCCTCCGCGATCCAGTTCGTTCCCAAGATCCAGCCCGAGGTGGGGCGTCTGGACCTGTACCAGCGCACGCCGGCGTGGATCGGGCCGAAGAACGACAAGCCGACCAGCGCGCTGCAGTCGAAGCTGCTGCACAACGTGCCCGGCTACCAGCGGTTCCGCCGCAACTTCAACATGTGGGGCCGTGAGGTCCTGGCGTTCGTGATGAAGCGCCCGAAGGTCGCCGGGAAGATGCAGAAGATGGCCAGCGACCACCTGGCCAAGTCCGTCGCCGACGAGCAGCTGCGGGCGAAGCTGACGCCCGACTACGTGATGGCGTGCAAGCGGCTGCTGTTCTCCAACACCTGGTACCCGGCGATCCAGCAGCCCAACGTCGACCTGGTCACCGACGGCATCGACCATGTGCGGGCCAAGTCGATCGTGTCGGCGGACGGCACCGAGCGCGAGATCGACACGATCATCCTCGGCACCGGCTTCAAGGCCACCGACCGGCCCGTCGCCGGCCGGATCGCCGGCCGCGGCGGCAGGCTGCTGCGCGACGTGTGGCGCGAGGGCGGCATGGCCGCGCACCGCGGCACCACCGTCGCCGGTTTCCCCAACCTGTTCCTGCTGCTGGGCCCCAACACCACGCTGGGGCACTCCTCGCAGGTGGTGATGATCGAGGCGCAGATCGGCTACGTCCTTGACGCCCTGGGGCAGATGGACAAGCGGGGCCTGGCCAGCGTCGAGGTCCGCGCCGAGGCCCAGCAGGCGTACAACGAACATCTCCAGGGCCGGCTCGAGGGCACCGTGTGGAACGCGGGCAACTGCAAGAGCTGGTATCTGGACGAGCACGGCCGCAACCCGTCGATCTGGCCCACCTACACGTGGCGGTTCCGCCGCACGACGCGCCGTTTCGACCTGGGCGAGTACCAGCTCGCCACCACAGTCAATGCCGGCAGACCGGCACTGGACCACGTGTAACCACAACGGGAGGCAGACGCCGATGAACAGCAGCACGCTCTCGCGGCGCAAGGTACTGGGCGGCATCGCGGCCACGGTCGCGGGATGGAGTGTCGCCAACCAGTCGTGGGCGACGGCCGCGGAGGTCGCCGACGGCAGGGTCGAGGTGAAGCAGGTCCCGGACCTGGACGGCACGCTGACGACGTCGGCGACCGATCTGGAGGGCTTCCGCAAGGACTTCGGGCGGCTGAAGCCGTCGGCGCCGTGGGCGGTTCTGCGTCCCGGCTCCGACCGGGACATCGTCAAAATGGTCAACTACGCCCGGGCGAACAAGCTGAAGATCGCCGTCAACGGGCAGGGCGGCACCGGCGACGACATGGAGTCGCACTCCGTCTACGGCCAGGCGGCCGTGCCGCGCGGCGGCATCTCCATCGACGCCCGCGCCATGTCGAAGATCATCAGCATCAACTCGACCAACGCCGTCGTCGAAGCAGGTGTCACCTGGGGGCAGCTGACCGACGCCGCGCTGAAGGTCGGCAAGACCCCGCCGGCACTGCCCGACTACCTGCACCTGTCGATCGGCGGCACTGTCTCCATCGGCGGCATCGGCGGCACGGTGCAGAAGTTCGGCCTGCTGGCGGACACCGTCCACTCGCTGGACGTCGTCACCGGCAACGGCGACCTCTTCACCGTCTCGGCCTCCTCCCGCCCCGACCTGTTCAACTCGGTGCTCTCCGGCGGCGGCCAGACCGCGATCATCCTGCGCGCCAAGGTGAAGCTGACGGCCGCGCCCCAGCGGTCGGTGGTCTTCAGCCTCTTCTACAACGACCTGGCCACCTACCTCGCCGACGGCGAGAAGGTCATGACGGAGAACCGCTTCGACGTCCAGGCCGGCGAGATGCTGCGCAAGAGCGACGACTCGGGCTGGCGCTACAAGATGGAGGTCGCCGCCAACTACTCGGGCACGGCCGTCCCCGACCGGGCGAAGCTGCTGGCCGGGCTGCGCGACATCCGGGCCGAGGCCGTCATCGAGGACGTCCCCTACCGGGACTACATGTTCCGGCTCGACGGCTACGAGGTCTACCTCAAGGAGACCGGCCACTGGTTCCAGCCCAAGCCGTGGCTGAGCCTGTTCCTGCCGGCCTCCAAGACCAAGGCGTTCATGGAGCTGGTGGAGAAGGAGCTGACCGCGAACGACCTCGGCGGCGGGTTCCTGCTGTTCTACCCGTACTACACCCGCAAGGTCACCCGGCCGCTGGCCGTGCAGCCGAACGAGTCCGTCGGCTACCTCTTCGACCTGCTGCGGTTCCCCAACCCGGGCGAGACGGGCATCAAGGAGATGCTCGAGCAGAACCGCCGCCTGTACGACAAGGCGGTGGCGCTGGGCGCCAAGCGGTACCTGGTCGGCGCGATCCCCCGGATGACCACGGCCGACTGGAAGGCGCACTTCGGCCCCCGCTGGGGAGACTTCTGCCGGGCCAAGCGGCGCTACGACCCGGCGAACATCCTCACCCCCGGTCAGGGCTTCTTCGGCTGACGGGTCCGGCCGCGGGGCCGGGGCGGCACGGGGCGGCATCGCTGACACGAGCCGGCCGCCGGCCCGGCCCGCCCCGGCCCGCACCCCTGGCCCGCACCCTGACCCGCACACCGACAGGAGAGTTGGCATGACAGGTTACGACCTGATCGACGAGGCGGTCATCGACGCTCCGCCGGACGTCGTCTGGGACGCGCTGATCGCCGAGTTCCGCGGCGGGGCCCGCTGGTGGGTGCCGGCCAACACCTTCGCCGCCGGGTCCGGTTCACCGGACGAGGTGGGCGGCGAGGTGCGGGTGACGGTCCACACCAAGGGCGTCGACAAGGGCGGTCCGAAGCTGCGGTTCACCTCCCGGACCACGGCCGTCGAGACGGGCCGGCGGCTGTCGGTCGAGTACGTCGAGGGCGTCTTCCGCGGCCCGAGCGACTTTCTGCTCGAGCCGCTGGACGGCGGCCGGCGCACCAAGATCGGCATGCACTTCCGCGGCCGTCCGCACGGCTGGCTGAAGGTGCTCGCGAAGGTCGCCGACATCGGCGCCGAGCACTCCAAGGCCACCAGCGCCGCGTTCGTGGCGCTGGGCGAGGTGCTGGCGAAGGAGCGGGTGCGATGACGACGGTGGCGCCGGCCGCCACGGAGAGCACGCTGGTCACGGACGACGGCGCGCGGCTGGCCGTGACCGTCCTCGCTCCGCTCGGTGCGGCCTCCGGTCGCACGGTCGTCCTTGTGCACGGCTGGGCCGCGGCCCGCCGGGTGTGGGGCACGGTCGCGGACCGGCTGATCCGCCAGGGGCACCGGGTCGTGCTGTACGACCTGCGCGGCCACGGCGCCTCCACGCTCGGCCGGGAGCCGTTCTCGGTCCCCCGGCTGGGCGCGGACCTCGGCGCGGTCGTCGAGCACGTGGAGGCGTCCGGCGCGATCGTGGTCGGGCACTCGGGCGGCGGGTTCGCGGCGATGGCGTACGCGGCCTCGCCCGGGGCGCGGGTGGGCGGCCTGGTGCTGCTGGGCACCGCCGCCCACGACCAGGACACGCCCGACAGCGAAGTGAAGATGATGGGCAGCCCCGTCTTCTCATGGGCGGTGCGCCGGCCGGCGCTGGGCCGCCTGCTGCTGGGGCAGAACATGCTCGGCAAACGGGCCGACGCCCGTGCCGGGGAGGTCAACCGGCAGATGTTCGCGGCCACTTCGCCGCAGATGCGCTCCGATGCGTTCGCCTCCACGCGCGGCATGGACCTGCGCACGGACCTGGCCCGCATCTCCGCCCCGGCGGTGGTGCTGGCCGGCGGCGCCGACAAGGTCATCGCCCCGGCGCTGGGCCGGACGGTCGCCGACACGCTGCCCGGTGCCCGGTTCGAGCAACTCGAGGGCGCGGGGCACATGCTGCCGCTGGAGGCCCCCGAGGAGGTCGTGCGGGCGGTCGAGGAGGTGTCGGGCGGGGTGGGGTGACGGGTCGGCTCCCCCGCGCGCGGGCGCCGGTCCACCGGATCTTCCGGCGGGCCGGCGCCCGCGTTTCGTGTTCGGGGGCGCCGCCGAGGGACGGGGCGATCTCCAAAGACTTGCATCCATGCAACTTGCATAGATGCAAGTCTTTACCCGGATCGGTGACCCACGTTGTCCTGGCACGGTTCAAGTGATTGAGCCCCCGGTAACGAGCCATGCCCCACTATGGGGTCATCTCGACAGGGTGGCCCGCACCTTCCCCCCATTGATGAAGGACGCCTCTTCCGGCATGACCACGCTCACCGCGTCTTCCCGGAATGCAGCATCACTGAGGAGCTTGCGGAGAAACTCGACCATCCCGAAGGGATGCACCCTTCCATGGCACTCCACAGGGAATCCGTTCAGGCCCGGGCGCGGACGATGAGCGTGCCGACCTTACGCGGGCCAGGTGGCGCGGGCAGGACGCTCGCCACGGGCGATGGGAATCCGTGCTCGCAGAGGACCTCCGCCCAGCGTTCGGGCTCGTAGTCCCAGCGCTTCACGACGAGCGGGTCCTCGTCCTCAGAGCGATTGATGTACGAGGCCTGACAGCCGTAGCAACCTTCGACGGCCGGACGCTGCGAGAAGGCGAACACGCCGCCGGGCTTGAGCCGCTTCCGGACGGCCGGCAGTAGATCCTCGGGGGCGGTGAACCAGACCGCGCCGAACACCGAGTAGACGGCGTCGAAGTGCTCGCCGGTCTCCTCGAGGAACCGGACGGCGTCCGTGCGGTGCAGCACCAGGTCGGCATCGGCCCATCGCACCTCGGCGGTCTTCAGCTGGGCGAGGGACACGTCGACACCGACCGCCTGTCCACCGAGCGCGGCAACGTGGGCGAGGTTGCCGCCCTTGCCGCAGCCAAGGTCCAAGACGCTCGCACCCGGGCCGATGCCGAGGATCTCGGCGCCGGGCCCGTGGTCGGGGTACTGGGTCCAGTTGAACCAGGTGGTCTCACCGGCGGCGTTCGTCGGTCGCCGATCAGGCTTCTGCTTCGAGTACATGTCCCACGCGGTGTTCGTCACCTGCTGCTCCGTTCGCGGGGCCGGCCGCCCGGGGCGTACCGGGCGGCCGACAGACCGCTGATTGCGCTACTTCTTGCCGCCGTTCGGGCTGTCGGTGCACCCGGCGTGGCACTGGGAGCACGTCCCCATCTTGGCGGCTTCGGGCCATAGATCGTGGTCGATCGCGTAACCCGCCTCGGTGATGGCGGTCAGGGTGCGCACGCGCGCTGCCGCGCCATCGCCGGGGGCCTGGTCGCCATCGTCGGTGGGGACATGGTGGATGAACCGGCCGGCGACCTGCTCGCAGAAGAGGCGTAGTCGACGGTGTGCAGGATGAACGTGCGCCAGCCGATGTCGACGAGCTCGCTCGGTGCGAGTTCGCTGCCGGGGCACTGGCCGCTCGCGGCGAGGAACGCAGCGGCCTGGCTGACGATGCGCCGCGCGGTGGCGTGGTCGATGTCGGCATGGTCCTTGACGATGCGGGCGGTCAGTCGCTGCATCGTCCCGGCCGGGACGAGCGTGGCCGCGTCGGTGGTGCCCACGGGACGGTCTAACGCGATGGTCATCTTTCCTCCTGTGTGGACGGTGCCCCGGGGGGCTGGACCCGTCCGCGCCGGGTGACGGGGTTCACCGGCACGGGCGGGAGTCGGTGGGGTGCAGTGACAGCCGGTCGGCAGTCGGCGGCGTCGGCGTGTATGACGACGCGCACGTCGGGACCAGACATGCGGGGTACCCAATGGGCGCGCCCGCTGTCAGTTGCGCGGCGTCGGTGCAGACGTCATACCGGCGTCATACGGGGCGTCATTTCGGTGTCATTCAGGGTGCGTTGGAGCTATCGTGCTCACATGGCCACACCGAACAGTGTTCGGGCGTCCGCCGTGGTTGCCCTTCGACGGCGGCGGTGACCTGGCCCTCCAGGGTCTTCTCCCGGATGTAGTTGCGCTCGATCTGTGCCGCGGCTGCGACGACGGCGAAGAACATGGCGCCCATGCCGTTGGGGTCGTAGATCCCGGTGAGCGGGCCGGTGAGGAGTTCGAGCTGCATGCCGGCGCCCTGGAGCTGGCCGGAGAGGGTCATCAGCTCGGCGGCGTTGCGGGCCAGGCGCTTGAGCTCGCGCCCACGGGTGCGGCAGGGACTGCCCGCCGGGGCTTCACAGTTCGGACAGTCGTTTCATTCTACCGCGATTGCGGCTTGAGCAGGCGTCAGATCCACCCCGGCAGCCTGTCAGAACTGTCTCGCACAACGCCCCGGTTTTGAGAGGACTTCCGCGAATCGCGACCTGCGGAAACGTGATCGACTCCGGGCCTCTCGCAGAACTCTCGCAACTGGTCGTTTGTGAGAGTGACCGCGCGTGCGGCTCTGGCCCCCGTTTCTGGTCGGGGAGGATCACCAGGGTGAAGTGGGTGGTGTCGCGGCCATCTGTTCGAGCTTCGCAACGAGGAGCCGCGCGTCGGCGACCGCGTCGTGCGGGCCGCCGAGCGGCTGGTTTACTCCGCCAAGCACCGCCGGCACGGAGTGAACGTCCAAGTCGTCACCGACCCGCCGGAGATGTGCTGTGGATCTCGCCCGCGCTGCCGGGCCGCACCCACGACCTCAACAACTCGCGGTCGGCCACGACAGTCGCGCGGTTACGGCACCACGGGTGTTCGTGCGCCGTTGAGGAACGCGCTGAGCCCGGTGTCGAAGTGCATGAAGGAGGGGACGAACAGGACTGTCTCGTCAGGGGCGACGTACACCTTGCCGCCTCCGCGGGCGGGGTGGACGACGCAGACTCCTGCACCGTCTGCCAGCTCGATGACGTTCGGCTCCGTGGTGGGCGTGATCGTGCCGAGAAACGCTTTGCCGACCTCGGCCAGTTTCTCGTTGTCGGTCCTCGTCGCACCGTTGCGAGTGCGTGCCGGACTGGGGTCCTCTATCACGCGCGGGACAGGGGGCCGGACAGGGGCGACGCTCGGGCTGAGGTGCACGACCTTGCAAGAGCACTTGTGCCCCGGCTGAGCACGCGGGCTGTCTGGTCCCTGCCGCGGGAAACAGGCGGGATCGTTGCTGTGGACGTGCACCTGCCCGGTACACGGGCCGCCCAGGGCCGGCTGGCCGCACATGATGTCCTGTCCGCAGTGAATACACCGCATGGTTCCACTTTGCTCTTCCGTCGGCTCCATGGGCTGCTCCTCAGCTCGCTGTGATACCGCGGGCGGCAAGGAGCCCCCGCCTGTCCTGCTTGCGGGCCAGGGTGCCGTCGTCCACCGCAGTGACCCATCTGAGGTTGGGGAGCAGTGCGAGGTCGTCCAGTGAGTGGACGTCGAAGAGGTCGTCCTCGCCGCCCCAGGCCGGCGCGCAGTGATAGTAGATGTCCAGGCCGGCGTCGAAGCACAGACCCTCGATGCCGGCCAGCAGTTCGTCGCTGATCTCCAGCTCCTCGAAGTAGGTGCGTGACTCGTCGAGGATGTCCTCGTCGAGCTCATTCTCGAGCAACTGCGGCGAGCCAATGACCGAGGGCCTTTCGAGTGCGGCGATCGGAGCGTCTGCCGTGTTGGTGGCGAAGCAGGTAAGCCGCAGACCGTCGGCGTCGGTGATCCGCAACTGGGCGCCGGGGTGTGGCCGTCCCTTCCGCACGATCAGCCCCCGCATCCCTTCAGGCCAGTAGGCCGCCCGTAGCCTCTGGCCATGCAGACAACTCTGATGATCTACGACGGCACCGCACCGGCCGACTCCGACGTCCCGCGTACCGGGGGCGTGCCGCTGGCTCCTGCAGGATTCACCTGGCCCATGTGCGGCTCCTGCTGCGGAGGGCCGCTGCAGTTCTTCGCCCATCTCCCCTTCGAGGACGGCGTCCTGTCGGTATTCGTGTGCCAGAACGACCCCGGCGCATGCGAATTCTGGGACGCGACTTCCGGCGCGAACCGGGTCTACCTGTTTCCCCGGGAGGGACTGCATCCGGTAGCCGTGCCCGAGACGGGCGTGACGCTACTGCCCGCCACCTCGGCCATCCGCAACCACGTCGTGACGCTCGACCCCGAAGAGAACGACGACCGGCTCACGCCTGACGCATACGACCTTGCCCGTTCGGGATGGAAGCGGGAACCCGGAGAACGATTCGGGAAGCAACGCGAAGTGCTCGGGTCGCTCGGAGGCAGCGCCTCCTACCTTGAGGACGACCGACTGCCCGCATGCCCCTCCTGCACCGGCCCGATGGAATTCGCGGCACATCTAGAGGAAGGGATCTCCGCGCAGACCGCGATGACCCTCGGCGGCCAGCTGGGCTACGTCTTCATCTGCCGCGCTTGCCGCGAAGGTGCCTTCCTCACAGACTGAGCACACCGCACCGCAGCCGACGCTCCGTCAGCCGCCTACCAGGGCCGACGGAGGCTTGCGGGCTGCCCCGCGATTGATCTTGACCGTCTGGGACATGCGGAAGGCCGCGCGAGTTGTCTGGTGTGTGAAGACCAAACGGGCCCGGGCGGCCATGTCCCAACATGCCTTCTGTGGCCTCGCGCGCGAGCATCTGGGTGCCATGATCGAGGAACTCGCTCCGCAAATGGGATGCGCGTTGTGAATCCAGGCGCCGTCAGCGGCATGAGGGTGGTTCCAGCAGATCCTCGATCTGCGCGGCGAACGCACCGAACGGGACGAGGACCTTGACGCCGCCCGCGCTACGAACCGCGAACTGACGGCTCACGTCAACCGCTGACGCCATCGCCATTACCCCACCAGGTCAGGGCGGCGGCTTTGATCGCCAGATGCGCCGTGTTGTCCGCAACATCGGGGCGCTCGCGAGGGGCGGCGGCGGGCGGGGAACGGTGCTGAGCCCCGGGCACGGCCCGCCGGGCGGGGGAGCTTACGCTCCTCTTATGCGATTCCCCAGAATTCTGACCGGCGTGGCCGCGGCGACCCTGCTCAGCGCGGGCTGCGGCGCTTCGGAAACCGCCCAGGGCGGCAGCACGGACGACGCGGCGAAGGCCCTTCCGGTCGCCATCACCGGCCCTCAGCCGGACGTGTACATGCGTGGCGGCGACAAGCTCCGGGTCACCCCGGCCCCCGATCTCAGCACTCCCTTCGTGAAGAAGGTGGAGCACGCGCTGCGCGAGAACGTGCTCAGCGCCGCCAAGGTCGTCGGTGAGACCAGCGCCACATGCCCCGCCGGCGTGACCCAGAAAGCCGGCGCCGTCAGCCAGTGCGTGGTGACGTACGCGGGGGCCGAGATCCCCTACGACGTCAAGATCAGCGACAGCTACACCGAGGGCAGCAGCATCATTTCGTACACCAAGGAGCCCAAGAAGGCTCTCCTGGTCGACAAGCTCGTCTACCAGATGATCTACGAGAGGTACGGCGCCGAGTCCGGGCGTACCGACGCGAGCAAGGTCGCCTGCGACAAACTCCCCGCCGCGAAGGCATTCGACTACGGGGCCGACACCGGCTTCACGTGCCAGTACTGGAGCGAGCACGCCAAGAACGGCGAGCCGGGCTACCGGACCGTGCAGATCAAGATCGGCAGCAAGGGCTACAGCTACAACTTCGAGGAAGTGGAGTAACGGCTGCCAGAGCCCAGACCGAGGCCCGTGCCTGTCGACGACAGCTCTGCGCCCGGGAAGCCGCCGACCTCCCGAGCATGCCTGTTCCCGCAGCACGGTGAGGATGCGCCGCAAGTCGTCGAGGTCGCGGTAGTCGCGGGTGCAGACGCACGCCCGGGTGAAGTCCTTTGGGCTTCATCGGCGGCACGCCCTCCTTCGCCGCCGGCGAGGCCAGCAAGCACCTCGAGAAGGGTTCACTCCTGAGCGACGTAAACGGGAAACACCACCGCCCCACGTTCATCAACACGATCGGCAAGTTCGGGGGGAAGATATTCGGCGCGCCGGTCGCCGTGGTGGCGACGGGAATCGACTTCTACTACACCCCGTCGAAGAAGGAGTCGGGCGATACCTATGTGGAGGCCCCAGCGGCACCGGGGAGGGTGAGGTACCGATGAGGCACTCCGCGAGCCCGCCACCGCCCGGTCGGCGCCGCCCGAGTGTGTGGCACTGGCTGAGACCCCGGACCTCACGGGCGTTCGTACTCGGCATCTGCATGGCCGTCGGCGGGCTCACCGGCGGGGTGCGCGCTGCGGTGGACGGAAAGGGGATCTGGACGGCCCTTGGCATCTTCGGCGTGGGGGTACTCGGGGTTGCTCTCGCCGTGTCGTGGATCGTGACGTACGCACGGGAGCGCTGAGGAGACGGCTCGGGCACCTACCGCAGCGGCCCCGGCTTGGACGCCGGGGGCCGGGCCGTGCCGTGGTGGGAGGGGTGGCGGCGCTTCTGCCGCTGACTGGCCGGAGCGACGTGCTCCAGCGCCCGTGGGGGCGCGGCACCGTCGGCGGCGTGCCGGGTCAGGTTGATGTGGTGAGGACGATGGTCTGGGCCGGGGTGCCCGCGGGGAGTTCCTGTTCGGTTGCGCGGGTGGTGCGGTATTCCTGGGGGCTCATGCCCCGTACGCGTTTGAACGCGGCGCTCAGGGCGAACGCGCTGCTGTAGCCGACGCGGCGGGCGACGGTGGCGACCGTGGCGTCCGGTTCGCGCAGCAGGTCGGCGGCGAGGGTGAGCCGCCAGGTGGCCAGGTAGGACATGGGCGGCTCCCCCACCACGGCGGTGAAGCGGCGGGCCAGGCCCGCGCGGGAGACGCCGACCTTGCGGGCGAGCAGTTCCACCGTCCAGGCCTGGCCCGGGTTGTCGTGGAGCAGGCGCAGGGCGGGGCCGACGGTGGCGTCGGACTGGGCCCGGTACCAGGCGGGGGCGCCGGCGCCGGGTTCGGCGAGCCAGGTGCGCAGCACGCTGACGAACAGCAGGTCCAGCAGGCGGTCGAGGACGAGTTCCTGGCCCGGTTCGTCGCGGCCTATCTCCTCGGCGAGCAGGGAGACGAGTGCGTTGTCCTCGGCGCCGGCGGGGCGTACGAGGAGGGCGGGCAGGGCGTTGAGCAGGCGGCGGCCGATTTCGCTGGGTGCCTGGTAGGTGCCGCTGAGCATCACGGAGGAGCCCTGGCCCAGTTCGTCGCCCCAGGTGCGCACGCCGAGCGCCATGGTGTCGGTGACGTCCTCGCCTTCGGTGGTGTTGCAGCGCTGTTCGGGGCCGACGACGATCTGCACTCCGGTGTCCTGTGCGTCGGCGATGGTGTACGGGTCGGGGCCGCGCAGGACGGCGACGTCGCCGGGCCGCAGCAGTGCGGGGGTGGAGCGGTCGGGCAGGACCCAGGCGTCGCCGCGGACCATGGTGACCAGGGAGATGGGGGCGCGGTCTTCGACGCGCAGTGCCCACGGCGGGCTGAAGACCGACTTGATCAGGAACGCGCCGCGTGCCTTGGGGCCTTCGAGCAGGCCGGTGAGTGCATCCACGGGTCGGTACCTCTTCGCTGGAGGCTGGGGGACGGGTGCGCCCGCCCTGCCGTGCGGGGGACGTCCGGCAGGACGGGCGCAGTTTCGGGGGCGCGGGGCGCCTTCAGTGGCGCAGTGTCGACAGTGCCCGGCCGAGGCAGAGCAGGGCGGCGGTGCAGGCCAGGGTGCGGGCCGCGTTGGAGGGGACCCAGGTTTTCCTGAACGTCCGGCGCAGGTCGGCGAGTTCGCCGGCGGCCTGGGGCAGGCCGGCTGCGGCGAGGCGCTTGTTGAGGGGGACGTTGATCCGCAGGGTGAGGATCACGGCGGCGGTGTAGAGGGCGAGCGCGGCCCAGGTCCAGCGGGCGGCGGTGCGCTGCCCGATGCGGGTCAGGCGGCTGCCGGCGACGCCGGTGGCGAGGAAGGCGCCGAAGAAGACGAGTCCGAACAGGCCGTTCTCGATGGCCTCGTTGATGTTCTGCATGGCGGCGACGTAGGTGTGGTCGTCGCCGCGGTCGAGTCCGGGCAGGACGGAGACGTCGAAGGAGAAGTAGAGGCCGGCGCTCAGGCCCATGGCGATGGTGGCGGCGTAGAGCGCGGGCTGGGCCGTGGACATCCGGGCTTCCTTCCGGCGGGTGCGCGTGGGACGTGTGTGGGCGCGGGGGTGGGTGGTCGTCAGCGGGGGTCGAGGACGGCGGCGAGGCCGCGTTCGTAGCGGCGGCGCAGGACGGTGCGGCCGAGCAGCCGTACGGGCGGCGGCATGGTGGCGGCGACGAGCTGCACGGAGTGCCGGTCGGCGCCGTCGAACATCCACGGTGGCAGGTAGGTCAGGACGCCGCCTGGTGCGGTGCGCACCAGGCGTTGTTCCAGGGCGAGGTAGTCGCGGGCGGCGAGTTGGGCGAAGACGGGGAAGACGATCTTCTCCTCGTCCGCGAGGTGGTGGTGCAGGACCTCGCCGAAGTGGGCTGCGGCGCCGGGCAGTGCGGTCAGGCCGGCCGGGGTGGACAGGGCGGTGGTGACCTGGTCCATCGCCCGGTCCAGTTCGGTGTGGTCGCCGGCGATCTCGTCGGCCTGCGGCCGGAACTTTGGGTGTCGGCGCAGCAGTTCGGGCCACAGGAAGTCGTCCTCGCTGCGGTGGTGCCAGTCGATGACGTCGCGCAGCCGGCGCCACCACTGGGCGGCGGGGTCGAGGCCGCGGGCGGTGAGGCGGGGGGCCGCGGCGCCCAGCCTGCGGGCGTCGCGGCGCATGGCGATGTGCATCAGGGCGAAGCCGTGGAAGTGGCCGGGCAGGGTGTCGAGGCGTTCGCTCGACATGGGGTTGCTCATGGCCGCCTCCTGGTCGGTGGGTGGTGCGGGCTGGTCCGGTGCCGCGGACGCGGGTGCGTCCGTCCAGTCCGCGTCCGCGGCACCGGCGCTCAGGGGGTGGGCTCAGACGTTCCAGACGCCGCGGGCGGCGGCTTCCCGGGCGTAGTCGGCGAAGTCCTTCGGCTTGCGGCCGAGGGCTTCTTCGACGCCGTGGACCAGGTGGGCGTTGCGCCCGTCGAGGACGTTCTCGAACAGCTCGGCGAAGTCGGCCGGCAGGCCGTGCTCGACCAGGGCGGCCCGGTATTCGTCCTTGGTGATCGGGATGTACTGGATCTGGCGGCCGGTGGCCTTGGTCAGCTCGTCGGCGATGTCGCGGAAGCTCAGCAGGCGCGGGCCGGAGAGCTCGTAGGTCTTGCCGATGTGCTTGGGGTCGGTGAGGGCGGCGACGACGACGTCGGCGATGTCGTCGGCGTCGACGAAGGCCTCCACCGCGTCGCCGGTCGGCAGGGCGATCTCGCCGGCCAGGACGGGCTCGAGGAAGAAGCTCTCGTCGAAGTTCTGGTTGAAGAAGCTGGAGCGCACGATCGTCCAGTCGGCGCCGGACTCCTTGAGCTTGTTCTCGCCGATCACGGCGCCTTCCTCGCCGCGGCCGGAGAGCAGCACGAGGCGGGTGGCGCCCTTGGCGACGGCGAGCTTGGAGAAGGCGGCGATGTGCTCGTCGGCGCCGGGGAAGGCGAGGTCGGGGTAGTAGGTGACGTAGACGGCGCCGACGCCATCGAGCGCGGCGTCCCATGTGGAGGAGTCCTCCCACACGAACCGCGGCTCGCCGGAGCGTGATCCGATGCGCACCGGAAGGCCCTGTGCGGTGAGCCGCTCGGCGACCCTGCGGCCGGTCTTGCCGGTGCCGCCGATCACCAGCGTCGTCTTGGTTCCGGTCGTCTGCGTGTTCTGTGTGTTCGTCATGTGATGAGTCAACTCCAGTGCGGTGAGACGAGCCATAGCCGAAGCGCTCAACTCCATAAGCGTGCGTCTCAGGAGGAGCGGGGCGCGGTGCGAACCCCGGTCAGGTTAGGCATCGGGCTCTGTCCGGGGCCACCGTGCGGGGCCCGTTCTCGAGCGTGCCGAGGCGGGGTCTCGAGGGCGGGGCGGGGCCGCCCGGCCGTCCCGGGGCAGGCGTGGCGGGGCGCGACGACGGGCCCGCACTTCGGTGCCCGGCGCCTTCCGCACCTCTGTCGCCCAACTCACCCAGTTCGCTCGGCAGTTCTTCCGTGGCTATCCGTACACCAACCCTGGATTCGCCCTGCCGGCCGCGGAGGTCGGCGTCCGACTCACGGTCGGCCGCACAGGCGGCAGTGCCGGGGCAACGCCCCTCGCCGAGCCCCAGCACTGCCCTGCAGTACGAACTGCCCGGCACCCGTCCCCGGCCGGCCGGACCGCCGCCCGTACCGCGACATTCGAGCACCACCCTCACAGGGGAGAGGATAAGAGGTAGGATCAGTAGCATGAGCGAGCCTACCGGCAAGTACTCGATCACCATGCCGCGCGACATCGCCGAAGCCGCCAAGGCCCGCGGCGGTCCTTCCGGCCTGTCCGCCTACGTGGCCTCAGCCGTCGCCCGCCAGATCGAGCGGGACAACCTGAACGAACTCATCCAGGTCGCCGAAGCCGAGCACGGCCCGGTCACGGACGAGGAGATCCAGGCGCTCCGCGACCAGCTCCAGCAGGCTCGCAGTGAGCAGAGGCAGGGCGGAGCGAACGCCGCGTGACCCGCTCCCCCGCCACCCCTGGCGGCACCCTGGTCCTCGACAGCGAAGGACTGGCCAAGGCTGTCCTGCGCGACCGCACAGTGACCGGCTGGCTCGCCTTGGCCCGCGCCGATGACCTGCGGGTCATCACGTCGGCGGCCACGCTCGTGGAAGTGGTCCATCCTCGGATCAACCGCCCGGCTCTGGAGTGGACGCTCTCCCGCCTTGTTGTGGAACCGGTCACCGAGTCGATCGCACGGCATGCAGCCACGCTCCTCGCCGACGCCGGTCTCCACGGCCACAAGTACGCCATCGACGCCATGCTCAGCGCCACCGCGCTGGCCGCACCCGGCCCCGTCACCGTCCTCACTTCCGATCACGAGGACCTCGCCACGCTGTGCGCCGGACGCGTCACCGTCGTCAAAGTCTGACTGCAACCGCCGAGAGGCTGCCGGCACACCGAGCCCGCGCTCTCCGCGTCCTCGCAGCTGGGAGGTCATGCCTGGCGGCGGCCGAGGGCGATCTCCGTTTCGTCGCCACCCCAGCTGTCTGGAGAGCGCCACAGGACGTGGACGCCGAAGATGTCGCGGACGGTGTCGGCCGACCAGTCCTCGGCGGGCGGTTCGCACAGGACCAGGTAGAGGCGGGCGGCGGGCGAGGGCAGGGTGTGGTTGATCTCGAGGAGGCGGGTGGCGCCCGAGCGGAGGTCCGTGTACGTGGAGCGGCCGGCGCCCAGGACCTCGTAGACGAACAGGCCGTCGCCCACGGTGCAGCTGACGTCGACGATCTCGGAGTCGGTGGGCTGGAGGTCGGCCCACAGCAGCTCCGACTTCAGCGCGTGGCGGACCGCCTCGTGCTTCTTGCAGGTGCGGTCGGCGGCCGCGAGGGCCTCCAAAGCGTGCAGGAAGCCCTCCTTCGCCGTCACGGCCGGTGCGGCGGAGGCTTCTTCAACAGTGGGCACGGGTTCGGCTTCCTTCTTTTCGGGCCGGTGCACAGCAGGGGTGGGAGTGTTCTCGTCGGCCGGGTCGATGGCCTCGGCCGCGAGGCGGTCTTGAAGGACTTCCCGGGCGTGGGTGAGGGCCTGGCCCCACCCGGAGTCCGCGAGCTGATGCTGCAGGCGGCCGGCGTCCAGGGTGTTGTCCTTGAGTGCGCGGTTGGTGGCGGCCGCGAGGTCGCGCAGTGCGCTCAGGCGGTGGCGGTCCGGGGCTCCGAGGACGCGCCGTACGTCGACCCAGTCGGCCTGGTCGCGGCGGAGGATGCGGTTGGCCATGCCCTGCAGTTCGGACAGGCGGCTCCGTGCGTCGCCGGGGATGTCTCCATCGCCGGTCGCCAGTTCGTCGAGGACACCGAGCGCCGACACGTAGCGTTCGGCCATCCTGGACGAGATGGGGCTGCGGCCGCGCTGGTCGGCGGTGAGCACGCTGTGGCCCGTCTCGTTGGCGAAAACCCAGCAGTCCAGTTCCTGGCCCGGGCGCGGCGGTGCGGAGCCGTGCCGGACGGTCAGGACCAGGGGGCGGTCGGTTTCGGGTGCGAGTGCCCTGACCTTGTAGCGGCCGCCGGGGCCGGGGCCGGTGACCCGGACCTTGATGTCGGATCCGATCTCGGGGACGTCGTCCGGGTCGGGGCCGGATTCCGTCTCGGTGGCGGGGACTTCGGGGGCGGCGTCCGTGTTCGTGAGGGTTTCCGGGAGCGGCGAGGTGTGCAGCACGGTCAGGCTTTGCGTGCTGCGGGTGAGGGCGATGTACAGCTGCCGCAGGCCTGCCGGTCCGCGGTCGGCGATGGTGGCGGGTTCGACGACCAGGACGTGGTCGTACTCCATGCCCTTGGCCTGGGCGGCGGCCAGGACGGAGACCGCCTCGCGGCGTGGGCCGGTGAGTCCGGCGGCCTGGTCGAGGCGGCTGCTGATCTCGTCGAGCCAGCCGGAGTCGTCGGGGACGATGACGGCCACGGAGCGCAGGGTGCGCCCGTCGCTGGTGCCGACCAGGCGCGTCACTTGGGTGACGGTGTCCTCGAGGAGTTTCCACGGCTCGGTCGCCAGAGTGCGTACGGCGTCCTCGCCGGCCTCGCGCACGGCCCGGGGGTAGGGCAGGCCGGGGGCGACCGCGCGGGCGAGGGGCGCGACGAAGTCCATGATCTCCGCCGGTACGCGGTAGCTGGTGTTCAACTCGGCCACGCGCCAGTCCCCGTGGTCCGACAGGAGGGTGCCGAGACGGTCCCAGCCGGTGGGAGTGTGCGGGCCGGTTGCCTGGGCGAGGTCGCCGAGGACCGTCATGGAACCACCGGCAGCGGTGCGGCGGCGCAGGGCGCGGGCCTGCATGGGTGTGAGGTCCTGTGCCTCGTCGACGACGATGTGCCCGTAGCGCCTGGTGGTCTCCCCGTCGATGAGGAACCGGAGCTCTTCGAGGCAGACGTGGTCGTCGAGTGTCCAGGGATCGGCATCGGCGGTGGCGGCCCGGGGCCGGTGCAGGGCCGCCTGCTCCTCTTCGTCGAGGATCCCGTCGGCGCAGGCGCGGAGCATGTCGGGCGAGTCGTAGAGGGTGCGCAGGGCCTCCCTGGCGCCGGGCGAAGGCCAGACGCGTTCGACGAGCCGTTCGACCCGGCGGTTGCGTTCCAGGTCACGGCGGATCGTGCCGCCCTGCCCGCGGCGTGGGGCGATGGTGGCGAGCTCCTGAAGGAGGCGGTCGACGAAGAGGCTGCGGAAGCGTTCGCGGCGTTCACGGTAGGCGCCGTCACCGCCTCGGGCCTGGTCCACGAGCGCGAGGACCTCGGGCCTCGGGACACGCAGCGTGGTGCTGCCGGCGGTGACGACGACGGCGGGCTCGTCGCCCTCGAAGGAGGGGGCGACGGTGAGGTCGTCGAGGGCTTCGGGGCGGCAGGCGTCCTCGACCCTGCGCTGCAGGACGGCCGCCATGCGTTCGTCCGACTTGACCAGCCGCGTCCGCTGGGTGTCGGTGCCGAGGATCTCACTGTCCCACAGCCGGGTCAGCTGGACGGCGTTGACGTCGCGGGTGCCGAGGGTGGGGAGCACCTGGCCGACATAGTCGAGGAAGCGCTGGTGGGGGCCGATGACGAGGATGTCCTGGGCTTTGAAGTGCTCGTTGTTGACGAGCCAGGTCACGCGGTGCAGACCCACCGCGGACTTACCGGTGCCCGGACCGCCCTGCACGACCAGGATGTCGGACGGCGCCCCGGTGACCAGGTCCATCTGGTCGTGGCGGATGGTCTCGACGATGTCCCGCATGCGGCCCCCGCGCGAGCGCTGGAGCTCGCGCAGAAGGAAGTCGTCCGGCTGGAGCGGCTTGCGGCTCCGGCGGCGGACCACGTCGCCGGGGGTGGGGGCCGGGCTCTGCTGCCTCTGCGAAGCCTCCGGCTCGGCTGCCGTCCGTGCCTCGTCTCCGGCAGCGTCGTCCGCGGCTGCTCGCGGCTCGGGTACGGAGGGGGTGCGGGCGACAGCCACGCGTGCGATCTCGTCGAAGTAGCTCTCGACGACCCGCTGTACGCAGCGCAGCTGCCGCCGCAGGACTACCTCTCCCGGCGCCTTCGGCGTCGCCTCGGTCCACGTCTTCGCCAGCGGGCTGGTCCACGGCAGGACCACCAGTTCCTTGTCCGAGTCGTGCACCACACGCCGGCCGATGTACCAGGGCCGGGGCTCACCACCGGGATCCTCCGGCGCGTCGACGCGTGCGAAGACCAGCGCCTCGTCACCGAGTCCGCCGTAGGCGGCGGCTCGCGCCTCCCCGTCCTTCCGGTTGGCGATGCCGTCCTTGCCGGTCGCCGACGCCGTCGCGGTCGACGTGCCGCTCATCTCGGCCAGCCGTGCGGTGTAGCAGTCGTAAGCGTGGTCCACCGCCTTCTGCTCTGTGGCAAGGACCTCGTCGTGCCTGGTGGTGCCCATGTGCATCCCTCCCTGCGGCGCCGTCGGCGCCGCTACGGGCCATGCGCCCGTACCCCGCGGAAACAACTATCAGAAACCGGACGGTGACGAACAGTCAGGGTTCAGTTCCCGGACCGTTCCTCCACCTCCGCGCGCCAGGGATGCAGGGTTGATCAAGTGACCGTCGTGCCTGAGGTCGGGGACGTGTGTCTCGGCGGACCGTTCGACAGGCTGCGCGTACGGACTCGCGGTATCAGTCGGCTCGAGGCTGATGTCTTGGGGCGCGGGACGCCTCGACACGAGAAGCTGTTGTCTCGTAATGGTTGATCAGATCGGTGGACGGGCATCACGCGAAGTTCGCGCTGCAGCACGCCGCGGTCCGCAGTTCGACCTCGGATGGACCGGCGGGGCCGAAGGGATCCCGACTCGACTTCGTCCCCCTCGTGAACGAGGGGGATTCCTACGGCTCGCGCCGTGGGATTTTCTGCTTCGCAGCCGACTGCCCGCCCGGAGTTCTCCGTTGAGGTCTTGCACCAGCTCCACAGAATGTCACAGCCGGCCCGGCGGCCAGGGTTCTTCGCCGCGTTCACGTCCCGGTCGTGGGGCCGTTCCGCAGCTGTCGCACGTCCGGATACGGACGGAAAGCTTCGGCCGCGGCACCACCCCCGGGGCGACGTCGCCGGCTACCCGGGGCCCGCTCCGGCCGTCGCCCGCCGCGCGCCCGTTCCGACAGTCCTGCTGGATCTGCTGGATCTGCTGTTCTCCAGGGCGTCGGTTGAACCGTCGGCCCCAGCCGCCCCTTGAGGAGGGTTCTTTGAACGCCTGCCCCGGCGACCGACACGGCACACCGCCCGACCCTCGACCGGCTCGCCGGCGACGTGGGCGCCCTGCTGGACGTCCTGAGCCTGACCAGGGCCGGCGCCGAGCAGCCGGCCGACCGCATCGACACCCGCTTCGCCGCTACCGCCGCCCGCACGGCGGCCAGTCGCTGTGCGCGTATGTGGTCGCCGACCGCGACGCGGTGTGCCGGCGTCCACAATCCGCACGGCCCTCGCCGCCCGCCTGCCCGCCTGCCCGCCTGCCCGCCTGCCCACACGATCCCCCGGCAGGTCCGCCACCTGGACCGTCTCCCGGTGACCGCCCACGGCAAACTCGACCGGGCGGCACTGCCGGGGTAGGCGTGCGGCGGGGCCGTACGGCTCCCGCGCGGGAGGGCTGACCGTACTACTCGGAGGGAGCAAGGTCCGGACCTCGCCGCTTGATGCTCTGCTGGCGGTGGCTGCCAGGACCGGAGCCACCGAGGAGCATGGACAGGGCTTCGTACGGGTCCCGCGCAGGGCCGGACCTGGTTGATGCGCCCGTCAGCGGGAACGGGATGCGCCAAGGGGCCGACAGGCACGCCCCGTACGTCCCAGCATGAATAATGTCGGGCATGGATCCGCAGCACTCCCGCTCGCCCGAACCCTCCGCCGCCGATGTGCTGCGTGCCCGGTACGCGGGCCGTCTGCCCAGCCGTCTGGACGAGCTGACCGGGCCGGTGCACGGGCAGGTCGAGCTCCCGCTGCACGTCGCCTGGTCCGGCCTGCGCGCGTACGATCTCGACCGGCCGCGCCAGCGGATGAGTCTCTACCGGACCGTCCTGGCCGAGGGCCAGCGCCGTGACCTCGTCACCTTCCTGGACCGGAACCTCCTCGTCGCCCAGTGGCCGGCGTTGCGCACCCTGGTCAGCAGGCACATCCGCGACGTGTGGGAAGACGCCTTCCCCGAGCTCGCCCACGAGGCGGCCGCCGCCGCGTGAACCTCAGCGAACTGCATCGCCGCCTCCTGTCCGACGTCCTCTCCATCGGCACCCCCTACCCGCTGGTCATCACCGGCGGATACGCCGTTCAGGCGCATGGGCTGGTCGACCGGCTCAGCCAGGACCTCGACGTCGCCACGGAAAGCCCCGCCCCCATGGCGGACATCGCCGAGCACCTCCGCCACGCCCTGACCGAACGGGGCTGGCATGTGACGGTCATCGGCGTGGACCCGCTGTCCGCACGCCTGCTGGCGGCCGACCCGGACAGCGGCGCAGACTGCGAGGTGGACGTCCTCAAGGAGAACCTGTGGGCCGCGCCGCTCACCACCGAGTACGGCCCGGTCCTCGCCCTCGAGGACGTCATCGGCACCAAGGTCCGCGCCCTGGCCGACCGTGGCGCGGTCCGCGACCTGATCGACGTCCACGCCGCCTCCGCCCACCACACGGCCACCGAGCTCGAGCGACTGGGCGAACGGCACGGCCGCGACGAGTTCCGCCGCCAGGACCTGCGCGACCGCCTCGCCGGCGCCGAGTGGTACGACGACGAGGAGTTCGCCTCCTACGGCCTGGCCGAGGAGCAGATCGCCGGGCTCAGGGCGTGGGCGCAGCAGTGGACGAGTGACCTCGATCAACGGCTCGGCGAGGACGAAGACCTCCCTCACGACGGCTGACGGCTGACGGCTGACCGGACAGGGGAGCTGCGCCCACCGCCGCGCGAGCGGACACCGCTCTCCCCGGTCCAGGAACGGTCAGTAGCGGTAGTGGTCGGGCTTGTACGGGCCGTCGACGTCGACGCCGATGTAGGAGGCCTGCTCCGGGCGCAGGGTGGTCAGCTTGACACCCAGGGCGTCCAGGTGGAGCCGGGCGACCTTCTCGTCGAGGTGCTTGGGCAGGACGTACACGTCGGTCGGGTAGTCCTGCGGCTTGGTGAACAGCTCGATCTGGGCCAGCGTCTGGTCCGCGAACGAGTTGGACATCACGAACGACGGGTGACCGGTCGCG
>NZ_JBVHTA010000056.1:0-41838 GCF_055566095.1 Streptomyces sp. NPDC027962
AGATGTCTCTCCGCCCTTTCGAACGGCCACTGGCCCTCCTCGGACTCAGCTGACCAGCACCGCCCCCAGAACCTCAGACTTTGCAATCACCCTGGCTGCCGTGGGGCCAAGAGCCCGCCGCCGCTACGGCAGCGCGCGGGTCAGGCGGTCGCGCAGATCCCTGATGCGGTCCGTCAGTTCCGGCGGCTCCACCACCTCGAACTCGACTCCCAGGAGCAGCACGTGGATCACCATGACGTCCAGGCTCGCGGCCCCCGTGCGCAGCAGGCAGGTGGTGTCGTCGATCGCTTCCAGGACGCCGTCGGACGGGCCGATCGTCCGGGCCGCCCGGTCCGCGGAGGTGTGCAGGCGGATGACCGCCCTGGCCGCGTACGCCCCGATGGAGACGCCCTTGGAGACGTAGGCGGCGAGGTCCTCCGCAGGCGGGGTGCGCGGGGTGAAACGGGGGCCGTGCGGTGGCTTGGGGGTGATCCGGTCGGCCCGGAAGGTACGCCAGTCCCCGCGGTCCACGTCCCACGCGACGAGATACCAGCGGCGCTCGGTGCACACCAGCCGGTGCGGCTCGACGGTGCGGCGGGTCGCGGAGCCGCCGTGGTCACGGTACTCGAAGCGCAGCCGCTCGCTGTCCCGGCAGGCATTGGCGAGCCCGGTGAGCACGCTCGCGTCGACGGTCGAACGCTGCTGCCCGCGCAGCATCGGCACGGTGAAGGAGTTGAGCGCGCTCACCCTCCGTCGCAGCCGGTTCGGCAGCACCTGTTCCAGCTTGGCCAGGGCGCGTACGGAGGTCTCCCCGATGCCTTCGATGCCCTGCCCCGCCGCGGTGCGCAGACCCACGGCGACGGCCACGGCCTCCTCGTCGTCCAGCAGCAGGGGCGGCAGCTCGGCACCCGCGCCGAGCTGATAGCCGCCGCCCGTTCCGGGGCTGGCGTTGACCGGGTAGCCGAGCTCGCGCAGCCGGTCCACGTCCCTGCGGACCGTGCGCGGAGTGACGCCGAGCCGGTCGGCCAGGTCGGCACCGGACCATTCCCGGTGTGCCTGCAGTAGAGAGAGCAGACGCAGCAGTCGTGCCGAGGTTTCCAACATGGCGGGGAGTCTGCCAGGACTTGAGGACAGTTTCTGTCCTCAGCCGGATCCCGGCATCAGGAGCGGATCCCCGCTGTCAGGGCCGGACCCCTGTGTGTCAGGCCGCCGCCGTGACACGGACGCAGAGGTCGTTGTCCCCGGAGTAGCAGGCCACGGCCTGGTAGGTGGCTGTGCGCTGCTTCGGATAGACGAAAATGGACTTCTTGTCCCAGACGTCGTCCAGGATGCGGGAGATCCGTACCCGGGGGGCGTCCGACGCGGGACGCAGCCACAGCTCCCAGAGCCGCTCCTCGCCCGTGGCGCCCTCGGCGATCGGTCCGTACGGCAGGGTGAAGGCGAACGTCCTGCCCTCGCCGCTCACGGGAACCTCGTGCACCCGCTCGCCGGACCGCAGGCGCGCCTCAACGACCGCGCCCTCCCCCAGCTCCGTGCCGTACAGCACGCCCTCGACGGACATCGCGCCCTGCTCGGGGGCGAAGCCGATCGCACCGGCCTCCGCGTGCGGGGTGCGGACCCAGCAGCGCACCGCGAGCCGGCCGTCGGCGGTCGGATAGGGGACGCGCACGGCGATCCGGCCGGAGTGGGGTTCCTGGTCGACGAGGGCCCGCAGGTCCCGTATGCCCGGTTCCAAGGCCTCGCCGCTCTCCGTGTACACGTCCCAGCGCCCTTCGGCGAGCTCGACCGTGCTGGGCAGGCCGGCCCTCGGGAAGCCCTCGCCGGACGCCGTCAGCGGCAGTCGCAGCTCGTCCGCGGGTCCGTTGCCACCGCGCCTTTTCAGGACGAGGGCCGCGTCGTGCGCGCCGGCGCCGGCCACGTCGAAGGTGATGCCGCCGGCCGCGTCGGCGACGCAGTCGGCGCGTGGCGTCGTGCGGCGCGTAGACGTGGTGGGCGTGCTCATGAGCTCTTCTTCCTTCTGCGGATCAGATCCGCGGCAACATAACGCAGGGAATAGGCCGCGTCATAGAGCGAGCTCCGTCCCCGGTGCAGCGCCTCGCGCAGCGCGCTGCGCGAGCGACTGCCCTCGCCGCGCGCGACGAGCTCGGTGAACAGCGCCTCGTGGCGTCGGGCGATCGGCACGGGATCGAAACGGGCGGAGGCGGTCAGCGCCGCGCTTCCCATACGGAGCCGCAGTGCGTCGTCGTCGATCAGTCCGAGCAGCGCGTCGGCAATCGCGTCCACGTCGCCGACGGGAATCAGCCGGCCGTCCACGCCGTCCTCGATGATCTCGCGGGGGCCGTGCGGGCAGTCGGTGGAGACGACGGGCAGGCCGCAGCGCATCGCCTCGACGATGGTCATGCCGAACGACTCCAGGCTGGAGGTCACCGCGGCGACGGAGCCCTTGACCCACTCCGGTTCCAGCGGGTTCGCGGGGCCCATGAGGAAGACATGGTTGTGGAGCCCCCGCTCCTCGATGAGGGTGCGCAGCGCCTGCTTCTCGTTGCCGGTGGCGTCACCGCTGCCGTAGATCCGCAGTCGCCAGTCGGGGCGGGCGGCGACCACCTTGGAGAAGGCCTTGACGAGCAGGTCGTACCGCTTGACCCGGGTGAGGCGGCCGGCCGCGACAACCCACTTCGCGGTGCCCGCCGCGGGCGCGACGGACGGGGCGGGCACGCTGTTGGGCACCGCCTCGATCCGCACGCCGGGAAGTTTCAGCCGCTCGCGGTAGGAGCGGGCGTCGGCCTCCGTGACGGTGGTGATCGCGTCGAGCAGGGTGTAGCGGTGGCCGACCTCACGGCGCAGCCGGTAGCTGTGGCTGTCGAGCGTCAGGTGTTCCTGCCCGACGCGCACGACGCCGCGCCGTGTCTGCCGGGCGATGTGCACGTTCAGGCCGGGGCGGGTGCCGACGACGATGTCGGCGTCGAGGGACGCCAGATGAGCCGCGATCCGGGCGTCGGTGAGGCGGCTGTACTGCTTGTGCCGGCCGTCGCCGCGCGGGAAGACCTTGGCGGGCCGCTTGGCGAGCGGGGCGTCGCCGTCGTAGCCGGGGCTCTTCTTCCGGAGATCGACCAGGTGCTTCATGGTGACCCCGGGGGGCGCGCCCATCGCCGGTTCGTCGCGGTGGCGGAAGACGGAGACGATCTCGACGTCGTGCCGCTCGGCGAGCGTGCGGGCGAGAGTGAACGTCGTCCGGATCGTCCCGCCGATGCCGTAGCCGTTGTGGAGCAGAAATGAAATGCGCATGCTTCGCCGCGTCCCCCGGGTCCTGCCGATGCCCCCTGGTCGGAGGGCATGCGTGTACGCCTTGACTCTACTTGCCTGCGGGGGCCGGTAATTGATGTGCGGTCGGTCGCGACCCGTCGAGAGGAGCGGCAGCACACCGGCCGGACGTACGAACTGCCTGCTCCGCCACCCGACAAGGCCGGCTGACGGCGCATCAACGGGCTTCGGCTTCGCCACGCACCACGACACGCGCCATGAATCGTTGCCCGTTCACGCGTGACCACCGCCGCAGATCACCCGTTGACCCTGTCGAGCCGGGAACCGCCCGGCACACACGATCAAGTCCGAGGAGCCACCCGTGCCGCGCATGCTCGACGTCAGCGAGGACGTACGCGCCGAGATCGGCGACGAAGAAGCCGACCGGCTGCTCGCCGGCCTGAACGCCCCGGGCAGCTACGACTGCACCTCCTGCCGCACCCCGGGCGACTCCGAGCAGGAGCGGACCAGCACCGTGCTGTTCGTGGGCGACGAAACCGCCGTACTGGCCTTCGCCCACGCCACCTGCATCCCGTCGCAGGTCGTGCAGGTCGCGGAGGACCAGCTCCAGGGCGCCGTCCGCTCCATCACGGGCGAGGAGCAGCGGATCCCGGGCGCCGCCCCCCAGCAGGCCGTACTCGGCGTCACCAGTGGCCTCATCCTGTTGGACGGCGAGGTGCACCCGGCTCTTGTCGTGGAGCCGACCGCCCCGATCGCCCGGCCGGGCACGAGCGGCAGCGGCGGCGACGACTTCCTGCCGCTCCTGATCGAGCAGGGCTTCCTGCCCGTCACCGATGTGAACCAGCGTCCGCCCCAGCTGCCCGGCTGGTCGGTGCTGGTCGCCATGGGGCAGCTGCACGCCGTTCTCCAGCCCGGTACGGGCGGTGGCAGCCCGGTGGCCTGGTGGCAGGCGCACCAGCCGCTCCAGGTCACGGAGGGCTGGCGGACCGCCGCGAGCAGGACGCGCACGGTCCTGGTCTTCGCCGCTCCCGTGGGCTCGATCGGTCAGCAGCCGCGCGAGGACCTGCTGCGCGACGCGCTGGAGAAGGCGGCGGCCGGCGGGCGCCTGGTCGCCGCCGCGATGCCGCTGGCGGGTACCTGAGCGCTCACCGGTCCGCAGCGCCGCCGACGAGGGGTCTGAGCCGTCGACGGGGCCGCAGCGCCGCCCACGACTGACCCGCGTCGGAAACCGGGACCACCTGGACTGCCACCCGCCGCGCCCAGGACCACGGGGGTGTGTCTGCCGACCGGCCCGGCAGGCGCGCACGACGTACGCCGGGGAGTGCGCTCCCCCGGCGTACGTCGTGCGCGGGCCCGCGCGCGGGCGGCGCTCCGGGCCGTCCCCCGGAAGAATGCAGCTGCTCGCAGCCCGCATCCGTGGGACGGCGGCGTCGTTGCACGTACGTGCACTCATACGACCCCTCCCCCCAGCCGTTCCAGAGCCAGATCCCTTCCATGCGCTCCGCGCGCGACGGGTCGGCGGGCCACTCGGCCACGCCGATCTACGACGCGCTGTACTCCGAGTACCTCAGGGCGTTCAGGACGCTGCCGGGCGACCGCAGCGGAGAGGAGGACCTCGGCTTCAAGGCGTTCGGGACGGGGCTGCACACCGGTCGGGGCGGCTTCTACGGCTACGGAAGCCATGTGAGCCCTGCCGTTCACCAAAGCCACGGGGGCTACGGGGCTCACTCGGCCCATCCGGGGAGCCACTCGAACTCCACCGGCCACCAGGGCGGTTGGCACTCCCATTCAACAGGCAGGCACTCGGCGCACCAACCCGCGGCGCTGCCGCCGGCCCCCCGTAAGGGAATCTGACCAGGGGATCCGACCCGCGCAGAACGCCGAACGGCGCTGTCCTCGGACCGTCGAACACGGTCCGGGGACAGCGCCGTTGACGACGGCCTGCCGACTACTTCTTGGTGCGGCCGCGCTTCTCCCGCACCCGCACCGAGATGTGGATCGGGGTGCCCTCGAAGCCGAACTCCTCGCGCAGCCGGCGCTCGACGAAGCGCCGGTAACCGTGCTCCAGGAACCCGGACGCGAAGAGCACGAACCGCGGCGGCTTCGTGCCGGCCTGCGTGCCGAAGAGGATACGGGGCTGCTTGCCGCCGCGGATCGGGTGCGGGTGGGCGGCGACGATCTCGCCGAGGAAGGCGTTCAGCCGGCCGGTCGGGACGCGTGTCTCCCAGCCCGCGAGGGCCGTCTCGATCGCCGGGACCAGCTTCTCCATGTGGCGGCCGGTGAGCGCCGAGACGTTCACCCGCGGCGCCCAGGCGACCTGCTGCATCTCGGTCTCGATCTCGCGCTCGAGGTAGTAGCGGCGTTCCTCGTCGAGGTCGTCCCACTTGTTGTAGGCGACGACGATCGCGCGGCCCGCCTCGACGGCCATGGTGATGATGCGCTGGTCCTGGACGCTGATGTTCTCGGTCGCGTCGATCAGGATGACAGCGACCTCGGCCTTCTCGACGGCGGCGGCCGTGCGCAGCGAGGCGTAGTAGTCGGCGCCCTGCTGGAGGTGGACACGCTTGCGGATACCGGCGGTGTCGACGAACTTCCAGGTGACGCCGCCGAGCTCGATCAGTTCGTCGACCGGGTCGCGGGTGGTGCCGGCGAGTTCGTTGACGACGACCCGCTCCTCGCGCGCCACCTTGTTCAGCAGCGAGGACTTGCCGACGTTCGGACGGCCGATCAGGGCGATGCGGCGCGGGCCGCCGACGGCGGTGCCGAAGGTCTGGGCGGGCGCCTCGGGCAGCGCTTCGAGGACGGCGTCGAGCATGTCGCCCGTACCGCGGCCGTGCAGCGAGGAGACGGGGTGCGGCTCGCCGAGGCCCAGTGACCAGAGCGCCGTGGCGTCGGCCTCGCCGCTCGGTCCGTCGACCTTGTTGGCGCAGAGCACGACGGGCTTGCCGGCCCGGCGCAGCAGCTTGACGACGGCCTCGTCGGTGTCGGTCGCGCCGACCGTGGAGTCGACGACGAAGACGACGGCGTCGGCGGCCTCGATCGCGTACTCGGCCTGGGCGGCGACGGAGGCGTCGATGCCGAGGACGTCCTGCTCCCAGCCGCCGGTGTCGACGACCTTGAAGCGGCGGCCGGCCCACTCGGCCTCGTAGGTGACACGGTCGCGGGTCACGCCGGGCTTGTCCTCGACGACGGCCTCGCGGCGGCCGATGATGCGGTTCACCAGGGTCGACTTGCCGACATTCGGGCGGCCGACGACGGCGAGGACGGGCAGCGGGCCGTGCCCGGCCTCCTCGATCGCGCCTTCGACGTCCTCCGCGTCGAAGCCCTCTTCCGCGGCGAGCTCCATGAACTCCGCGTACTCGGCGTCGCCGAGCGCTCCGTGGTCGTGCTGGTCGTTCATGAAGTCCGTTCCTCGTTCGTCACTGAACCGCGTCACTTGGGCGGTCCATTACTCAAGTCTGGCCCAGCGCCCTGTGAGGCGCTTGGCGTTTTCCAGGTGGGCGGTGAGCCGCTCCTGGATGCGCACGGTCGCTTCGTCGAGCGCCTTGCGCGTACGGCGTCCGCTGCCGTCACCGGCCTCGAAGGCCTCGCCGAAGACGACATCGACCTTGCTGCGCAGCGGAGGCAGCCCCCTTATCAACCGTCCGCGGCGGTCGGTGCTTCCCAGCACCGCGACCGGGACGATCGGGGCGCCGCCGCGCACCGCGAAGTACGCGAGCCCGGCGCGCAGCGAGGCGAAGTCGCCTTCTCCTCTGGTGCCCTCGGGAAAGATGCCGAGGACGCCGCCGTTGTCCAGCACACCGAGCGCGCTGGTGATGGCGGCGCGGTCGGCGGTCATACGGTCCACCTTGAGCTGCCCGATCCCGGTGAGGAACGGGTCCAGAGGACCGACGAACGCCTCCTTCTTGATCAGGAAGTGCACGGGCCGGGGCGCGGTGCCCATGAGCATCGGCCCGTCGATGTTGTGCGAGTGGTTCACCGCAAGGATGACCGGCCCGGTTGCCGGGACCCGCCATGCGCCCAGTACACGCGGCTTCCACAGCCCGTACATCAGCCCGATGCCGATGCCCCGCCCGACAGCCGCGCCCTTCTGCGAGGGTACGGTCACTTGGCGGCCCGCTTCTCCTCAACGAGGGTCACGACGCACTCGATGACCTGCTGAAGGGTGAGATCGGTGGTGTCGACCTCGACCGCGTCGTCCGCCTTCGCGAGCGGCGACGTCTTACGGCTGGAGTCGGCCGCGTCCCGCTTGATCAGGGCCTCGCGGGTGGCCGAGACGTCCGAGCCCTTGAGTTCGCCGCTGCGGCGGGCGGCACGGGCCTCGGGGGACGCGGTCAGGAAGATCTTCAGGTCGGCGTCGGGTAGCACGGTGGTGCCGATGTCCCGGCCCTCGACGACGATCCCCTTCTCGGCCGCCGCGGCGATGGACCGCTGCAGCTCGGTGATCAGGGTGCGCACCTCGGGCACGGCGCTGACGGCGCTGACCTTGGAGGTGACGTCCTGCTCGCGGATGGGCCCGGAGGCGTCGAGACCGTCGACGGTGATCGTCGGCCTGGCCGGGTCGGTGCCCGACTCGATCACGGGCTTGCCGGCAGCGCTCGCGATCGCGGCGGGGTCGGACACGTCGATGCCGTTGCTGATCATCCACCAGGTGATCGCTCGGTACTGCGCGCCGGTGTCGAGGTAGCTCAGCCCCAGCGCGGACGCGACGGCCTTGGAGGTGCTCGACTTGCCCGTGCCGGAGGGGCCATCGATGGCGACGATCACGGATTCCACGGTGTCGGACACCTTCCAGGTCGGTGGGAGTGGGCGGGCGGGAGCGCCGAATCACCCAGCACAAGGTTACCGAGTGCTGACCACCGCTTCTGCACCCCTCCACCGGGGCCGGCCCCAGGGGCCCCTCGGGCCCCTGTCACAGGGCGGGTTCGGGGCCCTGCGAGGGGCCGGTCGGGCACTGTGCGTGGATGGTGCCCGACCGTCGGCTACTGGTGGCGGCGGCTGCTGGCAGCCTCGGCTACTGGCGGATCGACCAGCCCCGCTCCCGCAGGGCCGCCGTCAGGAGCGTCGCCGCCGTGGGTTCGACCATGAGCTGGACCAGGCCCGCCTGCTGCCCCGTCGCGTGCTCGATGCGGACGTCCTCGATGTTCACGCCGGCGCGACCGGCGTCCGCGAAGATGCGGGCCAGCTCGCCCGGCTGGTCGCTGATCAGCACCGCGACGACCTCGTACACGGCCGGCGCCGCGCCGTGCTTGCCGGGCACCCGCACCCGGCCCGCATTGCCACGGCGGAGGACGTCCTCGATGCCCTCGGCGCCATCCTGACGCTTGGACTCGTCGGAGGACTGCAGGGACCGCAGCGCACGGACCGTCTCGTCGAGGTCGGCCGCCACCCCGGCCAGCACATCGGCCACCGGGCCGGGATTGGCGGACAGGATCTCCACCCACATCCGCGGGTCGGAGGCCGCGATACGGGTCACATCCCGGATGCCCTGCCCGCAGAGCCGTACCGCGGTGTCGTCGGCCTCCTCGAGCCGCGCCGCGACCATCGAGGAGATGAGCTGCGGAGTGTGGGAGACGAGCGCGACCGCCTTGTCGTGGGCGTCCGCGTCCATGACGACGGGGACGGCCCGGCACAGCGCGACGAGTTCCAGCGCGAGGTTGAGGACCTCGGTGTCGGTGTCGCGGGTGGGCGTCAGCACCCACGGCCTGCCCTCGAAGAGGTCCGCGGTGGCCGCCAGGGGACCGGAACGTTCCTTGCCGGACATCGGATGCGTACCGATGTAGCCGGACAGGTCGATGCCGAGCGCCTCGAGCTCCCGCCGCGGGCCGCCCTTGACGCTGGCGACGTCGAGGTAGCCGCGGGCGACGCCGGACCGCATGGCGTCGGCCAGCGCGGTGGCGACGTGCGCCGGCGGCACGGCGACGACAGCCAGATCGACGCGCCCCTCCGGAGGCTCCTCCGTTCCCGCGCCGAGCGCGGCAGCCGTACGGGCCCGCTCCGGGTCGTGGTCCGTCAGGTGCACGGCGACCCCTCGGCCCGCGAGGGCCAGCGCCGCGGACGTGCCGATCAGTCCGGTTCCGATGACGAGCGCGGTTCTCACTGGGCGATGTCCTTGCGAAGGGCGGCTGCGGCGCCGAGGTAGACGTGGGCGATCTCCGACTTGGGCAGGTCGGACTCGACATGGGCGAGTACGCGCACCACACGCGGCATGGCTCCGACGATGTCCAGCTCCTGCGCGCAGATCAGCGGCACGTCGACGATGCCGAGCTTGCGCGCCGCGGCGGCCGGGAAGTCGCTGTGGAGGTCGGGGGTCGCCGTGAACCAGACGCTGATCAGATCGTCGGGGACCAGACCGTTGCGCTCCAGGATGGCGGTGAGCAGCTCGCTGACCTGCTCGTCCATGTGTCCGGCGTCGTCCCGTTCCAGCTGGACGGCTCCACGGACCGCTCGTACCGCCACGTCGTGCTCCTTAGTGCTTGCCAGTGCCTGCCTGCGCGGGTGCTCCGGGTTTCAGCGTAGTCAGCGTGCGGCGGGACGGCCGCGGCGACCGCCCTGCGAGACGGACCGCGGGCCTCTCTGCGCTACAACTGGCGCATGATCTTCCATGTCGTGCCCGCGGCCGAATGGACCGCCGACCCCGGGCACCCGTACGCCCCCGCATCGCTGGCCGCCGAGGGCTTTGTGCACTGCTCCGCCGACGAATCCACGGCGCTGGCCGTCGCGGACGCGCACTACCGCGAGGTGTCGGAGCTGCTGGTCCTGGTCATCGACGAGACGCGGCTGGGAGCCGAGGTCCGCCGTGAGGGGACCGGGGGGCGGTTCCCCCATGTGTACGGGCCCGTGGAGCGGTCGGCGGTCCAGGCCGTGATGGCGGTCCGCCGGTGCGCGGACGGCCACCCTCGTCAGCTCGCCCACTGGGGATGAGCAGCACACCGGGCCGGCGGGTGGACACGCTGCCCGGGTGCTTTCTTCCCGCCGCTTCTGAGGTCAGGATGCTCGTGACCCCGAGCGGATCGGGCCACGAGCTGAGGAGACTGTCATGGACACTCGCCGACGGACGGTCCTGGCGACGGGCGCGGCGGGCGCCGCCACCCTGGTGACGGGCTGCGGGGGCGGGGACGGCGGCGGGGACGCCCCTGCCACGCAGCCGCCGGGCACGCCCGCGGGTGAGGAACTCGCCAGCACCGCCGACATCCCGGTCGGCGGCGGAAAGGTCTTCGCCGACAGGAAAATCGTCGTCACCCAGCCGGAGGCCGGCCACTTCAAAGCGTTCTCCGCGGTCTGCAGACACCAGGGGTGCACGGTCGCGAGCGTGACCGACGGCATGATCAACTGCACGTGCCACGGCAGCAAGTTCCGCATCGCCGACGCCTCCGTCGCCGACGGTCCGGCCACGAAGCCGCTGTCACCGGAGCAGATCACGGTCGCCGGGGACTCGATCCGGCTGGCGTAGCCCGAGGAGCCCCAGGGCTGTTCGGGTCATGGATCACGCGTCCCAGAGCGCCCCCAGCGTCACGAGCTCCCCCCGGTACTCGATGCGGTCCGCCCACTGGCTGGGCCATGCGCGGGCTCCCAGGTGGGCGCCCGCGAAGGCGCCGGCGAGGCAGGCGATGGAGTCGGAGTCGCCCTTGGTGCACGCGGCACGGCGCAGGGCCGTCAGGGGTGCCTCGGGGAACATCAGGAAGCACAGCAGGCCCGTGGCGAGCGCCTCCTCCGCGATCCAGCCGTCGCCGGTGGCGAGGCAGGGATCGAGCTCCGGCTCCGGCGTGCGCAGCGCCGCGGCCAGCCGCTCCAGGATCTGCAGGCACTCGTCCCAGCCGCGTGCGATGAACGCCTCCGGCGTCGGGTCGTGCGCGTACGTCCACAGGTCGCCGAGCCAGCGGTGCAGATAGCGGCTGCGGTTCTCGTACGCGTACGAGCGAAGCTGGCCCGCCAGACCGGTCGGCTCGGCGCCCTGCGCCAGCAGGTACACCGCGCGGGCCGTGAGGTCGCTCGCGGCGAGCGCCGTCGGGTGGCCGTGGGTGAGTGCGGCCTGCAACTGCGCCGCGCCGGCGCGCTGTTCCTCGCTCAGGCCCGGTACGAGGCCGACGGGCGCGACGCGCATGTTGGCTCCGCAGCCCTTGGAGTCGATCTGGCTGGCTTCCTGCCAGGGCCGGTCGCTGTCGAGCTTCTGGCAGGCGACGAGGCAGGTGCGGCCGGGGGCCCGGTTGTTCTCCGGCGAGTGGTACCAGGCGACGAACTCGTCGCGCACCGGCTGGACGAGCCGGGACGCGACGAGCAGGCCGCGGGACATCGCCGTGCGGATGCCGCGTGCGAGGGCGAGCGTCATCTGGGTGTCGTCGGTGACGATCGCCGGCGTGGGCAGCTCCATCTGCCGCCACGGCCCGCACTTCGCCAGGATCGACGGCACGTCGTTGAACTCGGTCGGGAAGCCGAGCGCGTCGCCGAGCGCGAGCCCGGTCAGCGAGCCGGTGGCTGCCTGCTTGGTGATGGTCCTGGTGCTCCTCGTGGTGGTCATGTCTGCTGCCGTCCCTCCGGTCGCAGGAGTGGTGGGTGCAGGGCGGACGCGGATCCCGCCCGGTAGAGCGCGGCGGGTTTCCCGCGGCCGCCGGTGCGGCGCGGCTCGCCCTCGACGGCCTCGACGAAGCCGGGGGTGGCGAGGACCTTGCGCCGGAAGTTGGGACGGTCGAGTTCGACGCCCCAGACGGTCTCGTACACCTGCTGAAGCTCGCCGAGCGTGAACTCGCGCGGGCAGAAGGCGGTGGCGAGACAGGTGTATTCGAGCTTGGCGCCGATGCGTCGCAGCGCGTCGGCGAGGATCCGGTCGTGGTCGAAGGCGAGCGGAGCGAGATGGTCCCCCCGGTCGAAGGCCGGGGGAGACGCGGCCTTCGGCATCGGGGTCCACCGGGCACGCGCAGCGTCGCCTCCACCGCGCGGCTCCGGCAGGTCCGGTACGAGCGCGGTGTAGGCGACGGAGACGACACGCATCCTGGGGTCGCGGTCGGGGTCGCTGTACGTGCGCAGCTGTTCGAGGTGGAGGTCGGCGGCGGTCTGCTCCGTCAGGCCGGTCTCCTCTGCCAGTTCACGGCGGGCGGCCGTCTCGGCGGACTCCCTGGGCAGCAGGAAGCCGCCCGGCAGCGCCCAGACGCCCTGGTAGGGCTCCTGACCGCGTTCGACGAGCAGGACCTGCAGCCGTCCTTCCCTGACGGTGAAGACGGCGAGGTCGACGGTGACGGCGAAGGGTTCGAAGGCGTACGGGTCGTAGCCCGCCGGGGGTGTGGCGCTCATGGTGTCTCCGGAAGAGGGTCGGCGAGATCCCAGCCTTCGCCGATCAGTGCGTCGACGGCTGCGACGGCGGTGGCGAGCCGCCGCTCGTGCGGTCCGGTGAGTTCGACGGTGCGGCGGCCGGTGCGGGCCAGCTCCTCCCGGAAGCGGTCTGTCATCCAGGGCCGCAGGTGCTCTCCGTCGCGCAGGCCGTCGTCCTCGAAGCCGACGCCGGTGTGGTCGGTGAGCAGCCACAGGTGCTGTCTGCGCGGTTCGGGCGCGGCGGGGCAGGGGCCGCCCATGTAGCGCTCGTGCCAGATGGTGGTGGCGAAGGCGTCGGTGTCGCAGAAGACGACGGGCGACCCGGCCCGTGCCGCCTCCTCCTCCAGCTGTGCCTGCCGCCGTGCGATGAGCGGGAACTCCTCCGACGCGAACGTGACCTCTTCCCAGCCCGCGCCCGGGCGCAGGGTCCGCAGTGCGGCCAGCTTGTGCTCGCTGAACTCCCGCCCGTACTCCGGCACACAGCGGGTCCGTGTCCACACTCCGCCGCGCCGCCGGTAGTGCTCGGCGAGGGCCCAGGCCATCGTGGTGGTGCCGGTGGACTCGGCGCCGAGGACGACCACGCGGCGGGCCAGTGCGGCGCGCACCGGCGGCTCGAGGAAATCCCAGCAGCCGACGGGGTCCTTGCGCACGGCGGTCCCGGAGACCGGGAAGACACTGCGGCCGGGGTCGACGCAGACGGACTCGGCGCCGAAGCGGCGGCCCAGCTCCACTCCGTACGCCTCCGAGGTGAAGACGGCGTCCACGCGTCCTGGCACGGCGGCGCGGAAGACGGCCATGTGCGCGTCCCAGACGGCGGGGTCGTTCACGTCAACGGGGATGTCGTCGACCGCGCCGACGACCCGTACTCCCGGGTGCACTTCGCGCATCCAGGCCACCCGGTCGTCGAGCGACAGCGACTCCACGGAGGCGGCGCACACGAGGACGGTGAGGCGCTCACAGCGGTCGGCCGCGGTCCGTACGAGATGGTGGTGGCCGGCGTGCGGCGGATAGAACTTGCCGAGGACCAGGCCGTGTCCGTAGCGCTTCATACGCTCGCCCCCACTGCGTCCGGCTGCCGTGCGGACACGTCGCGGGACCAGTTGCGCAGGCCGACGACGCACAGGGTCATGAAGCCGACGTAGAGCAGGGAGGTCAGATAGAGCTCCTTGTACGCGTACAGCGGCACGTACACCACATCGGCGGCGATCCACAGCCACCACGACTCGACGCGCTTGCGGCACTGGCCGTAGGTCGCCATCAGGGACAGGGCGGTGGTCAGCGCGTCCCAGAAGGGGACGGTCGAGTCGGTGGCCCGGTCGAGGAGAACGGTCAGCGCGAGAGTCCCCACCACCCCCGCCGCGAGCAGCCAGGTCCACTCGGTGCGGGTCGTGCGTCGCACCGGCAGAACGGCAGAGCCTGGGCCACCCCCGTGGGTCCAGGTCCACCAGCCGTACACGGCGAGGGTGATGAAGACGACCTGCAGGCCGGCGTCGGCGTACAGGCCCGCCTGGGTGAAGAGCAGGATGAAGAAGATGTTGTTCGCGATGCCGATCGGCCAGTTGGCGATGTGCTGGCGGGCGACGAGCCACACGCAGAGGGCACCGCTGCCGAAGCCGAGGAACTCGGTCCAGCTCACCGGGGTTTCGAGCACGGTGAACAGGGGCTGCTGCAGGGGCAGAAGAAGTTCCGCGAGGCTCACGCCGGCTCCTTAATAGTCATATTGACTATAAAGCGTCCGCGGCGGTCGCCACAAGCCCGTAAGACGGCGAAGAGCCCGCGACCTGGGAGGTCACGGGCCCTTTGTGTGCTTTTGTTCAATTACGGGTCGGCTTCCCGGCGGCCGACTTCTGGACGGCCGACTTCTGGACGGCCCGACCACCTACAGGCCGGCACCCTGCACTTCCTACAGGCCGACTTCCTTCATCAGCATGCCGACCTCGGTGTTGGTCAGCCGGCGCAGCCAGCCGGACTTCTGGTCGCCCAGCGAGATGGGACCGAAGGAGGTCCGCACCAGCTTGTCGACCGGGAAGCCCGCCTCGGCGAGCATGCGGCGCACGATGTGCTTGCGGCCCTCGTGGAGCGTGACCTCGACGAGGTAGTTCTTCCCGGTGTTCTCGACCACCCGGAAGTGGTCGGCCCTGGCATAGCCGTCCTCGAGCGGGATGCCGTCCTTGAGCCGCTTGCCCAGTTCGCGCGGCAGCGGCCCCTGGATGGCGGCGAGGTACGTCTTCTTCACGCCGTACTTGGGGTGGGTGAGGCGGTGGGCCAGCTCGCCGTGGTTGGTGAGCAGGATGATGCCCTCGGTCTCCGTGTCGAGCCGGCCGACGTGGAACAGCCGGGTCTCGCGGTTGGTGACGTAGTCACCGAGGCACTGGCGGCCGTCGGGGTCCTCCATGGTGGAGACGACACCGGCGGGTTTGTTCAGAGCGAAGAAGAGATGCGACTGGGTCGCGACGGTCAGGCCGTCGACCTTGATCTCGTCCTTCTCGGGGTCGACGCGGACGCCCTGCTCGATCACGATCTTGCCGTTGACCTCGACCCGGCCGGCGTCGATCAGCTCCTCGCAGGCCCGGCGCGAACCCATGCCGGCGCGGGCGAGCACCTTCTGCAGCCGCTCCCCCTCCTGGTCACCGAAGGTCTTGGGAGTCTTGATCTCCGGCTTGTTCGCGTAACGCTCCCGGTTGCGCTCCTCGGTCCGGGCGTCGTACTCACGCGAACGCGCGGGAGCGGTGCGGCCGCCGCCGCGCTGGGGCGACTGCCTGGGGCCGCCCTTGGCCCCGCCGCGGGCCGCGCCACCGCGCCCCTTCTTCGGCGCCTCCGGCGAGCCGCCCACGTCGTAGCGGCGCTCCTCGGGACGGGGCTTGCCCGCACGCTTCTGCTGGTCGTCGCGGCTGTTGCCGGCACCCCTGTAGTTGCCGCGCCCGCCGCTGTTGCCGCGGCCGCCGCTGTTGCCACCACGGCTCCCGCCGTTGTTTCCGCTGCTGTTCCTGCCGCTGCTGCTTCGCATCAAAATTCCGTCTGATTGTTTGAGTGTCTGGCTGCGTCGTCTGTCTCCGGAGCGTCCGGATCGAACGACGGAACGCCTTCCTGCGTCTCGGCCTCGATCGCGTCCGCCTCCGGTAGGAAGGGGGCGAGCTCCGGAAGCTCGTCCAGGCCGCGCAGGCCCATCCGCTCCAGAAAGTAGTTCGTCGTCCTGTACAGGATCGCACCTGTTTCGGGTTCCGCTCCCGCCTCCTCGACGAGACCTCGCTGAAGGAGGGTGCGCATGACGCCGTCGCAGTTCACTCCGCGCACCGCGGAGACCCGTGCCCGGCTCACGGGCTGCCGGTACGCGACGACCGCGAGAGTCTCCAGGGCGGCCTGGGTGAGCCGTGCCTGCTGCCCGTCGAGCACGAAGCGCTCGACGGCGGCGGCGTGCTCCGGGCGGCTGTAGAACCGCCAGCCGCCCGCGACGAGCCGCAGCTCGAAGCCCCGGCCCTGCACGGTGTACTCGTCGGCGAGCTCGCGCAGCGCGTCCGACACCTGCCGTCTCGGGCGCTCCAGCACCTTGGCGAGGTGCTCCTCGGTGGCCGGCTCGTCGACGACCATGAGAACGGCCTCGAGTGCGGGCTTGAGGTCCTCGCTCATGGCTTCTCCTCCACGACTTGATCGAATTCGTCCGTCACCGTCACCGACTCGGCTTCGGCACCGGCCCAGACCACCGTCAGCTCCCCCAGGGCCTCCTCCTGGTCCAGCGCGACGGCCTTCTCGCGGTAGAGCTCCAGCAGGGCGAGGAACCGGGCGACGACGGTCAGGGTGTCGTCGACGCCGTCCGTCAGCTCCCGGAAGGTGGCCCGGCCGCGCGCCCTCAGCAGTCCGACGACGACCTCGGCCTGCTCGCGGACGCTGACGAGGGGCGCATGGATGTGGTCCACGTACACCTGGGGTTTCGGCTTGGGCTGCATGGCCTTCACCGCGAGCCTGGCGAAGCCCTCCGCCCCGATGCTGATGACAACGTCGGGCAGCAGCTCGGCGTGATGGGGCTCGAGCCCGACGGTACGCGGGAACCGCCTGGCCTCCTCGGCCAGCCGCCCGTCGAAGATCTCGGCGATCTGCTTGTACGCGCGGTACTGGAGCAGCCGCGCGAAGAGCAGGTCCCGCGCCTCGAGAAGTGCGAGGTCGGCCTCGTCCTCCACCTCGGCGGCGGGGAGCAGCCGGGCGGCCTTGAGGTCGAGCAGCGTCGCGGCGACGACGAGGAACTCGGTCGTCTGGTCGAGATCCCAGTCCGGCCCCATGGCGCGGATGTACGCCATGAACTCGTCGGTGACCTTGGAGAGCGCGACCTCGGTGACGTCGAGCTTGTGCTTGGAGATGAGCTGCAGCAGCAGATCGAAGGGCCCTTCGAAGTTCGCCAGCCGCACGGTGAACCGCCCGTCCCCCTCCGGGGCCCCACCCGCACCCGGCTCGCTCGCGCCGCCCCCCGACGCGTCCTCGGCGCATGCCGCACCCGGCTCAACGGCCACGGCCGCCCCGCCGGCGCGCAGCGCGCGATCCTCGACACCGGGCACGCCAGGCTCGGCGACCGGGCCCACCCCGACACCGCCCAGCGCACGATCCTCGGCGCGTGCCGCACCCGGCTCAACGACCAGGGCCGCCTCCACGTCGCCCTCGCCGCCGCGCAGCGCGTAGCCCTCGTGACCCGGGGGCTCCGCCCCGGACGCGCAGTCCTCCGCGCCGGCCGCGCCGGTCTCAGAAGCCTGGTCCACCCCGACACCGCGCAGCGCGCGAGGCTCGGGGCCCGGGGGCCGTGCCCCGGGCGCACGGTCCTCGGGGGCAGGGGGCTCGCCCCCGGTTTCGCCCGAGGCGCCGACGGGCGCAGGCGCAGGGGCGGGCTCCGACGGGGGCGACGTGCCCGGGCCCCGGCCCAGGGCGCGGCGGCGGGAGGGGCGGGGCGGGTCGTCGTTCGGGGGCATGTGGGTCCAGGGAGCGGGAGGAACAGGCGCGCCCGCAGGCTATCCGGTCAGCGCCCCCGCAGGCGTCTCACGAGGATGCTCGCGTCGCCCCGCTGCTCCAGGTCCGCGAGGACCACCGCCACCGCCTCGCGGACGATCCGGCCGCGGTCGACGGCCAGGCCGTGCTCGCCGCGGAGGACGAGCCGCGCGTGCTCGAGGTCCATGAGTTCCTCGGCGGAGACGTAGACCGTGATCTTCTCGTCGTGGCGTTCCCGTCCGCTGGGCCGGCGGTTCGCGCCACGGCCCCGCCGTCGGGGCGCGGCCTCCTGGGCGGCGCCCCGACGGGCCTGGGGCGGCGTCGCGGACCCGGACCGGCCTGCGGCGGCCGCTGCGTCAGTGGACCGGCTGCGGCCTTCCCCGGAGGATTCCGCGTCCGCCGCGGAGTGCTCCTCGGACGCGGGGGGCGCGGACGCCTCGCCCGACGCGGACGGCCGGGACGACGACTCGGCGGCTGCCGAGTCGTCCGGCTCGCCCTGCGTCGGCACCCGCGGCTCACCGCCCGCGTTCCCGTTCGCGTTCGCCTGCTTGCGCGGGGACGACGCCTGCAGCGCCATGCCCCCGGTCGTACGGAACAGCTCGTCGGCCCCGGGCAGACTCACTCGGCGTGACACCGGGCGAGCACCTCCCTGGCGAGCTGGCGGTATGCGGCGGCGCCGACGGAGTTCGAGGCGTACGTCGTGATCGGCTCACCGGCGACCGTGGTCTCCGGGAAGCGGACGGTCCGCCCGATCACGGTGTGGTACACGTGGTCGTCGAACGCCTCGACGACCCGCGCCAGCACCTCGCGGCTGTGCACGGTACGCGAGTCGTACATGGTGGCGAGGATGCCGTCGAGCTCCAGCTCGGGGTTGAGCCGCTCCTGGACCTTCTCGATCGTCTCGGTCAGCAGCGCGACTCCGCGCAGCGCGAAGAACTCGCACTCGAGCGGCACTATGACCTTGTGTGCCGCGGTCAGCGCGTTGACGGTGAGCAGGCCGAGCGACGGCTGACAGTCGATCACGATGTAGTCGTAGTCGGACATCAGCGGCTTCAGTGCGCGCTGCAGCGTCGACTCGCGCGCGACCTCGCTCACCAACTGCACTTCCGCGGCGGAGAGGTCGATGTTGCTCGGCAGCAGGTCCATGTTGGGCACAGCGGTCTTGAGGAGAACCTCGTCGGCCGACATGCCGCGTTCCATGAGGAGGTTGTAGACCGTCAGGTCCAGCTCCATGGGGTTCACGCCGAGACCTACGGACAGCGCGCCCTGCGGGTCGAAGTCGACGAGCAGCACGCGTCGTCCGTACTCGGCGAGTGCGGCGCCCAGGTTGATGGTCGACGTCGTCTTGCCGACGCCGCCCTTCTGGTTGCACATCGCGATGATCTTCGCGGGGCCGTGGTCGGTCAGCGGGCCCGGGATCGGGAAGTACGGCAGCGGGCGTCCGGTGGGGCCGATCCGCTCGCGGCGCTGGCGGGCAGCGTCGGGCGCGAGGGTGGCCGCGTACTCGGGATCGGGCTCGTACTCGGCATCGGGGTCGTAGAAGTGCCCCTCGGGGACTTCCTCGTAGGCGGCGAAGTGGGTGGACTCTCGGCCACTCTCGTTGCCGGCCGTGGCGTTCACGTGTTGGCCGTCCATCGTCTTCATCGTGTGGGCTGTCGTCATGTGCGTCGTGTGCTGGTGCGTCGCGAAGGGGCGGACAGCGACGGAGCCGACAGCCTCGAGACCGGACGACGGGCCCTGGCCCGCCGCTGGGGGCACCTCCCCCACGCCCCCGGGGCGTAGGGGGGGAGTTCCTGGTCGGGCACGCCCGGGAGTAAATGTCGACTCATTCACAAGTCGTCTTACCTCCTTGGATGTGACCAGGAAACTTATCGATAGGTCAGCGTGGCACCATGCCGACGATTGGCGACTCTATGGCGTGTCACCGGTCCGCAGCAACACAATCCGCCGGACCCGGCCCGATGTGTCGGCAATCGAACACCCCCCTGTCAAGGGCGCACAGCCTTCTTCGCGTGCCTCCGCCCACACGTTTCAGGGGCACGCGAAACGGTTAAAGGGTTACGTTCGACGCGAGTTGACCGAGAGCCGTAAAGCGGGCGGAGACGAGTCCGGCCGGACCTTGCTGGGCAAGGTCCGGCCGGACTCGTGATGTTGACGGCGCGGGTTGACCGGTCAGCCGAGCAGCGTCAGCAGTTCGACGTTCTCGAGGCCGTGCGCCTCCGCGACCTCGCGGTAAACCACCTTGCCGTCATGGGTGTTGAGGCCCCTGGCGAGCGCGGGGTCACGGCGCAGCGCCTCGACCCAGCCGTTGTTGGCCAGCGACACGATGTAGGGCAGCGTGGCGTTGGTCAGAGCGTAGGTGGAGGTGTTCGGCACCGCGCCCGGCATGTTGGCCACGCAGTAGAAGACCGAGTTGTGCACCGGGAAGGTCGGCTCGGCGTGCGTGGTGGGACGCGAGTCCTCGAAGCAGCCGCCCTGATCGATTGCAATGTCGACAAGTACACTTCCGGGCTTCATCCTGGCGACGAGCTCGTTGGTGACCAGCTTCGGCGCCTTGGCACCGGGGATCAGAACGGCGCCGATGACGAGGTCGGCGTCGAGGACGGCCTTCTCGAGCTCGAAGGCGTTGGAGACGATCGTCTGCACCTTGGTGCCGAAGACCTTGTCCGCCTCGCGCAGCTTGTTGATGTCCTTGTCGAGCAGGGTCACGTGGAAGCCCATACCGACGGCGATCTGCGTGGCGTTCCAGCCGGAGACGCCGCCGCCGATGACGACGGCCCTGCCGGCCTGGGTGCCGGAGACGCCGCCGGGGAGCACACCGCGGCCGCCGACCGAGCGCATGAGGTGGTACGCGCCGACCTGCGGGGCCAGCCGGCCCGCCACCTCGGACATCGGGGCGAGCAGCGGCAGCGTGCGGTTCACCTCGACGGTCTCGTAGGCGATCGCCGTGGTGCCGGACTCCAGCAGGGCGTCGGTGCACTCGCGGGAAGCGGCGAGGTGCAGGTAGGTGAAGAGCGTCTGGTCCTTGCGGAGGCGGTGGTACTCCTCCGCGATGGGCTCCTTGACCTTCAGCAGCAGGTCGGCGGTGGCCCAGACCTCGTCTGCCGTGGGCAGGATCTGCGCGCCTGCGGCGATGAACTCGTCGTCCGTGATCGAGGAACCGACACCGGCGTTCTGCTCGATGAAGACCTGGTGACCATGGCGCACGAGCTCGTTCACGCCGGCGGGGGTGATGGCCACCCGGAACTCGTTGTTCTTGACCTCGCGGGGGATGCCGACCTTCACGTCGATCACGGTCCTTGACTCAGGGGATATATCGGTCGATGACACGCGTACCCAGCTACGCACAGGCATACCGGGACACACCACGAGAGGACGTGGTGCAGCCAGTCTAATGAAGGATTTCTCGCTGTCTAGCCTTGCAAAGCATTAATCTTCGAGTGAACTGCCACGGATTTCGTAGGTTGAATCCTCTGTTTCCAGCAGTCCTTTGGCGGCCATCCGGTGCAGCCCCGCAGCCGCCGGGTCGCCGAGCCTGTCGAGGGTGTCGGCCAGCCTGAGCTGCAGCGCTGCCTGCAGCCGTACGTCACCGGCCCGGCACGCCCACTCCACCGCCTCCCGGCACGTGCGCAGCGAATCCTCGTGCCGGCCGGCGTACTCCTGGACACGAGCCGCCTCGCTCAACGAGCGTGCCTGGGAGGGCAGATCGCCGACCTTGCGGTGGCCCGCGACCGCCGCCCGCCAGTTGCGCAGCGCCTCGCCGTACTGGCCCGCGTATGTGTGCACGGTGCCGAGCCGGCCGCACAGCCGCGCCTCGTCGGCGCGCTCGCCGCGCGCCTGACGCTGGGCGAGGGCCCGGCCGTACCAGTCGGAGGCCCGCTGCCAGTCCCCGATCTCCTGGTACGCGCCGCCTACGGATTCCATCGCGCGGCCGGTCGCGTACGGGTCGTTCGCGGCACGCCCCGCGTCGAGCGCGGCCCGGTAACGGGCCAGCGCGTCCCCGATGCGGCCGGTCTGTGCGTCGAGGTCCCCGAGATTGAGCAGCGCGGCGGCCTGCTCACGGTGCAGCCCGCGGCGCTCCGCGACATCGAGGACCAGCTGATGCAGTCCGTACAGCTCGGGGGCCGCCGCCTCTGTCCCCCAGTGCGCGACCAGCGCCCTGACCAGGGCCGCGACAAGCCTGCGCGCCAGGGTGTCCAGCTCGCCGTCCTCGACGGCGAGGCGCGCGGACGCCAGCAGCTCGGCCTGCCGGTCGCGCAGCCACCGCCTGGCCGCCCACGCCGAGGTGAAGCGCAACGCCCGGGGCAGCGCGGCGAGCTTCTTGCGGGCCGGGGAGTCCTCCGGCTCGGTGGCCGCCCGGCACGCCTGAAGGCGTCGTACGGTCCGCTCCAGCATCCTCGCCCGCGCCAACTGCACCTCGGCGGGCCGATCGGACGCCGCCAGCAGCGCCCGCAGCAGCGGCGCGAGCGCGCCCGGCACCTCGAAGCAGTCCTCGCGGTGCCGGACCAGCCCTAGATCGGCGAAGCGCTCAAGTGCCTCCTGACCAGCCGGTACGGAGCAGCCGGCCAGCGCGGACGCGGTGTGCGCGTCCGCCAGTCCCGCAGGCGCGAGCGCCAGCAGCCGCAGGGCCCGCGCGGCGGACTGCGGGAGGGACTCGTACGCCAGCCGGAACGCACGCGCGAGCGGCCTGGCCCCGGCGGGCTCCTTCTCGTCCGGCGGCAGACCGCGGAGCTGCTTGGCCGCATCCGCGACCGAGGCGTTGGGGCGGGCCGCGAGCCAGCCGCCGACCAGCACCAACGCGGCGGGCTGGCCGCCGCACTCCTCGACGACCGCTTCCGCGGCCTGCGGGTCCACCGTGATCCGCACGGACCCGGTGAAGGTGGTGAGCAGCTCGATCGCGGACTTCGCGTCCATGCCGCCGAGCGTGCACGGCCGTACGCCGGGGATGCCGGTGAGCGGGCCCCGGGAGACCGCCACGACCAGGCAGTCGGGATTCTGCGGCAGCAGCAGGTCGACCTGCTCGGCGTCGGCAGCGTCGTCGATGAGCAGCAGCACCCTGCGGTCGGCGAGTGCCTCGCGCACCATTTCGGTCAGTTCGTCGTCGCCTGCGCCGGGCGGCGAGGCGATGCCCAGCCGGTCGAGCAGCCCGCGAGCCGCCTCCTCCATCGGTACCGGCCGCCCGCCGGGCTCGGTGAGCCGCACCCGCAGCACACCATCGGGGTAGCGCCCGCCGAGCCTGCGGACCAGTTGCTCCGCCAGCGCGGTACGCCCCGCGCCGGGGCGCCCGGCGATCAGCAGCACGCGGGCGCGGGGCGTCTTGCGCCCGGCGAGCGTGTCGAGCCCGGCACACTCGATGTCGTCGAGCAGAGCCTTGAGCTCCCGCTCCCGCCCGAAGAACGGCCCCCCGCCATGCGGGGGCTGTGCATCGGGCCGGCCATCCGAACGGGAGGGGCCGCCGGTGGGCCCGGTCGAGGCGCCCCCGTCCGCACCGCCGTCCCCCCGGCCTCGATGGCCCTCGTGCCCGCCCTCGGTGTCCCCTCCGGAGGGCTCCCCCGAGCCGTCACCGACCCCGATGCCGCGCACGGCCGTCCCGTCCAGTCGACCGCCGGACTCGTCGTCGCGGTCCGACCTGGCCGGGTCGTCCGACTCGGCCAGGTCGGGGGCGTCGACATGCTCTTCCGCGGCGACCCGGTCGCAGGCGCCGGCCCGGTCGCCCGGGGCGACCCGGTCGTCAGGTTCAGCCCCGTTGTGGGCGTCGACCCGGTCGAGGGCTGCCAGGTCGCGGGCACCGGCTCCGTCGGGCGAGCCGGCATCGGCATGGGCCCGGTCGGCGACATCGGCCCGCTCGAGGGCGCCGGCCCGGTCCCGGTCCCGGTCCCGGTCGGCCCGCCCGGCCGAGGCTGCATCGCCACAGGCGCCGCCCGGGGCGAACCGGTCGTCAGCGGCGGCCTGGTCGTCCGGGACGGACGCTTCAGGCGTGGAGCCGTCGCGACGCACGCGCCCAGGTGCGGGAAGGGTGGCGGTGTGCTCGGGTGGGGCCGGCCGGTCGGGGCCGTCCAAGTCCAGCGCCTGATCCGTCACGGGCCACGCTCCACTCCGCCGTGCACGAGCCGAGCCCGGCGGGGCTCCGCGCGGGCGATTCGAGCGTAGTTCACGCTCTGCGACGATCCGTGCGGAGCACGGCGGCGCCATCGCCCGATCGGTTCAGCAGATCGTCACACCATGTACGCCATCCGGGTCATCGGCGCGCTCACGCCTCGAACGGCCGCGCGGGCCACGGCGCTTCGGCCGGACGCAGCGCGTCGAAGCCGTCGCCGCCGCGCGCCGCGACCGCCGACAGGACGCCGACGACCAGGCAGGTGTTGTGGAGTTCGCCGGCGAGCACGCCCCGTACCAGCTCGTCCAGCGGCACCCGTGCCAGCTCCATGTCGGCTTCCTCCTCGGCGACCTCGAACCGTTCGCCCTCCGCCGCAGACAGATCGCGGGCGAGGAAGATCCGTACGGCCTCGTCGCAGCCGCCCGGGGTGGTGTAGACGTCGGTCAGCACCCGCCAGTTCTCCGCCTTGACGTGCGCCTCCTCGTAGAGCTCCCGCTGTGCGGCATGCAACGGGTTCTCCCCGGGCACGTCCAGCAGTCCGGCCGGGATCTCCCACAGCTTCTGGCGGACCGGGTGCCGGTACTGGCGCAGCACGAGGACGCGGCCTTCGTCGTCGAGGGCGAGCACCGCCACGGAGCCGGGGTGGACCTGGTAGTCGCGCTTGACGACCGTCCCGTCGGGCATGACGACGTCGTCGGTGCGGACGCTGGTCTTGTTGCCCCGGAACGGCGTGTCGGTCGCGGTGACCTGCCAGTGCTCGGGCATGTCCTTGATGGCCATCGGTAGCGTCCTTCCACCCACACACAACGGAAACCGGGGTACGGACCCTTCGCAGGTCCGTACCCCGGTCAACCGTAACGCCTGAGCGTTACGAGCCCGTCTGCTGCCGCTGCACGGCCGCCTTCACCAGTCCGGCGAAGAGCGGGTGCGGCCGGGTCGGCCGGGAGCGGAGCTCCGGGTGCGCCTGGGTGGCGACCAGGTAGGGGTGCACTTCGCGCGGGTACTCGACGTACTCGACGAGCTTGTTGTCGGGGGACGTACCCGAGAAGAGGATGCCCGCCTTCTTCTCCAGCTCCGCGCGGTAGGCGTTGTTCACCTCGTAGCGGTGACGGTGGCGCTCCTCCACGTACGGCTGGTCGTCGTAGACCTCGCGCACGATCGAGCCCTCCGCGAGCTTCGCCGGGTAGAGGCCGAGCCGCATGGTGCCGCCCAGGTCGCCGGCGCCCTCGACGTACGCCAGTTGCTCCTCCATGGTGGAGATCACCGGGTGGGAGGTGGCCGCGTCGAACTCGGTGGAGTTGGCGTCGGGGATCTCGGCGAGGTTCCGCGCGGCCTCGATCACGATGCACTGCAGGCCCAGGCAGAGGCCGAGCAGCGGGATCTTGTTCTCGCGGGCGTACTGGATCGCGCCGACCTTGCCGTCGACGCCGCGCTCACCGAAGCCGCCCGGGATGACGATCGCGTCGACGTCGGCGAGCTGCTTCTGCGCGCCCGCCGGGGTCCTGCAGTCGTCGGAGGTGACCCACTTGACCTTGACGCGGGCCTTGTTGGCGAAGCCGCCGGCGCGCATCGCCTCCGTGACCGAGAGGTAGGCGTCGGGCAGGTCGATGTACTTGCCGACGAGCGCGACGTCGACCTCGTGGTCGGGGTTGTGGACCCGGTCGAGCAGGTCCTCCCACACCGTCCAGTCGACGTCGCGGAACGGCAGGTCGAGCTTGCGCACGACGTAGGCGTCGAGGCCCTCGGTGTGCAGGACCTTCGGAATGTCGTAGATCGACTTGGCGTCGATGGCGGCGACGACCGCGGCCTCGTCGACGTCACACATCAGCGAGATCTTGCGTTTGATCGCGGTGGGCACGTCGCGGTCGGCGCGCAGCACGATCGCGTCCGGCTGGATACCGATGTTGCGCAGCGCGGCGACCGAGTGCTGCGTCGGCTTGGTCTTCAGCTCGCCGGACGGGCCGATGTAGGGGAGCAGCGAGATGTGGACGACGAAGACGTTGTCCCGGCCGACCTCGTGACGGACCTGGCGGACGGTCTCCAGGAACGGCAGCGACTCGATGTCGCCGACCGTGCCGCCGACCTCGGTGATGACGACGTCGACGTCGTCGGTCGCCATCCGGCGGATGCGGGACTTGATCTCGTTGGTGATGTGCGGGATGACCTGCACGGTGTCACCCAGGTACTCGCCACGCCGCTCCTTGGCGATGACCTGCGAGTAGACCTGGCCGGTGGTGACGTTGGCGGAGCCGTCGAGGTCGACGTCGAGGAAGCGCTCGTAGTGGCCGACGTCCAGGTCGGTCTCGGCGCCGTCGTTTGTGACGAACACCTCACCGTGCTGGAACGGGTTCATCGTGCCGGGGTCGACGTTGAGGTACGGGTCGAGCTTCTGCATCGTGACCCGCAGGCCCCGCGCCTTGAGCAGCGCGCCCAGGCTGGAGGCCGTGAGGCCCTTGCCGAGGGAGGAGGCGACACCCCCGGTGACGAAGATGTGCTTGGTCGTCATGGATTTGGGCGGCATCGCCAAGAGGGGGCTCCCGTGGTCGCGAAGTGAGGTGCGTGCCGGCTGCCGACCCGGATTCGGGGGTGCCGTCGCTGCGGTTTCGGGGCTTTCCGGCCACCGGTCCACGGGGTACCAGGGTATCAGCGACGGCGGTGGCCCGCCTCCGGCCACGCCAGCGCACGCGCCCCGCTGGTGCCGGAGGTACGGTAACGACAACACTCGGGAACCGCTCGACGCGGCCCACCTGCCGCTCACCCGTTCGGCGCACCTGGGTTGCCGGGACACCGATACAGATGATTGACGTGCGTCGTATCCTGCTCGGACACTCGCTGCCGAGTCGGACCTGTGAACGGCGTCTTCCCCAGACCGTCACCCGGAATTCGGCGCCCCCACCAGGCAAGTGGCACAGCCTCCCGCGTGGTGCTTTTGGGGTCGTCGCGGCTCGTCAACGACCCTGGACCGCATAAACCGCAGTAAGCGCCCCGCGGGGCGGACGTGGCCGTTCGACTGGAGATGCACGTGGCCGGGCGCATCGAGGATTACGCACTCATCGGAGACATGCAGACCGCAGCACTGGTCTGCCGGGACGGCACAGTCGACTGGCTGTGCCTGCCCCGCTTCGACTCGCACGCCATCTTCGCCGGGCTGCTCGGTACCGAAGAACACGGCTTCTGGCGACTGGGGCCCGCGTACGGCTCGCACACCCACGCGCCGGTCGCGACGCGCCGCAACTACCGCGGCGACTCCCTTGTCCTCGAATCCGAGTGGGACACCCCGCGCGGCACGGTGCGTGTGACCGATTTCATGCCGCCCCGTGACGGGGCGCCGCAGGTGATCAGGATCGTCGAGGGCGTCTCCGGGCGGGTGCGGATGCGCTCCGCGCTGCGGATGCGGTTCAGCTACGGGCGCGTGGTGCCGTGGGTGCACAAGGTCGACGGCCGCACGGTCGCCGTCGCCGGGCCGGACTCGGTGTGGCTGGACACCGACGTGGACACCTACGGCAAGGACCTCACCACCTACTCGGACTTCACCGTCGGCCCCGGCGACCGCATCGCCTTCACGCTCAGCTGGCAGCCCTCGCACAAGGAGCCCCCGGCCCTCCCGGACCCGGAGGGCTCGCTGGAGGCGACCGCCGAGTTCTGGCGCGAGTGGGTCGAGCACTGCACGTACCACGGCCCGTACCGCGAGGCCGTCGTCCGCTCGCTGATCACCCTGAAGGCCCTCACGTACGCGCCGACCGGCGGGATCGTCGCCGCGCCCACCACATCGCTGCCGGAGGAGATCGGCGGCGTCCGCAACTGGGACTACCGGTACACCTGGCTGCGCGACGCGGCGATCACCCTCTCCTCGCTGCTGCGCACCGGCTACCGCGAAGAAGCCCGCGCCTGGCGCGAGTGGCTGCTGCGCGCGGTCGCCGGCGACCCCGAGAACCTGCAGATCATGTACGGCATCGCGGGCGAGCGCGAGCTCGGCGAGGCCGAGCTCGACTGGCTGCCCGGCTACGAGAGCTCGGGCCCGGTCCGCGTCGGCAACGGCGCGGCCCACCAGCTCCAGCTCGACGTGTACGGCGAGGTCACCGAGGCCCTGCACCTCGCCCACATGACGGGCCTGGCGCGCAACGATTACGCCTCGCTGCTCCAGCTGAAGCTGATCCGCTACCTGGAGAAGCACTGGGACCAGCCCGACGAGGGCATCTGGGAGGTCCGGGGACCGCGCCGGCACTTCGTGCATTCCAAAGTGATGGCATGGGTCGCCGTCGACCGCACGATCAAGCTGATCGAGTCCGGCGACGCGGACGGACCGCTGGAGCGGTGGCGGGACCTGCGCGACGAGATCCACCGGGACGTCTGCGAGAAGGGCTACGACCCCGAGCGCAACACGTTCACCCAGTCGTACGGCTCGAAGGAGCTGGACGCCTCCCTGCTGCTGATCCCGCAGATGGGATTCCTGCCGCCCGACGACAAGCGCGTCATCGGCACCATCGAGGCGATCCAGCGCGAGCTGTCCACCGACGACGGCTTCATCCTTCGGTACCCGACCGAGGGCAGCCACGAGGGCGTCGACGGTCTCCCCGGCGACGAGGGCGCGTTCCTGGCGTGCTCGTTCTGGATGGCGGACGACCTTGCGATGATCGGGCGGGTGGACGAGGCCCGGCGGCTGTTCGAGAAGCTGCTGGGGCTGCGCAACGACCTCGGGCTGCTCGCGGAGGAGTGGGACCCGAGGCTGCAGCGGCAGGTGGGGAACTTCCCGCAGGCCTTCAGCCATGTCCCGCTGATCGACACGGCGCTGCGGCTCACCGCGTCCGGCGCCTACGGCGGCTAGGAGGCTGCGGTTGTCCTTGGAACAGTCGCCCCGGTAGCGTCCTCGGCCATGGAAACGCAGGGCGGCATCACCGTGCAGCGGGCGCTGGAGCTGCCCGGGCTCCGCAGTGGACTGCCGGAGGTGCTCGCCGGGTCGGGCCGGCTGGACCGCACGGTGCGCTGGGTGCACGCGGGCGAGGTGCCGAACATCGCCTCCCTGCTCAAGGGCGGCGAGCTGCTGCTGACGACCGGTCTCGGCCTCGGCACCCGCCCGGCGGAGCAGCGCGCCTTCGTGCACCGGCTGGCCGAACGCGGCATCGCGGCGCTCGTGGTCGAACTGGGGCCCCGTTTCTCGCGGCTGCCGGCCACGATCGTCGAGGCCGCACGCGCGGCCGGGCTGCCGCTGGTGCAACTGCACCGCGAGGTGCCGTTCGTGACGGTGACCGAGGAGATCCACACCGAGATCGTCAACGGCCACTACGCGCTGTTGCAGCAGGCCGAGGAAGTGCACCGCCGCTGCACCGAGGCCCTGCTCGGCGGTGGCGGAATCCCCCAGGTGCTCGGCATCCTGGCGTCCTTCACCGGCGACCCGGTCTTCCTGGAGACTCCCGACGGGCAGCTGCTCTACGCGGCGGACCTGCCGGGCCCCGAGTCCGCACCCGCCGACCCGCTGCAGGTGTGGGAAGGGCTGCGCGGCGGACGCCTCGACGGCCCACCGGCGAACGCCGTCCTGGTGGACGTGCCCGGCGGCGGCCGCGGCACCGGCGCGGTACGCGCCCGGCTGGTGCTGCTGGCGGTCTCCTCCCCTCTGCTGCCCGTGCACCGGATGGCGGCGGAACGTGCGGCGGGCATCCTCGCCGTGGTCCTGATGCAGGCGCGCCAGGAGGAGGAGCTCGCGGCCCGCGGACGCGGAGACTTCCTGACCGACCTGGCGGAGGGCCGCATCGCCCCCGAGGACGCTCCCGCCCAGGCTCGGGTCCTCGGCTTCAAGCCGGGCACGGGGCCGCTGCTGCCGGTGGTGATGCGGCTCACGGCCGAGCTGACCCCGACCGGCAACTGGGCGGTGCTCGCGCGCGCCGTGTCGGAGGAATTGTCGTCCCTCGGGGTGCCGGTGCTGCTCGGCGTACGGCCGGTGGAAGGCCGGGTGCCGCTCCTCGTCGGGCTGCGCACGGAGACCGACCGGACCGCTGTCGCGGACCGGGTCGCTCAGGCGCTGCGCGCCGGCGTGGAGCGGGCCGGGCTGGAACGCGCGGGATCGCATCCGCCGGTCGTCGTGGCCGCCGCCGCCGGCGGCTGGGCCGCGGCGAGCGCGGCGCTGCGCCACGCGGCGGAGACGGCAACGGCCGCGCAGGGCCTCAGCGGCAGGCCCTGGTACGACGCGCGCCGCCTCGACATCGACCTGCTGCTGTGGCGCCTGCGCGAGCACCCGGACCTGGCGGCGTTCGTGGACCGTGCGATCGGCCCCCTGCGGGCCCACGACGCGGCCTCACGCCCGCCGCTGCTGCCGACGTTGGAGACGTATCTGGCCCACGCGGGCCGCAAGGCGGAGACGGCACGGGAACTGCACCTGAACCGCCAGACGCTGTACAACCGCCTGGCCCGGATCGGTGACCTCCTCGGTACGGACCTGGAGGACCCGGAAACGGTCCTGGCGCTGAGCTTGGCGCTTCGGGCGCGACGCCACACGTTGTGACGGGGTGGCCGCGTGACGGGGGTGGCGGGGGTGGCGGGGATGGCGCGGTGGCGGGGTGGCCGGGGCACGGGGCTGTTCCCCCCAACCCTCCCCTTCCCGAAACCGGGGCAAGCCCCGGACCCCTGCACGGCGCTCCGCGCGGTGTCCTCAAACGCCGGACGGGCTGAATTTCACTCCGCGAAATCAGCCCGCCGTCGGCATGCCCAGCCCCGCCGGCCGTCGGCACGTCCAGCCCGGCGGCGTCAGGACCGGCAACTTCAGCCTCGTCGGCGTTTGAGGCGCGGGGTTCGGGGCAGCGGCCCGGCAGGACCGGCCGGCTTCAGCCCCGCCGATTTTTGAGGCTCGGGCGCACGGGGGCAGCGCCCCGAAAGACGCACGGCGCAGCGCCTACGTTCCCACCACCAGCTCGTCGTACACGCTCAGTACCTGCGCAACCGTCTCGTCCTCCGTCGGCCACGTCCCCGCCTGTGTACGCCCCGCCTCCGCCAGCCACGCCCGGCGCGCCGGGTCGCACAGCAGGCCGGTCACTGCCGATGACAGCGCCGCCGCGTCCCCGTACGGCACCAACTCCGCTGCCTCGCCGACCAGTTCGGCCATTCCGCCGACCGCCGTCGCGACAAGCGGCACGCCCAGCCGCAGCGCCTCTTGGGCGAGCAGCGAGCGGGACTCCCATCGGGAGGGAAGGACCGCGACGTCCGCCGCCGCCAGCAGCTCGGTGACGTCGTCGCGGCGCCCCAGCAGCCGGACCTGCAGGCCCTCGTCGGCGATACGGCGCCGGAGCGCACCCCGATCGGGCCCTTCCCCGACGATCATCAGCATCGGCGCCGGGTCGAGGTCGCGCCACGACCGTGCGGCGTCCAGCAGCGTTCCACAGCCCCGGTGCTGCTCGAGGCGGCCGACGGCCATGAGCAACGGGCGTTCGACCACGCCCAGTTCGGCCCGGAGTTTGCCGTGCCGGGCCGGCAGCGCGCGTGGGGCGGGCGCGGCGGCGGGAGCGAGCCTGGCGTCGCGCGCACCGCAGGCGCGCGCCCGGTCGACGAGCTCGGAGCACGTACCGAAGACAACCGTCGCCGCGCGTACAGCTCTTCGCTCGAGCAGCCGCAGGACCGCTGCCCGCGCGCCGTCGGGGTGGGTCCTCGTGTGCCAGGTGACGACGAGCGGGACGCGGCGACGCTGCCCGGCGAGGGCGAGCGCGGCGCGCACGGCGGCGTGCAGTCCGTGTGCGTGCACCACGTCCGCCCCGGCGTACGCCGCGCGCAGCGCGGCGACGGCCGCCGGGTCGCTCCGGCGCGGGACGGGGGCGAAGTGTGCGCCGGCGCCCGCGAAGTCGTAGGCGCGGTCGATGTCGGCGGGCGCGCACACCGTCACCCGCACGCCCCGCGCCACCAGCCCGGCGGCCAGCGACCTGACGTGCGCGCTGCTGCCCGCACTGCCGCCACCCAGCACCTGGACCGTATGCAGCTGTGTCACCCGCCAAGGATGCCAGTCCGTACGGACGTTCCGGCACCCACCCGGTGTCGTGCCGGTGCACGGAGCCGGGTCCGGCACACCCGGATCACCCACACGGGTGAGTTCAGGGGGCGGCCTGGCTCAGAAGGTCCGCCGGGCCTAACCGTCCGCCCGTGCCGTCGCCAGCAGCTCCTCCGCGTGGGCGCGGGCCGTCTCCGAGTTCTCCTGGCCCGCCAGCATCCGGGACAGTTCCCGGACCCGGTCCTCGCCTTCGAGGACCGTGACACCGCTCCGGGTGACCGACCCGTCGTTCGTCTTCTCGACCAGCAGCTGGCGGTCCGCGAACGCCGCCACCTGCGGCAGATGCGTCACCACCACCACCTGCGCCGACTTCGCCAGCTTGGCGAGCCGCCGGCCGATCTCGACCGCCGCCTTGCCGCCGACGCCCGCGTCGACCTCGTCGAAGAGATACGTCGGCACCGGGTCGGTCCCGGCGAAGACGACCTCCACCGCCAGCATCACGCGCGACAGTTCGCCACCCGACGCGCCCTTGGCGATGGGCCGCGGCGGGGCGCCCGGGTGCGGGGCCAGCAGCAGTTCGACCTCGTCGACGCCGGAGGGCCCGTACGCCACCGGCCGCCCGCCGACCTCGACGCCCTCCGGATCCTCCGTCTGACGGATCGCGAACGACACCCGGGCGTGCGGCATCGCGAGCGAAGCCAGTTCCTCGGTCACCGCCTCGGCGAAACGTGCCGCCGCCTCTGTGCGGGCGTCCGTCAAGGCCTGGGCGAGGCCGGACAGTTCTTCGCGCAGCGCATCCCGCTCCGCCGTCAGCTCGTCGATGCGGTCGTCGTCGCCGTCCAGCTCGGTGAGCCGGCTCGCGCCGTCCTCCGCCCACGCCAGCACGGCGGTGATGTCCTCGCCGTACTTGCGCGTCAGCTGTGTCAGCGCGGCCCGGCGCTCCTCCACCGCCGCGAGCCGCAGCGGATCGGCGTCCAGATTGTCGGCGTATCCGGCGAGCTCGCCCGCCACGTCGCCGAGCAGGATCGAGATCTCGCCGATCCGGTCCGCCAGCGCCGCCAGCGCGGGGTCGTGGGAGCGTACGGCGTCCAGCGCCCGCCCGGCGGCCGCGACCAGGGTCGTGGCGTCGACGACCTCCGGGTCCTCCGGGTTGCCCGCGAGCCCGGCGTGCGCGACGGACGCGGCGGACGCGAGCGCCTCCGCATGGCCGAGTCGCTCCGCCTCCGCGGCGAGCTCCACGTCCTCGCCGGCCCGCGGCTCCACGGAGGCGACCTCGTTCAGCCCGAAACGCAGCAGATCCGCTTCCTGCGCCCGTTCACGCGCACGGGTGGTGATCTCCTCGAGTTCCGCGCCGACCGCACGCAGCCGCCGGTAGGCGGCGGCGTACTTCGCGTGCGGGCCGCTGACGGCGTCGCCCGCGTACCGGTCGAGGGCCTCCCGCTGTCGTGCGGGCCGCAGCAGGCCCTGCTGGTCGGTCTGCCCGTGGACGGCGACGAGCTCGTCGGCGAGTTCCGACAGCATGCCGACCGGCACCGAACGGCCGCCGAGGTGGGCGCGCGAGCGCCCCTCGGCGGAGACGGTGCGGCTGATCAGCAGCGTGCCCTCGTCGAGCCCGGCCCCGGCCTCCTCGGCGCGCAGCGCGGCCGGCGCGTCGGGGGACACGCTGATCCGGCCCTCCACCACGGCCGACTTCGCGCCGATCCGCACGAGGGCGGGGTCGGCGCGCCCGCCGAGCAGCAGCCCCAGGCTGGTGACGACCATGGTCTTGCCGGCGCCCGTCTCGCCGGTCACCGCGGTGAATCCGGGCGACAGCTCGACAACAGCGTCGTCGATGACCCCGAGTGACCGTATCCGCATCTCCTCCAACACGGACACGACCATACGAGGTCCGGGGCCCGGTGTGCGACGGGCCCCGGCCTCCGATTCACTCTCCCGGGCTTTCCCCGCTCCCGCCCGCGGGCGGGAGGCCCTAGTGAGGGGCTCCGCGCCACCCGGCGACGGGCAGGGCGAACTTGGCCACCAGCCGGTCGGTGAACGACGCGTGGTGCAGCCGGGCAAGTCGTACGGGCACGGCGCCCCGACGAACCTCCACGCGCGCCGCGTGGGGCAGTTCGACGGTGCGGCGCCCGTCGCACCACAGCACCCCGTGGGGGGTGTGCGGCTGCACCTCGACCGCCAGCACCGACGTCGGGGAGGTCACCAGCGGCTTCGCGAACAGCGCGTGCGCGCTGATCGGCACCATCAGCAGCGCCTCGACCTCCGGCCACACCACCGGGCCGCCGGCGGAGAAGGCGTACGCCGTCGAGCCGGTCGGGGTGGCGCACACGATGCCGTCACAGCCGAAGCCGGTGGCAGGGCGGCCGTCGATCTCGAGGACGACCTCGAGCATCCGCTCGGGCGAGACCTTCTGCACAGCGGCCTCGTTCAGCGCCCAGTCACGGTGCACCACATCGCCGTTGGTGCGGACGACGACGTCGATGGTCATGCGTTCCTCGACCTCGTACGCGCGGGTGACGACCCGGTCGACGACCTTGTCGAGGTCGTCGCGCTCGGCTTCCGCGAGGAAGCCGACGCGCCCCAGGTTGACGCCGAGCATCGGCACCCCGGACGCGCGCGCGAACTCGGCGCCGCGCAGCAGCGTCCCGTCGCCGCCGAGGACGATCAGCAGTTCGCAGCCGTCGAGGACCTCGGGGGTCGCCTCGGCGACGGTCTCCACCAAGTCCGGCAGCGGCAGGTCGGCCGCCTCCGCCGCCAGCACGCGCACGCCGATGCCACTGCGCAGCAGCCCCTGGACGACGAGTTCGGCGCTTCGGATGGCCGCCGGCCGCCCTGTGTGCGCGAGCAGGAAAACAGTACGTCTCGACGTGGTGCCCGGTGTCGTTTCTGATGTCGTGGTCAACGAGGTCCCTCCGCCACTGCACGGTCGACGTCCGCCGGATCGAGCTCGGGCGCCCCGGCCCGAAGCCACAGAAAGTATTCGACGTTCCCGGAGGGTCCCGGTAGTGGGCTGGCGGTGACGCCCCGTACTCCGAGCCCGAGCTCCCCCGCGCGGCGCGCCACGGCCCGTACGGCTTCGGCACGCAGTTCGGGGCTGCGCACCACTCCCCCGCTGCCGAGACGCTCCTTGCCGACCTCGAACTGCGGCTTGACCATGAGCACGAGGTCCGCGTCGGGCGCGCCGCAGCGCACCAGGGCGGGCAGCACGAGCCCGAGCGGAATGAAGGAGAGGTCCCCCACCACAAGGTCCACCGGCACTCCGTCGATCATCTCCAACGTCAGTTCACGCACGTTGGTACGGTCCTTGACGGTGACGCGTTCATCGCTCTGCAGGGACCAGGCCAGTTGCCCGTAGCCGACGTCCACGGCGACGACATGCGCGGCGCCGGCCCGCAGCAGCACGTCGGTGAACCCGCCGGTCGACGCACCGGCATCCAGCGCCCGCCTCCCCTCGACCTTCAGCCCGAGCGGTACGAACGCGGCGATCGCGCCCGCGAGCTTGTGCCCGCCGCGCGAGACGTAGTCGGGGTCGCTCTCGTCGGAGGCGACGACGATGGCGGCGCTCGTCTCGACCTGTGTGGCGGACTTGGTCGCCGTGTTGCGCCCGACGGTCACCCGGCCCGCCGCGATCAGCTGGCTCGCGTGCTCGCGTGAACGAGCAAGCTTCCGGCGTACCAGCTCTGCGTCGAGACGGCGGCGGGCCACTCCTGCCACGTTCGGTTCAGCTCCTGTGGTTGTGCGATTCATGAGTGTCGAGCGAGGTCAGCGCGTCCCGCAGGCCCCGGTGTACATCCTCGTACACCTCGAGGTGTCCGTCCGCAGCGAGGTGGTCGACATCGGCCAGCCGCTCGAGCAGCACGTCGACCCCGGCATTGCCGGTGGGCACGCGCGGCACACCCAGGGGCGCGGGATCCGGCGCGCCGCCGTCGGGTTCCTGCGGACCGGGCACGAGCATCGAGTCACTCATGGCCCAGACGCTACCGCGAAAGCCCTGCGGTACCGTCGCTGCCGATGGCCACCACGCAGGAGTGCCGCAGCGCACTCGACAGACTCTCGGACAATCTGGCGAAGGCGGACGGCGACGTACGGGGCGCTGCCGCCCTGGACCGTTCCCTCAGCTGCCACATCACGGACCTCGACGTCACCTTCACCGGCCGCCTCGACTCCGGCCGCATCAAGGTGGCCGACACGCTGCCGGGCCCGCCACGGGAGAAGGCCCAGATCCGCCTGGCGATGACCGGCGACGATCTGGTGGCGATGGTCGTCGGCGAGCTGAACTTCGCGAAGGCGTGGGCGTCGGGCCGTGTCCGCCTGGAGGCAGGCGTCCGCGACCTCCTCCGCCTCCGCACGCTGCTGTAGCGGCGGGCGCGGCTCCGCCACGTGACGGAGTCCTCCGCCCTGCGCCTGTCATCTCCCGCCCCGCGGACGCTTGGCGCACACCCCGCCGCGCCGGCGTTTGAGGCGCCGGGGAGCTCGGGGGCGGAGCCCTGACAACGCCGCAACACCGAGCCGCGCCGGCGCCTGGCGTCACACGCGCCCCGCGGCGTTTATGGCACGGAGGCCCGGGGCGGAGCCCCGGAGCGCGGTACCGGGGTCCGGGGCTTGCCCCGGTTCCGGGAAGTGGGCCCCCACGACCGCCAGGCCGTAGGGGGAGGGGAAGGGAACACGCCCGCCCCAGGCGCCACGCCCCCTACGCCACCCGCACCGCCACGCGCCCCCTCCGCGACGCCGGAATCACCAGTGGCGTCCCCGACTCCGGATCGTCGATGATCTGGCTCCGTACCCCGAAGACCCGCTCCACCAGCTCCGCCGTCACCACCTCCGCCGGCGCCCCCTCCGCGACGACCTCGCCATCGCGCAGCGCGACAAGGTGCGTGGCGTAGCGGGCGGCCTGGTTGAGGTCGTGGAGCACCGCCACCAGCGTCCGCCCCTGCGACTCGTGCAGTTCGGCGCAGAGGTCGAGCACCTCCAGCTGGTGCTGTATGTCGAGGTACGTGGTCGGCTCGTCGAGCAGCAGCAGCGGCGTCTGCTGAGCGAGCGCCATCGCGATCCAGACCCGCTGACGCTGTCCGCCGGACAGTTCGTCGACATGGCGGTCCGCCAGTTCGCCGACCCGCGTCGCAGCCATCGACTCCTCGACAATCCGCTCGTCCTCCGGCGACCACTGCCGCAGCAGCCCCTGGTGCGGATAGCGGCCACGTGCCACGAGGTCGGCGACCGTGATGCCTCCGGGGGCGATCGACGACTGAGGGAGCAGCCCGAGCGTCCTGGCGACCTTCTTCGCGGGCAGGGAGTGGATGGCCTGGCCGTCGAGGAGCACCCTGCCCTGTGAGGGCTTGAGCATCCGGGAAAGGGCGCGCAGCAGCGTCGACTTGCCGCAGGCGTTGGGGCCGACGATCACCGTGAAGGAGTTGTCTGGTATCTCCACCGACAGGTTCTCCGCAATGACCCGCTGGTCGTAGCCGAGGGTGACCGATTCGGCGGTGAGGCGCTGCATCGTCGTCCTACTCCTGGAATTCCCGGTGGTTGAAGTGGCGGCGGCACGGTCGGCGGCAGGCCGCGCAGCCGTCGGCGGCGTCATATCCGGCCCGCCTTGCGCTCGGTGACGAGCAGCCAGAGCAGATAGCCGCCGCCGAGCACCGCGGTGACCACGCCGACCGGCAGCATGCGGTCACCGAAGGCGTTGGTGGCGATCCAGTCGGCGACCAGCAGCAGGGCCGCGCCCATGACGGCGGCCGCGGCCAGGTTCGGCCCCGGCGAGCGGGTCAGCCGGCGCGCCAACTGCGGGGCGCTGAGCGCCACGAAGGCGATGGGGCCGGCGGCGGCCGTGGCGACGGCGATGAACAGCACACCGGAGCCCATGAGCACGACACGGGTGCGTTCCACCGGCACGCCCAGTGCGTACGCCGCGTCGTCGCCCATCTCCAGCATCCGCAGCGGCCGGCCGTGTGCGAACACGAGCGGCATCAGCACGGCGCACACGCCGGCGAGCGGCCACACCTGTGCCCAGTCGCGGCCGTCGAGCGACCCGGTCATCCAGAGCGTGGCCCTGGTGGCGTCCACCAGGTTGTCCTTGGTGATCAGGTAGTGGATCAGCGCGGTGAGCATGGCGGCGACGCCGATGCCGACGAGCACCAGCCGGAAACCGTGCACGCCGCGGTTCCACGCCAGCGTGTAGACGGCGATGCCGGTGACGACTCCGCCGAGGACTGCGCCGCCCGCGACGGCGAGCGGCCCGCCCTGGAAGAGCAGGATCACACTGAGCGCGCCGACCGTCGCCCCCTGCGAGAAGCCGATCACGTCGGGGCTGCCGAGCGGGTTGCGTGACAGGGACTGGAAGATCGCGCCGCTCAGCGCGAGTGACGCGCCGACGAGAATCGCCACCAGCACGCGCGGCATCCGGACGTCCTGGACGATGAACTCCTGCACCGCGGTGCCGTTCCCGAGCAGTGTGTCGACCACCTCGCCGGACGACATCGGGAAGTCACCGCTGCCGATGAGCACGACCGAGGCGGCCGCGGCGGCGGCCGCGAGCAGCAGGAAGACGACGGCCGCGCGGGGGTCGACCCGCACGGACGCCCCGCCGGGCGTGCGTATTGCCCGCACGGACTTCACAGGCCTCGTCACAGCTGGGCCATCCTCTTGCGGCGTACGAGTTGGATGAAGACGGGCCCGCCGATCAGCGCGGTCACGATGCCGACCTGCAGCTCGGACGGGCGGGTGACGACCCGGCCGACGACGTCCGCGCCGAGCAGCAGGCCGGGCGAGAGCACCGCCGCGTACGGCAGGATCCAGCGCATGTCGGGCCCGGTGATGGCGCGGACGACGTGCGGAATCATCAGTCCGATGAAGACGATCGGTCCGCAGGCCGCGGTCGCGGCCCCGCACAGCAGGGTGATCGCGGCCATCGACAGGATGCGGGTGCGGGTCAGATGCGCGCCGAGGGAGCGGGCGGTGTCGTCGCCCATCTCCATGGCGTTCAGCGGCCGGGCCAGCAGGAGTGCGAGCACCAGGCCGACGGCGATGAACGGAACAATCTTGCGGATGGTCTCCATGTCCGCGGAGGCGAGCGAGCCGACCGTCCAGAAACGCAGACGGTCCAGCGCTGCCGCGTCCAGCAGCTGAACGGCGTTGATGTAGCCGTACAGTGCCGCCGTCGCGGCGGTGCCGGCGAGCGCGAGCCGTACCGGGGTGGCGCCGCGGCTGCCGCCGAGGACGTACACGGCCGCCGACACGACGGCGGCACCCAGGAACGCGAACCACACGTAGCCGGTGAGCGAGGTGACCCCGAAGAAGCTGATGGCGGACACGACGGACGCCGAGGCGCCGGCGCTCACTCCCAACAGCCCCGGTTCCGCCAGCGGGTTGCGGGTCAGCGCCTGCATCACCGCGCCGGCGACCCCGAGCGCCGCGCCGACCATGAGGCCGAGCAGCGTGCGCGGCACGCGAACGTCCCTGATGATCACGTCGTTGCCGGTGCCCGTGTTGTGGAACAACCCGTCCCAGACGCCGGAGAACGGAATCGGCTTGGCGCCCACGGCGATGCTCGCGACGCAGATCAGCAGCAGGATGCCCAGCGACACCAGCAGCCCGGTGGCACGCAGGGTGTGGCGCTTCGGGCTCGCGGGTGCGGATGTGGACTCCGCGCTCCGTTTCGGGGGACTGTCGACCAACACGCGGTTAGGTTAGCCTACCCTCGCATCACCTCTCGGCCGGGCGCCCATGAGACGCGGCCGAACTACAACCCCAGCCTGGCCAGCACCTTCCCGGCGTCGAGCGTGCAGGAACCTTCCCCCGCGCTCGTCCACGCCGCCCCGCACAACGCCCGCAGTCCGTCCATCGGCTCGCCCTCACCGTCCAGCGTCAGCTCCTGGCCCTGCGCGGCAGCGGTCCATCCTGCGCACCGGAACGCACCGTCCGCCTCGACCACTTCGGGCTGCCCGGTGAGCATGCCCCGCAGATCCGCGTCCACATACGTCGGCCGGTGCTGCGGCACGGCCGCCAGCAGCTGCGCCGCGTCCGTCACACCGGTCAGCACGAGCAGTGAGTCGACACCGCCGTTGACGGCGCCCTCGATGTCGGTGTCCAGCCGGTCCCCGACGACCAGCGGCCGCTCGGCCCCGGTCCGCAGGATCGTCTCCTTGTGCATCGGCGGCAGCGGCTTGCCCGCGATCTGCGGCTCCGCCCCAGTGGCGATCCGTACGACCTCGACCGCCGCGCCGTTGCCCGGCGCGATGCCCCGGGCGCCGGGGATCGTCAGGTCGGTGTTGGACGCGAACCACGGCACACCGCGCGCGATCGCGTAGCAGGCCTCCGCGAACCGGCCCCATGCCAGGCCCGGGCCGCCGTAGCCCTGGACGACCGCTGCCGGATCGTCGTCCGCCGACTCCACCGGCTCGAGACCGCGCTCTCGCAGGGCGACCTTCAGCCCGTCTCCACCGATCACCAGCACCCGCGACCCGGCGGGCACCTGTTCCGAGATCAGCCGGGCAACGGCCTGCGCAGAGTTGATCACATCCCTGGCCTCGGTCGGAATGCCGAGCTCGGTCAGGTGGCCGGCGACGACCTCGGGGGTGCGCAGCGCGTTGTTCGTCACGTACGCGAGATGCATGCCCTGCTCGCGGGCCGTGGCCAGCGACTCGACGGCGTGCACGATCGCCCGCCCGCCGGCGTACACCACACCGTCGAGGTCGAGCAGGGCCGTGTCGTACGTCTCGCTCAGCGCCCGCGCGCTCCCGCCCGGCCGGTTCATACCCTGCTGGCTCATCCGCTTCCGCTCCTCGCTCGGGTCCACTCCCCCGATCATCGCGCATGGCCCTCGGACGCATACGATGCCCTGATGAACAACGAAGGTCCTGCGGCCAATGGCGGTCTGCATCTGATCCCGTTCCGTGGGCTGCGCTACGTCCCCGAGCGGGTGGGCAGTCTCGCAGCCGTGACCTCGCCGCCCTACGACGTCATCGTCAGGCCCGACGGCCTGCACCACCTGGAGTCGGCGGACCCGCACAACATCGTGCGGCTGATCCTGCCGCAGGCGACCACCGCGGAGGACCGCCACAGCCAGGCCGCCCGGACGCTGTCCCGCTGGCTGTCCGAGGGCATCCTCGCGGCGGACGACGAGCCCGCGTTGTACGTGTACGAGCAGCGCAAGGGCGACATCCTGCAGCGCGGCGTCATCGGGGCGCTGGCTCTCACCGAGCCGTCCGACGGCGTCGTCCTGCCGCACGAGGACGTGATGCCGGACATCGTCGCGGACCGCGCCGCCCTGATGCGGACCACCGCGGCGAACCTGGAGCCGCTGCTGCTGACCTATCGCAGCACCGGCAACGCCGTCGGCGCGACCGCCGTCATCGAACGCACCAGCCAGCGCTCGCCGTTGCTGTCCACCACCACGGAGGACGGCTTCAGCCACCGCCTGTGGTGTGTCACGGACGCCGGCGAACTGGCCGAGATCCACGACGACCTACGGCGCCACCAGGCGATGATCGCGGACGGTCACCACCGATGGGCGACGTACCTCCGGCTGCGGGGCGAACACACGTCGCCCGGCCCTTGGAACTACGGCCTGGTGCTGCTGATCGACACCGCCCGCTACCCCTTGCAGGTCCGGGCGATCCACCGCCTGCTGCGCCGCCTTCCGGTGGCGGACGCGCTCGACGCCCTGACCGGCTCCTTCCGCGTCCGGCACCTCGACGTGCCGCTGCCGCAGGCCCTGGACGCACTGGCCGAGGCGGTCACCGAGGGCAACGCGTTCCTCCTTGCCGGCGACGGCCGCTTCCATCTCGTCGACCGTCCCGACGCGGGGCTGCTGAGCCGCACGGTGCCTGAGGACCGTCCGGAGGCATGGCGCACGCTCGACGCGACGGTGCTGCACTCCACGCTGCTGGAGCACATCTGGCAGATCCCCGACGCTCCCGAGCACATCTCCTACATCCACGACGCCGAGGCAGCCGCCACCCAGGCCGAACGCGTCGGCGGCACGGCCGTGCTCATGCATCCCGTGCAGGAGGAGATTGTCAGGAAGCTGGCGATCGCAGGTGTCACGATGCCACGGAAGTCGACGTCGTTCGGGCCGAAGCCGGCGACGGGACTGGTCCTGCGCAGCCTCACGCTGGACTGAGGGCGCCGGCCGCCACGCGAGCGGACATGAGTGGGGGGGGGGGGGGGGGGGGGGGGGGGGGGGTCCCCCCCCCCCCCCCCCCCTCGGGGGCGGGGAGGGAGTACCACTAGTCGGTATGTGTTTTTATGTAGTGGGTTCTCCTCT
>NZ_JBVHTA010000056.1:41848-44495 GCF_055566095.1 Streptomyces sp. NPDC027962
AGGGAGGGGGGGTTGGTTTGAGGCAACCGCAGGGGGGGTGGGGGGCGAGGGAAGAAAGGGGAGGGGAGGGGGGGGGGGCCGAAACCCAACCTGGGGTCCCCCCCCCCACTCATGTACCGCGAGCTGCGGCCGGCCGCAGGCTACTCGCCGGGCCGCGCGTCCGTGTCGGACGTCGGCTCGGCATCGGCACCCTTCACCGGGCTGTTGTCGGCGTCGTCGTGCTCGTCGTCCTGCAGAGCGTCGACGAACTCGACACCGTCCAGCTCGGCGAGCCGGTCCGACGCGTCGGTGGCGCCGTCCTTGTCGGCCTCGAGCGCCTTGGCGAACCACTCCCGGGCCTCGTCCTCGCGGCCGGCCGCGAGGAGCGCGTCGGCGTACGCGTAGCGCAGCCGGGCGGTCCAGGGCTGGACGGAGCTGGAGGCCAGCTCGGGGCTCTGCAGGGTCACGATGGCGGCGTCGAGCTGCCCCATGTCCCTGCGCGCCCCGGCCGCGACGAGCCGCATCTCGACCTGTCCCGCCTTGTCGAGCTTCTGCACCTCTGGCTCACCGGCCATCGCGAGGGCCCGCTCGGGCCGGCCGAGCCCGCGCTCGCAGTCAGCCATGACGGGCCACAGCTCCACGGTGCCGGTCATCCGCCGGGCCGCACGGAACTCGGCCAGCGCCTCGGAGTACTTCTGCGTCGCGTACGCGGCGAAGCCTGCCGCCTCTCGCACGGCGGCGACACGGGACGCGAGACGCAGCGCGATACGGGAGTAGGCGTAGGCCTTCTCCGGGTCCTCGTCGATCAGGTTGGCGACCATGACGAGGTTCTTGGCGACGTCCTCGGCAAGACCCTTGGGGAGGCTCTGCAGCTCCTGCCGCACGTCCTTGTCGATCTCGTCGCCCGTGACGTCCTCGGGGATCGGCAGACGCTTGATCGGCTCGCGGTCGGGACGGTCCCGATCATCCCGCCGACCGTAACCCCCTCGGTCACCGCGGTCACCGCGGTCGTCACGGGAACCGCGGTAGCCGCCACGGTCCCGGTCACGGTCGTCGCGGCGGGGGCCGCGGTAGCCGCCCCGGTCGTCGTCCCGGCGTCCGTAACCGCCACCGGAACGGTCATCGCGGCGGAAGCCACCACCGGCAGCGGGCGCGGGGCGGCCACCACGGTCGTCACGCCTGTCGCCACCGCGCTCGTCGCGACGGTCGTCACGGCGGAAGCCGCCCTGCCGGTCGTCACGCCTGTCGTCACGGCGATCGTCGCGACGGGAACCGCCCTGCCGGTCGTCGCGGGCGCCTCGGTAGCCACCGGGCCGCTCGTCACGACGATCGTCACGCGGACCGCGGTAGCCACCACGGTCGTCATCCCGACGGAAGCCGCCCTGCCGGTCATCACGTCGGTCATCGCGCCGGTCGTCACGGGGGCCTCGGTAGCCACCGGGCCGCTCGTCACGACGATCGTCACGCGGACCGCGGTAGCCACCACGGTCGTCGTCGCGGCGGAAGCTGCCCTGTCGGTCGTCCCGACGCGGGTATCCGCTCGGACCGGAACGGTCATCGCGCCGGAAGCCGCCACCGGGGCGCGCGCCGCGCTCGTCACCACGCCGGTCGTCACGACGGTCGTCACGGGGGCCTCGGTAGCCACCGGGCCGCTCGTCACGACGATCGTCACGCGGACCGCGGTAGCCACCACGGTCGTTGTCACGGCGCCCGTACCCGCCGCCGGAACCGCCGGTGCCTCCGCCGGAACGGTCGTCACGACGGAAGCCACCGCCGCGCTCGTCGCGGCGGTCGTCGCGGCGGTCGTCGCGGCGGTCGTCGCGGCGGTCGTCGCGGCGGTCGTCGCGGCGGTCGTCGCGGCGGAAGCCGCCGCCACCAGCGCCACCCGGGCGGGGCGCGTATCCGCCGCCACCGCCGGGGCGCCCGCCACGGTCGTCACGAGGCCCGCGGTACCCCCCGCGATCACCACGGTCGTCCTCGCGACGCGGCCCGCGATCACGGTCACGGTCGTCACGACGGAAGCCACCGCCGCCTGTGGGCCGGCCACCACGGTCGTCACGGGCCCCACGGAACCCACCGCGCTCACCACGGTCGTTGTCACGGCGGGGCCCACGATCCCTGTCGTCACGACCACCGCGGAAGCCGCCCCTGTCACCGCCGTCCCTGCGACGCGGCTCGCGATCCGGACGATCGTCGGAAGAGTTGGGGGACATCGGGTGACTCCTGTCTTCGGGTACCACAGTCATTCTCGCGCAGCCGGCCATCGGCCGCGCTTCGTCAATCTCGGAAAAACAAAAAGGACCCTTGGTCCAGCATGAACGCTGGACCAAGGGTCCTGAAAGATTGTTCGGCGGTGTCCTACTCTCCCACAGGGTCCCCCCTGCAGTACCATCGGCGCTGAAAGGCTTAGCTTCCGGGTTCGGAATGTAACCGGGCGTTTCCCTAACGCTATGACCACCGAAACCCTATCGGGTTCTAGCGAACAAGCACACTCTTCAATTAAATAAAGTGAAACTTGGTTCAACCGGTGCGACTGTTCGCAACCCGGGAACCACACAGTGGACGCGAGCAAATGAGGACAAGCCCTCGGCCTATTAGTACCGGTCAACTCCACCCATTACTGGGCTTCCATATCCGGCCTATCAACCCAGTCGTCTACTGGGAGCCT
>NZ_JBVHTA010000057.1:0-19358 GCF_055566095.1 Streptomyces sp. NPDC027962
GAGATGTCTCTCCGCCCTTTCGAGCGGCCACTGGCCCTCCTCGGACTCAGCTGACCAGCACCGCCCCCAGAACCTCAGACTTTGCAATCACCCTGCTCGCGGACCGCCTCGATGCGGTTGCGGGTGCCTGTCTTGCCGATCGCCGACGACAGGTGGTTCCGTACGGTCGACTCCGACAGGTGCAGCTTCACGGCGATGCCGGCGACCGTCGCCCCGTCCGCCGCAGCGCCCAGCGCATCGCGTTCCCTCGCCGTGAGCGGGTTCGGCCCCGCGCCGAGTGCCGCCGCGGCCAGCCCCGGGTCGATGACGGTCTCGCCCGTCAGTACGCGCCGGATCGACTGCGCCAGCTCCTCCACCGGCCCGTCCTTGACGAGGAATCCGGCCGCCCCGGCCTCCATCGCCCGGCGCAGGTAGCCCGGCCGGCCGAACGTGGTGAGGATCAGCACCCTGCAGTCGGGGACCTCCCGCGCCAGGTCGACGGCGGCATCCAGGCCGCTGCGGCCCGGTAGTTCGATGTCCAGCAGGGCCACATCGGGCCGGGAGACGAGCGCGGCGTCCACGATCTCGTCCCCGCGACCCACCTGCGCCACCACTTCGATGTCCGGCTCCAGGCCGAGCAGCAGTGCGAGGGCGCCCCGCATCATGCCCTGGTCCTCCGCGAGCAGGACACGCACGGACTTCGCGGGTCTGTGATCGCGGGGCATCTCGTACATGAGCTCAGGCTACGGCCGTGACCGGCAGCTCGGCCGTCACGCGGAACCCGCCGCCCGGCAACGGGCCCGTCCCGAGCGTGCCGCCCGCCGCGCCGAGCCGTTCCGACAGGCCGCGGAGACCGCTGCCGCCGGCCGCCCCCGAGGCGTCGGGGCCGCGGCCGTCGTCGGTGACCGTAAGGCGGGCGTGCTCCTCCGTGCCCGTCAGCGCGATCATGCAGGTCACGGCGACGACGCTACGGACCGGGGAGCCGGCCCGGCAGATGCACACGTACGGGCTGGGCGATGACAAATGTCCTGCCCGGTGCGGAGCCGGGAACGCTCGTGCGTACGCGGCGCGGCAGCAACAGTCGTCCTCGCGGTCCGACGGCGGCGACGCCGCCCGGCTCGCAGGCGCCGAGGGCCCGGGCGATCGGGAAGCACGGGAGCTGACATGCCGTCAGTCGTCTTCACAACTTCCGGAGGCCGCGCTATACATAGGGCCATCGGCCTAGAACGCGTTCTAGAACGGGCTCGCCCGGCCGGTCACGTACGACCTCGGTGCGGCCGACGGTGCGGACGGCCGTGCCGAGGTCCCCACACCGAGGTCTTCACACCGAGACCCGCACCGAGGTCTTCACACCGAGACCCGCACCGAGGTCTTCCATCCCTCGAGGAGCAGCAGCCCCATGCCCATTGACGTCGCCAGGGCCGTCGCAGCAGAGCCCCGCCCCACCACCATCGCCTGGGACCACAAGGACATCCAGCTCTATCACCTGGGCCTCGGCGCGGGCCGCCCCGCCACCGACCCCGACGAACTGCGCTACACCCTGGAGTCCAGGCTCCACGTGCTGCCGGGCTTCGCCACCGTCGCCGGGGCCGGCATGGGCGTCGTCGGCGGAATGTCCGCGCCCGGCCTCGACATCGACCTCGCGTCCGTGCTCCACGGCAGTCAGCGCGTCGAACTCCACCGCCCGATCCCCGTCAAGGGCACGGCCACCTCCCGCTCCCGGGTCGCCGCCGTGTACGACAAGGGCAAGGCCGCGGTCATCGTCCTGCGCACCGAGGCGGCCGACGACGACGGGCCGCTGTGGACCTGCGACGCCCAGCTCTTCGTACGCGGCGAAGGCGGCTTCGGCGGTGAACGCGGCCCCTCCCAGCGACTCGAACTCCCCGCCCGTCGCCCCGACCGGACCGTCGAGCGGGGGATCCGCGAGGACGCGGCCCTGCTCTACCGGCTCTCCGGCGACTGGAACCCGCTGCACGCCGACCCGGAGTTCGCAAAGCTCGCCGGGTACGAGCGGCCGATCCTGCACGGGCTGTGCACCTACGGGATGACGCTGAAGGCGGTCGTCGACACGCTTCTCGGCGGCGACGTCTCCCGTATCCGCTCGTACGGCACGCGGTTCGCCGGAGTGGTCTTCCCCGGCGAGACGCTGCGCATCCGGATGTGGATCGGCGACAGCGGCGGTGAGGGTGATGGTGGCGGCGGCCGTGTCCAGGTGTCGGTCACCTGCGCCGACCGGGACGACGCACCCGTACTGGCCGACGCCGTCGTAGAGCTCGTCGAGGACAAGTAACAGCCCGCCTGCCTGCCGAAGGGACCCGTCATGCGCGCCGCTGTAGTGCACGAGATCGGCCAGGACAAACTCGAAGTCCTCGACGACGTCGAGGCCGTCGGATTCGGCCCCGGCAAGGTGAGGATCCGGGTCCGTGCGACGGGCCTGTGCCACTCCGACGTCTCCGCGATGAACGGCGTACTGCCGCAGCCCGCGCCGTTCGTCCCCGGCCACGAGGGCGCCGGCGAGATCCTCGATGTCGGGGACGGGGTGCAGGGCATCGCGGTCGGCGACCGGGTACTGATGTGCTGGCTGCCGGCCTGCAGGGTCTGCCCCGCCTGCAGACGCGGCCAGACCCAGCTGTGCCTGGCCGGCTTCATGAACGCGGGCACCCCCAACTTCCGCAGGCCCGGCGGCGACGTCTTCGGCTTCGCCGGCACCGGCACCTTCACCGAGGAGGTCGTCGTCGACGCGGGCTGCGCGGTGCCGATACCCGACGACATGCCCTTCGACATCGCCGCGCTCATCGGCTGCGGCGTCACCACCGGACTCGGCGCGGCATTCAACACCGCAAAGGTGGAAGCCGGTTCGTCCGTCGCCGTCATCGGCTGCGGCGGCGTCGGCATCTCCGCGATCCAGGGCGCGAAGCTCCAGGGCGCGGCACAGATCGTCGCCGTCGACCCCGTGGAGTCGAGGCGCGAGGCCGCACTGCGGTTCGGCGCCACCGAGGCCGTCGCTCCCGACGCCCTTGCCGACGCCAAGCAGCGCATCACAGCCGGCGAGGGCTTCGACTACGTCTTCGAGGTCGTCGGCAAGTCCGCGACCGCGCGCACCGCCTACGAGACGACCCGGCGCGGCGGGACACTGTGCATCGTCGGCGCCGGCGCGATGGACGACAACCTGCAGCTCAACATGTTCGAGCTGTTCTTCGACGAGAAGCGGATCCTGCCGTCGATGTACGGCGGCGGCGACGTGCTGCGCTCCTACGAGCGTGCCATCGCCCTCTGGCGGGCCGGCCGGATCGACCTGGCGGGCCTGATCACCCACCGGGTGTCGCTGGCGGGGATCAACGACGCGCTGGACCAGATGCGCAGCGGTGAGGCGCTGCGCACATGCATCGAGCTCTGAGCTCTGAACGCCGTCTGCGGCGGATCTCCGAGAGGACTGTGCATGCCACACACCCCTGAGGGCCCCCTGGCCGGCCTGAGCGCGATCGTCACGGGCGCGGGCCGCGGCCTCGGCCGGGCGGAGGCCCTGGAACTGGCCCGGCTCGGTGCGGCGGTCGTCGCCAACGACTACGGGCAGCCCGGTCGCGACGGCTCCGGCGAAGCGTCCGCCGCACCTGCGGAGGAGGTCGCCGCGGAGATCCGGGCGGCGGGCGGCCGCGCCGTCGCCCACCTGGGCGACGTCGCGGACTTCGAGACGGCCCGCGCCCTGGTCGGCACCGCTGTGCGCGAGCACGGCAAGCTCGACATCCTCGTCAACAACGCCGGCATCCTGCGGGACCGGATGATCTTCTCCATGAGCGAGGCCGAGTGGGACGCGGTGATCCGGGTCCACCTCAAGGGCCACTTCAACACCACGCGCTTCGCGGCCGCGCACTGGCGCGAACGCTCGAAAGAGGCAGGCGCGCCGGTCTACGGCCGTATCGTCAACACCTCCTCGGAGGCGTTCCTCGCCGGCTCGGCCGGCCAGCCGAACTACGCGGCCGCCAAAGGCGGCATCGTCGGCCTGACCACATCGACAGCGCTGGCACTCGCGAAGTACGGCGTCACGGCGAACGTCATCTGCCCCCGCGCCAGAACCCGCATGACGGAGGACGTCTTCGCGGGCTTCGCGGAACCGGACCCGGGCCATCTCGACGCGCTGTCACCGGAGCACGTGGCACCGCTCGTGGGCTACTTGTCGTCGCCGTCCGCCTCGGCCGTCAACGGCCAGTTGCTGGTCGTGCACGGCGGCATGGTGGCGGTGGTGGAACGGCCCCGGGTGGCGGCGAAGTTCGACGCGTCGAAGGAGACGTTCAGCTTCGAGGAGCTGGCGGGCGTGCTGGGCGCGCACTTCGAGGGGCGGCCGGCGGGGGAGACGTTCGGGGCGGGGGAGGTGCTGGGGCTGAAGCGGGGGTGAGCGTGCGGCGGCGGGCGCCGCACACGCCGGACGGGCTGGGAACCGCGACGCCGCCGGGCTTCGCCCTCGCGCTCGGGATTGCCGCTCTGCGGCAAGTCAGCCCCGGCGCAGGCGGCCCCGCCGGCGCCCCGGCGCCGGGGAGGGCCCCACCCCGCCAGGCGTGCGTCGGGGCGGAGCCCCCCCCGCACACCGGTCACCGCACACCGTGCGGAGCGCGGCACGGGTCCGGGCTTGCCCCGGTTCGGGAAGGGGGTGGGGAACAGCTCCGCGCAGCGGCCCCTCCGCAGCCCTCAACCCCCGTCCGCCGTCGACGGCCTCCGGTGCCGCCCCTGCGCCGGCGCCGACGAGTCGTCCCGCGCTGCCGCACCCCCTCGGTGTTTGCCGCCACCGCCACCGTTGCCCCGCCCCCCACCCGCAGGCTGCGGACGCGCGTGGGTCGTGTCGGTTCGGGCTTCAGACATGTGGGAAGTCACCCCGTTGTGTTCGCTGCGTACGTGTGTCGCAGGGCGCCCGGCCACCTCTGCGGAACCGTGACGCGGTAGCCCCGGCCCGTGAGTCTAACCACGGGCGCTGCGGCCGCTGAGCGGCGCCTGCTGCAAGGGAACCGGCCTGCGCACAAGAGGACTCCGAGAGCCCGCGTATGGTTCCCCACCTGCGGCTTCCGATTGTGCCGGTTCGGTGGTCGTCCCGTGAGCGAAGGTTTCTGCAGGCTTCGTCGCGAAGAGCTCGGAGGCCGCCGCACGAGCCACCCCGCACGGCATCGACTCCGTGGTGTAAGGGAGTTGCAGCACACCGTCCCGGCTCCACATGCCCGCCCCGGCCAACCATCCTGAGGGTGCGGCCAGTTGGTGGAGTTGACGGCCCGAGGGGCGCCAGACCCCCACCCAGCTGCCCGCCGCCCCGTCGATCCGCAGGGCCACCGAGCAGCTCTCCGGCGTCAGGAGCTGGCCCGGCTGCACGGCGAACGGCGTCACCAGTGCGTCCGGCAGGCGCAGGCTCTCCGGGAAACGCACCGGCCGCAGGCTGCCCAGAACGCCCCAGCCGAGCCGGTCACCGCCGGGACCCGGCGCGTTCGAACGGATCAGCAGCAGGCCGCTGTCGGCGTCCGCGAGGAGCAGCCGGTCGTCGCTGTCCTCCGTGATCTGCAGCAATGGTGTCACCTCGCCGCCCCGTGCCAGGTCGACCGCGACCGCCTTGACCGGGCCGCCGTCCGGATGCCGGCGGTCGAGTGCGAGCAGCCGCCCCGTACGGTCCAGCCAGGTGCCGCCCGAGCAGCGCCCCGGCACGTCGGCGAGGTGCTCGGGCCCGAGGGCCCCGCCCGCCACCAGCCAGATGCCGGTCGAACGCTCGCCCGGCACCAGGGCGTAGGCGCGCATCCCGTCCGGCGAGGGCGGCAGCAGCCGCAACTCCTCGGCGGTGAGCGCCCCGAGAGGCAGCTCACCGGTCGCCGGCCCGGTCGGGTAGAGCAGGGAGAGCGTGTGGCGCTCCGCGACCCGTCGGCGGATCAGGACCCGCCCGTCGCTCAGCGGCAGTACCTCCGCATCGCGCTCCTCGGGCTGGTTCAGCGGCAGCGCGACCGCGTACGGCTCGGGCCCGTCGAGGGTCCAGCGTTCCGGGTACACCGCGTCGCCCGTACCGGCGAGGCGGGCTCCGTACGTCCCGTCGGCGGTGATCGTGAACCCGGTGCCCGCCGCGGAACCCACCGCACCGCTCGCCGCGGCAGCCGCAGCGGAACCCACCACGGCATCCGCAAGCGCCGCCGTCTCCCCGGCTTCGGGAACCGAAGCGTCTCCCGGGACCTCCGTGCCCCCCGCGCCCTCCGTACCTTCCGTGGTCGCCACCGCCCCGTTCTCCGCGGCGGTTTCGATGGCACAGGCTGTCATCGATGCCTCACCTCCGGCCACCGAAGCTAGGTATCGCACTTCCTGCCGAACAACACGAGACACGTCTCTTCACACATAAGGGTGGCGATGCCCCGGTTTGCATGAGAACGGGCGGGCGGTTGTGCTCGGAGTTGCGGCAGTGCTTAAGGTAAGGCACCCCTAAGTCCCGGATCAGGAGCACGTCATGCCCCTTCGCCGTCGCGGTCCCGCCGCCACCGCGGTCGCCCTTGCCGCCGCCCTCTCCCTCGCCGCCTGCGGAGCCGGGGGCGATGCCGGCAAGGACGCGGACGCGCCGGCCGGCGACAGCGGCAAGAAGGTTGCCCAGGGCGGCAAGGAGTTCGGCGACGCGGCGGAGAAGACCGCGGCGATGGGCACGGACGCGCGACCCGGCCAGTTCCCGCGCACCATCACCCACGCCCTCGGCAGGACCGAGATGGAGAAGGCGCCCGAGCGGGTCGTCGTCCTCGACGTCGGCGAGCTGGACAACGTCGCCTCCCTCGGCGTGCAGCCCGTCGGCTACGCGCCCACCGAAGGCGACGACGGCATCCCCGGCTACCTGAAGAAGGAAGCCGGCAACCCCAAGAGCGTCGGCACCGTCAACAGCCTCAACCTCGAGGCCATCGCCGCCCTCAAGCCCGACCTGATCCTCGGCAGCCGGCTGCGCGCGAGCGACAAGTACAAGGAGCTGTCCCGGATCGCCCCCACGGTCTTCTCCATCCGCCCCGGCTTCACCTGGAAGGAGAACTACCTCCTGAACGCCGCGGCCCTCGACAGGACCGAGCAGGCGAAGGCGAAGCTCGCCGCGTACGAGAAGAAGGCGAAGCAGCTCGGCACCGACCTCGGGGAGAAGAAGCCGACCGTCACCATGCTCCGCTACATGCCGGGCAGGATCCGCCTCTACGCGCAGGCGTCCTTCATCGGCACGATCCTGCGTGACGCGGGCGTCCCGCGGCCGGCGAACCAGCAGATCGAGGACCTCGCCGTCGAGATCAGCCCCGAGAAGATGGACCAGGCCGACGCCGACTGGATCTTCACCGGCGTCTACGGCGACCCGTCGAAGACCAAGCGGGACACCGCCGAGTCCAACCCGCTGTGGAAGGACCTGAAGGCCGTCAGGGCCGGGCAGGCCGAGGACGTCCCCGACGAGACCTGGTACCTGGGCCTCGGCGTCACCGCCGCCGACGAGGTTCTCGACGACCTGCGCGGCCACCTCGTCAAGTAGCGGCAGTCTCTTCCGGCGCCGCCTGGTCGAGCAGGCGGCCACCTGTCCAGCGGCCGCCCCGGCCGGCGGCTGCTTCTTTCAAGCAGGGGCAGGCATCGGAGACGGGCGGGGCAGGTAGCCTTTGCTGCGTGCCCCGTCTGTCTGAAGTCATCGCCGCGCTCGACGCCCTCTGGCCCCCCGAGCGGGCCGAACAGTGGGACGCCGTCGGCACCGTCTGCGGAGACCCCGACGCCCGGATCACCCGTGTGCTGTTCGCCGTCGACCCCGTACAGGACATCGTCGAAGAGGCGGTGAAGCTCGGCGCGGACCTGGTCGTCACCCACCACCCGCTCTATCTGCGCGGTACGACAACGGTCGCCGCCGGCCACTTCAAGGGCCGCGTCGTGCACACCCTGATCAAGAACGACATCGCCCTGCATGTCGCGCACACCAACGCCGACACCGCCGACCCCGGCGTCTCCGACGCCCTCGCCGGCGCGCTGGACCTCCGTGTCGTACGGCCCCTGGTGCCCGACCCCTCCGACCCCAGCGGGCGACGGGGCCTCGGCCGGATCTGCGAGCTCGACCACCCCGGAACGCTGCGAGAATTCGCCGCCCGCGCCGCGAAGCGCCTGCCCGCCACCGCGCAGGGAGTGCGCGTCGCCGGCGACCTCGATGCGCCGGTGCGCACGGTCGCGGTCAGCGGCGGCTCCGGCGACAGCCTCTTCGAGCAGGTACGGGCCGCAGGCGTGGACGCGTTCCTCACCGCCGACCTGCGCCACCATCCGGCGTCGGAGGCCACCCAGCACTCACCCCTCGGGCTGATCGACGCCGCGCACTGGGCCACCGAATGGCCCTGGTGCGAACAGGCCGCGGCGCAGCTCGACGCAATCTCCGACCGGAACGGCTGGGACCTGCGGGTCCATGTGTCGAAGACGGTCACCGACCCCTGGTCCTCTCACCACGATTCCTCTGGAGCCCCCAACTGAACGCCGCGCCCGCCGACCAGATCCGACTCCTCGACGTCCAAGCCCTCGACATGCGCCTGTCGCAGCTGGTGCACAAGCGCAAGTCGCTGCCCGAGCACGCCGAGATCGAATCGCTGAACAAGGACCTCACGCAGCTGCGGGACCTGCTCGTGGCCGCGCAGACCGAGGAGAGCGACACCGCCCGCGAGCAGACCAAGGCGGAGCAGGACGTCGACCAGGTACGCCAGCGCGCCACCCGCGACCAGCAGCGCCTCGACTCCGGGGCCATCACCTCGCCCAAGGACCTGGAGAACCTCCAGCGCGAGATCGTCTCGCTCGCCAAGCGCCAGGGCGACCTGGAGGACATCGTCCTCGAGGTCATGGAGCGCCGTGAGTCCGTGCAGGAGCGCGTCGCCGAACTGACCGAGCGGGTCTCGTCCGTGCAGAGCAAGGCCGACGCCGCGATCGTGCGCCGGGACACCGCTCAGGCGGAGCTCGACGCGGAGACCGCGTCCGTCACCAAGGAGCGAGAGGTGGTCGCCGGAACCGTCCCCGCGGACCTGATGAAGCTGTACGAGAAGCTCCGCGTCCAGCAGGGCGGGGTCGGCGCGGCCCGGCTGTTCCAGCGGCGCTGCGAGGGCTGCCGGCTGGAGCTGAACATCACGGAGCTGAACGAGGTCCGCGCGGCCGCGCCCGACACGGTGCTGCGCTGCGAGAACTGCCGCCGCATCCTCGTCCGTACGTCCGAATCGGGGCTGTAGTGCCTGCACCGCGCGAGTTCGTCGTCGAAGCAGACGGCGGCTCCCGGGGCAATCCCGGCCCCGCCGGATACGGCGCGGTCGTCCTCGACCCGGTCACGGGCGAGACGCTCGCGGAGGCCGCCGAGTACATCGGAGTGGCGACCAACAACGTTGCCGAGTACAAGGGCCTTGTCGCCGGTCTGCGAGCGGCCCGTGCCCTCGACCCCGAGGCGGTTGTCCGCGTACGGATGGACTCCAAGCTCGTCGTCGAGCAAATGTCCGGCCGCTGGAAGATCAAACACCCGGACATGAAGCCGCTCGCCGCCGAAGCCGCGCGCGTCTTCCCGCGCTCGCAGGTCACCTACGAGTGGATCCCGCGCGAGCGCAACAAACACGCGGACCGGCTCGCCAACGAGGCGATGGACGCGGGCAAGCAGGGCAAGCAGTGGGAGCCGTCGCGCTCCACGGCGGCACTCGACGCGCGTGACGCCGAGGCGGCCCGCGTGGTGGGCGACGCGGCGGCGGGTGCGGCGAAGGCACGTGCGGCGCTGGGGCGGCCGGCGGCGGGCCCGTCCGCGGCGGTCGCGGCGGGGCCCGTGGGCACGCTGGAAGCGACCGAGCGGCCTGTGGTGGCGGCTGAGCCGGCCGCCGAGGCCGCCGTGGAGGTCGGCTGGGCCGCGCCGGACCTGGGGGTGCCCGCGACCTTCGTCCTGCTCCGGCACGGCGAAACGGTCCTGACCCCCGAGAAGCGCTTCTCCGGCAGCGGCGGCAGCGACCCGGTGCTGTCGGCCGTGGGCCGCCGCCAGGCCGAAGCGGTCGCCGCGTCGCTCGCGGCGCGCGGCACGATCCAGCACATCGTCAGCTCGCCGCTGCGCCGCTGCCGTGAGACGGCGGACGTGGTCGCGGCGAAGCTCGGCCTCGACGTCACCCTCGAAGAGGGCCTGCGTGAGACGGACTTCGGCGCGTGGGAGGGCCTGACGTTCGCCGAGGTGCGGGAACGGTACCCCGACGACCTGGACGCATGGCTGGCCTCCCCGAAAGCGGTCCCCACGGGCGGCGGCGAAAGCTTCGCGACGGTGGCGCGCAGGGTCGCGGCGACCCGCGACAAGCTCCTGTCCCGCCACCAGGGCCGCACGGTCCTCCTGGTCACCCACGTGACCCCGGTCAAAACCCTGGTCCGCCTGGCGCTGGGGGCCCCGCCGGAGTCCCTGTTCCGCATGGAACTGTCGGCGGCGTCGTTGTCGGCGGTGGCGTACTACGCGGACGGGAACGCGTCGCTGAGGTTGTTGAACGACACGTCGCACTTGCGGTGAGGTGGGGGCGGGCGCGGGGGTTGTTCCCCTCCCCGCCCTCCCCCTACGCCTGGCGGCGTGGATGGTACCCCCATCCCGGAACCGGGGGCCCCGGACCCCGTACCGTGCTCCGCGCGGTGTCCTCAATCGCCGGACGGGCCGACTTCGCCGGCCTCGCTGGGGGTACTCCCCCTATGCCTGGCGCCGTGGGAGGCGCCCCTCCACCGCCGCCGGGCCGTAGGGGGAGTTGAGGCGCGGGGTGCGGGGCGGAGCCCCGACGAGACCTGCAAGGTCCTGCCCCGCCGGCGTTCGAGGCGCGGGGTCCGGGGACTGCCTCCCCGGAAAAGACCGCGCGGCCGCGCCCACCTCGTAGCACCATCACCCCCATGACCTGGCACCTCACCCACGACGTCCACGAGTTCCGGCGCCACACCGACGCCTACCTCGCCGCCGACCCCGTCGGCAACACCGGCCTGTTGACCGTCAGTGAGACGGTCCGGCGCCACGGGCCCGACGCGTACGGGGACGAAGGCGGGCAGCCGCCGTGGTTCGGCTGGTGGCGGGAGAGCGGGACGGGCCCCGTGGAGGCCGCCTTCGTCCAGACGCCCCCGCACCCTGCCCTCTTCGGGCCGATCCCCCACCACCACGCCCGCGAGCTCGCCCGCACCCTGCGCGCCGCGGGTGCCACGGTCGCAGGCGTGAAGGGGGCGGACGGCAGCGCCCAGGCGTTCGCGGACGAGTGGGCCGGCGAGGGCCGGTGGACCGTGGCCGTGCGGCTGCGGTTGTTCCGGCTCGGCGTGCTGTGCCCTCCGGAGCAGCCGCCGCCCGGCACGGTCAGGCGGGCAACCGCCGCGGACGTCGCGCAGGCGGCGGCCTGGATGACGGGTTTCGCCGCGGACACCGGGGCGAGTACCGAGACGGATTACACCGCGAACGTGTCCCGCCGCATCTCCGGCGGCGGCCTGTATCTCTGGGAGGTCGACGGCCGGCCCGTGTCCATGGCCGGCCACTCGCCGATGCTCGCGGGCCAGGCACGGATCGCGCCCGTCTACACCCCGCCCGATTTTCGCGGTCGTGGCTATGCGGGCGCGGTGACCGCCGCGGCCAGTCGAGGCGCGCTGGACGCGGGCGCCGAGCAGGTGCTGCTCTTCGCGGACGTCGCCGATCCGACCGCCAACGGTGTCTACGAGCGCCTCGGTTACCGCCCGCTCGCCCCCTATGTGGAGCTGGATTTCGACTGAGCGCAGGGAAGTTCAGGGCCGCGCGGGCCCGAGCTGCGCCGCCTCCCGTGCCAGGGACTCGACCCGTGCCCAGTCACCGGCCGCCAACGCGTCGGCGGGCAGCATCCATGTGCCGCCGATGCAGCCGACGTTCGGCAGGTCCAGGTACGACGGGGCCGACGCGCGCGTGATGCCGCCCGTCGGGCAGAAACGTGCCTGGGGGAGGGGGCCCGCGAGGGACTTCAGGTATGGCGTGCCGCCCGCCGCCTCGGCGGGGAAGAACTTCATCTCGTCCACCCCGCGCTCCAGCAGCGCCACGACCTCCGACGTGGTGGAAACGCCCGGCAGGAACGGCACCCCGGATGTCTGCATCGCGTCCAGCAGCGAGTCCGTCCACCCGGGGCTGACCAGGAACCGTGCCCCCGCCGCCACCGACCCGGTGACGCCCTCAGCCGAGATCATCGTGCCCGCGCCGACGACCGCGTCCGGCACCTCCGCAGCGATCGCCCGGATCGCGTCGAGTGCGCCCGGGGTCCGCAGCGTCACCTCGATCGCGGGCAGGCCGCCCGCGACGAGGGCGCGCGCGAGCGGCACGGCGTCGGCGGCGTCGTCGATGACGACGACCGGAATGACGGGGGAGAGGTCGAGCACGGAAGTCATGCGCCGATCCTGCCCGGGGCATGCATCATCCACAACGAGCGTTGCGCATCGCGCAACGTGTCAGTGGATCTCCGACACCACGACGTCCAGCCCCCACGTCTTGCCGCCCTTCGCCGGGGCCTGCGCCTCGACCACGTGACCGAGGTCCCGCAGCGCCTCGACCAGGGCCTCCGGCGTCTTCGGCGCGGCCCCCGACTCCAGCAGGCTCCGTACGATCCGGCCCTTGGTCGCCTTGTTGAAGTGGCTGACCACCGACCGCTTCTCGACCCCGTCGACGACGTGCGAGTGCAGCACCCGCACCGTCGCCGTACGCTCCGCCACCGCGCCCTTGGGCTTCCATGCCGCCGCGTACGCGGACGAGCGCAGGTCCAGCACCAGCCCGTTCCCGGCGGCCTCCGGAACGACCGACTCCATCGGGCCCCGCCAGTACGCCCCCAGTGCGCCGAGCCCCGGCAGCTTCACGCCCATCGAGCAGCGGTACGACGGGATGCGGTCGCCGATCCGGACCGCGCCCCACAGCCCGGAGAACACCAGCAGCGACTGCCGGGCCCGTCGGCGCGCGGACGCGTCGAGCGTGGCGAGGTCCAGCGCGTCGTACAGGACGCCGGTGTAGATCTCACCGGCCGGCCGGGTCCCCGCCGTCCGCAGTTCCACGTTCTTCGCGATCTCGCCGCGCAGCCCCTCGCTCAGGCCGAGGACCTGCTGCGCCTTTGCCTCATCGGCGGCGCACAGCTCCACCAGCTCGTCCAGCACCGCGGACCGTGCTTCCGCCAGCCCCGGCAGCGACAGCGACTCGGGCTTCAGCGGGGCCCCGCGACCGGAATCGGCCTTGCCCTCCGACGGCGGCAGCAGCACAAGCACGGCAGGTCTCCTTCGTACGGACACGGGGTGGGGGTGCGGCCCCGCGCCAGAGTACAAAGGCCGCCCCGCCCCGCCGAAATGCCACCACCCCAGCCGCGACCTACGCTCGGTCCATGCCCCGCCGCCACATGAAAGCGACCGGCGCAGCCGAGGCCCCGCTGCGCGCCGCCCTGCGTGAGCTGCGCACGAGGCTCGACGTGCCGGGGGACTTTCCGGAGGCGGTCCTCGCGGAGGCAGAGGCGGCGGCGAAGGCGCCGAGGCTGCCGGAAGAGGACGCGACGGACATCCCCTTGTTCACCATCGACCCCCCCGCCTCCGTCGACCTCGACCAGGCGATGCACCTCTCCCGCCGCGACGGCGGCTTCCGGGTCCACTACGCGATCGCCGACGTCGCCGCCTTCGTCACGCCTGGCTCGGCGCTGGACGCGGAGGTCCACCGGAGGGTGCAGACGCTGTACTTCCCCGACGGGAAGGTCCCCCTCCATCCGCCCGGTCTCTCCGAGGGGGCAGCCAGCCTGCTGCCCGGCCAGAGCGCCCCCGCGCTGCTGTGGCGGATCGACCTCGACGCGGAGGGGCGCACCGTCGGCACCGACGTGCGCCGGGCGCTCGTGCACAGCCGGGCCAGGCTGGACTACGAAGGAGCGCAGCGGCAGATCGACACCGGCACGGCGGAGGAACCGCTGGCCCTGCTCAAGGACATCGGCACCCTGCGCGAGGCGCTCGAGGTCGAACGCGGCGGGATCTCCCTGAACGTCCCCGAGCAGGAGGTCACCGAGCGGGACGGCGGGTACGTCCTCGAGTACCGCGCACCGCGCCCCGCCGACGGCTGGAACGCGCAGATCTCCCTGCTCACCGGCATGGCCGCCGCCGGCCTCATGACCGCGTCGGGCACGGGCATCCTGCGCACCCTGCCGACCGCACCCGACGGGGCCGTGGCGCGGCTGCGCCGCTCGGCGCAGGCGCTGCGCGTCGACTGGCCCCACCACGTCTCGTACGCCGAGCTCGTCCGCTCCCTCGACCCGCGCGAGCCCCGCAGCGCCGCCTTCCTCCAGGAGTGCACGACGCTGCTGCGCGGCGCCGGGTACTCGTCGTTCACCGGCGGGGTGCTGCCCGTGCCCGCCCTCCACGCGGCGGTCGCCGCCGAGTACACCCACTGCACCGCGCCGCTGCGCCGGCTCGTGGACCGCTACGCGGGCGAGCTGTGCCTGGCCGCCGTCGCGGGGCAGGAGCCGCCGGGGTGGGTGACCGCCGCCCTGGAGACCCTCCCCAAGGAGATGGCCGAGGGCGGCCGGCGCGGCAACACCGTCGAACGCGAGTGCCTCGACATCGTCGAAGCGATCGTGCTGCGGGACCGGATCGGCGAGACGTTCGACGCGGTCGTCGTCGACGTGGAGGAGAACGACCCGGCAGCCGGCACCGTCCACCTCGAGGACCCGGCTGTGGTGGCACGCGTCGAAGGCGGCGCGGGCGCGCTGCCGCTGGGGGAGCGGCTGAGGGTGCGGCTCACCGAGGCCGACCCGGGGCGGGCGAAGGTACGGTTCACGCCGGCGTGACCGGCGCGTTCGCCGCGCGCTCCCCGCTCGTCGCCTCCCGCAGGGCCTTGGCGAAGGCCCGTGCGTCGTCGGCGTGCACCCGCACGGTGCCGACCGGCCGCTCCCCGCCCAGCAGACCGACGTGGATCACCGGCTCGGACAGCTCCAGCATCACCGACGTCTGCGAGGCGACCTGCAGATCAAGGACGTCGTCCTGTCTCTCGTGGGTGAAGCGCAGCTCGTAGCGGACGTCGGCGATCCGCTCCAGCGGGATCAGCAGGTCCACGTGCCCGGCCTGGCGCAGTCGCAGCGTCTGCGCCGACAGGACGTGGGGGCGCGTGACGGAGGCGGCCTGGAGGCCGAGCATGAACAGCACCGTGTAGACGTCCACCACGAGCAGCACGGCGTGCACGGCCGGCCAGTGCCTCAGCAGATACGACACGGCCACGGTCTCCACGACACAGACGAGCGTGAAGCCGTACATCAGTGCCGCCTGATCACGGGCGTGCCCGAAGGGCCGGTCGCCCGGGCCGACACCGTGGCGCCGCCGCGTGACCCAGAGCCACAGGCTGTACAGCAGCCGCAGTTCATGCCCCACGAGCCGCAGCACGGGCACGGGCACCAGCTCGGACACCGCCTCCCGCCGAGTCACCCCCCTTCTGCGCAGCCGCAGATACGCGACCCCTTCGGCGGCGAGCAGCAGCGCCATGGCGGCCTCGGCGACGGTGAGCGCGGCCATCGGGACGCCTACCCCGCCCACCAGGCACATCGCGAGCAGCGCCTCCGCGGGCAGCACCGCGTACGCGACCGCCCGCAGCACCTTCAGCAGCCGGTTCACCGGGCACGCTCCACGACCAGCTCCAGGGCACGGGTCACGACGGCGGCCTGGGCGGGGGCGAAGTCCGCGAGGAAGGCATCCATGAAACCGACGTCCGACGGGCCCGGCGCCTCCCCGGTGTCCAGGCGGGCCGCGACCTCGTCGGGCAACATGTCGGCGAGCGTCCGCGCCGCCTCCTCGACCCGAGGATCAGCCGGGTCCACCTCCGCGAGGGCGTCGAGCTCCTCGTACAGCGCGTACGCCCGGTCCATGGCGCCGGGCGCCTCCATCACCCGTCGCATCTCCGTCATCAGGCGCTCCTGCTCCTCCTGCGGGGCCACGGTGTCGATCAGAGCCAGCAGCTCACGGTCCTTGGAGGCGATCGCCGGCTCCGGCCCCGGCCGGCCGGCGGAGGCGCGCGCCATGTCGGCGAGCAGCGCACCCAGCTGCGGCGACACCGGCCCTTCGGCGGGCAGTTGCCCGCTCCGGGCCTGCTCGAGCAACGGGGTCAGCCGCTCCCGCCGCTCATGGATCAACGCCTCCTGCCGCCCCAGGTCGGCATCGAGCTCCTCCAGCACCTCGACGAGATCGCGGCCCTTGTCGTCGGCGAGTACGTCCCGGACCTCGTCGAGGCCGAGCCCCAGCTCGGTGAGCCGCCGGATCCGCGCCAGGAGCACGGCATCACGGACGGTGTAGTCCCGGTATCCGTTGCCCCGGCGCACCGGCTCGGGCAGCAGCCCCAGATGGTGGTAGTGCCTGACGGCCCGCGTGGTCACCCCGACGAGCGCGGCGATCTCTCCGATTCGCATGGCACCCAGTAGAAACGTTGACGCTGCGACAAGGTCAAGCCGGTCGCAACGGCAGGTAGCATGGTCGACACGGCAGACGAGCCGGGCGGGCGGCCGCGTGAAGATCGGCAACGATCTTCCCGAGGAACGTCCGGGCTCCACAGGGCAGGGTGGTGGGTAACGCCCACCCGGGGTGACCCGCGGGACAGTGCCACAGAAAACAGACCGCCGGGGACCTCGGTCCTCGGTAAGGGTGAAACGGTGGTGTAAGAGACCACCAGCGCCTGAGGTGACTCAGGCGGCTAGGTAAACCCCACCTGGAGCAAGGTCAAGAGGGGCCGCCTCTCGCAAGAGGGCGGTCCTGCGCGGACGTTCGAGGGCTGCCCGCCCGAGTCCGCGGGTAGACCGCACGAGGCCGGCGGCAACGCCGGTCCTAGATGGATGGCCGTCGCCCCGACGACCGCGAGGTCCCGGGCGCACAGAACCCGGCGTACAGCCCGACTCGTCTGCCATCACCTGCGGCTTTGCTGGGAAAGGGCCTCTGACCTGCGTCGGAGGCCCTTTCCGATCTTTCGGGGGCTTGCCGCGTCAGGCGGCGAAAAGTCCCTCGGAACTCCCTCGGGCAGCGCTGAAAGTCCCTGAGAAGTCCCTGGAGCGGAGGGGCGGATGACGTCTCTGAGCTGGTTCGGGTCGATGGGACACACGCTGTCGCTCTATCCCGCAGTTTGCAACTGCCGTGAGGTAGGAGGTGGTCTGCGGTGGAGTGTTCGTGGTCTGGGGCCGGTGTACTCGTAATGCGTAGGTCTCGGGTTCGAATCCCGAAGGCGGCTCCACTTGAGACCAGGTCAGGTGCCCTCTGACCTGGTCTTTTGCATTGGATCGCTGATGGTCGGTCAGTTCTTGTGGTGGCTGGATGTCCACGGGAGCGCGAGGGGAGCGCATTCGAGATCCGGAATCAGGACCATGTCCGGGTGGCTGCGGCCCATGTCTGTGTGGCGGCTTCGCCCGTGATGCAGGGATCCGAAAAGCGATGACCTGCTGCACGACGTCGGTGAAGCGTTCGGGGTGACCGTTCGCGGCAGTGCCTTGGCGGCGACGCCATGCGGCATAGGAGTTCTGGCGCTGCTCGGCGAGGTCGGTGATCGTGGTGCTGAGTGGCTTGAGGGTGATGCCTCGGTGGGTGGCCGTGGCGGTCAGCGCGGCGGCGAGTTCCCGGCCGTCGAGGTCGTTGAGGGTGAGCAGGCGGTAGAGGTCGGCGTAGTCGCGGTCGCGGGTGTTGAGGTCGCCGAGAGAGATGGCGGTGGTGAGTTTCTCGGCGATGACAGTGGCGAGGGGGTAGCCGAGGATCTGGAAGCTCTCCGAGGTGAGATGCTGCGGGTAGTTGATGGTTTGCGGGCCGGGGGTGACGGGGTCGCCGAAGCTGACGTCGAGCTGGAGCTTGAGACGGGCCCGTGCGATGGAGGCGGCCATCGACAGGCGCAGGCCGTGGTACTCGTCCTCTTCGCGGATCGGTACGGTCTTCAGTGTCGTTGGGTCGAAGGCGACGCCGTCGTCGGTCTCGGTTGCGGCGACGGCCGCGATCCTGTGGACGATCTCGGTTTCCTCGCCGGGGAAGGAACGGCCGAGGAGGTCGATGTCGCGGGTCGTGCGGCGAGCCCCGAACTGGGCGAGCAGCAGGCCGCCCTTGAGTACGAAGTGTTCGCGGCCGAGGGGTGAGATCGAGAGGCGGTAGAGGAACCGTTCGAGTACGTACTCGACCATGATCTCGTCGGTGGAGCGGTTAGTGCGGCGGGCCAGGTTGCGCAGGTTGTTGTAGACGCGCCCGGCGGTGGTGTCGCGGGTGGGGTTCGGCATCAGGCGAGCACCGCCTCTACGGCGGGGCGGATGGTGGACAGTGCATCCAGTTCGCGAGCGATGTCTTGGAGCTCGCGGGCGGCGCGGCGTCCGTCGCGCCGCAGGTAACGGCCGAGTGCGGACAGGGCCAGGGTCTGGCCGATGCGGTGGCGGTGGCGCATGGCGTCGACGACGCTGCGGGCGGCGTTGTATACGGGGATGGTTTCTCCTGGGGCTGCTTCGAAGTGTTCGACGCCGAGGGTGAAGGTCTGTGCGGCGTACTGGGCGACGGTGGTGGGCGGGTAGGAGATCGTGGGGCGGCGGGTGCCGCGGGGCACGGCGATATACACGGCCGTGGGGATGTCGTCGATCAGCTCATGCAGGGCGAGGGCCGACTCGCCGCAGACGACGGCATGGGGCGCCCGGATACATACGGCCAGGAGGTCGGCGTGAGCGGTCTCCGGTGCGTCCGCTTTTCGGTAGACCCCGCGGGAGAGGTCGTCGATGGCCCCCTCGCCGACCAGGGTGGCGAGATCGCGGGAGGAGAGTCGGGCCTGGTGTGCTTGCGCTGTGGTGAACGTGGGGGGCAGGTGGGTCAGCCGCTGTGAGCGGCTGGGGTCTTTCATGGCTGTCATGCATTGAATCGTACCCCTCCATGAGGGTGATGGGTGCGATTCGATACATTTGGCGCTGGCTGTCTCGGCATCGGCGCTTACCGTGCCTGTTCCTGCGGTCTCCGGCTGAGGGTGAGGTTCCCTGTCGGGAGTGGCCGAACAGGACGGCAGAGGTGTGCAGGGCTTGGGCTGCCAGGTGCGGATCCTTGAGTGCGGTCCGGTCAGGGTGGCCCCAGGAGTGCTTCTTTCGCGGCCTTGTTCTGCCTCTCGCCCAGGGCCCGCAGTGTCTGCAAGGAGGCGCCTTCCGGGTCGGACCTCGGGTGTGCTCGATGAACCGCGGGAGGTTCTCCGTCGGGACGAGGAGGCTCTCGGTGGCCTCAACGCCGGATCCGCACCTTCCCTGCGGAGAGGTTGCACCCCACCGAAGTCCCACAGCGTCCCGACCGTCATGCGCATCGCAGCGGGGGGGGGGGGGGGGGGGGGGAGGGGGGGGGGGGTGGGGGGGGGGGGGAGGGGGGGGGGGAGGGGGAGGCGGGTCTTCTCGCCGCCGGAGAGCACGCCGGCCGGCTTGTCCACG
>NZ_JBVHTA010000057.1:19365-28803 GCF_055566095.1 Streptomyces sp. NPDC027962
CGTCCCCCCCCCCCCCCCCCCCCCCCCCCCCCCCCCCCCCCCCCCCCCCCCCCCCCCCTCCCCCCCCCCCCCCCCCCCCTCCCCCCCCCCCCCCCCCCCCCCCGCTGCGATGCGCATAGGATGCGCACACTCTTCATACTTTGGTTGCACCAGTTCAGCGAGGTGGCTCGTGCCCGCATCCGCCGTGACGCCCGACGATGTTGTCCGCCACGTCTTCCGTTACCTCGCGGAGGTGGGTGAGAGCCGCACCAAGCCGGTGCGGACGCACGACGACGCCAGGCACCAGGTGTGGTTCGCCGACCTGCCCGCGCAGTTCGGCTCCTTCCTCACCGACGCTGTCCTCGGCGACGAACCGTTGTGGCTGCGGGCCGACCGACCCGTACGGCACGAACCGCCGGCTCCGCCGCTGCCGCTCGCCCACTGGCTGGACGGCTGGGAGATCCACGACTCGGCACGGGAAACGCCCCCCGAGCCGCGGGCCGAGACGGACATACCGGCGGACGAGATCTCCGCTGAGGGAAGCGCACGCACCCGGCACATCACCGTGTCCCTGGCCGACTCGCCCCAGCGTGACACCGTGTACGCACAGTACCGCGCCTGGTTGCGTGAATGGGAAGGGTGGGCACGTCGCGACCGTGCCATGAAGCCCGTCGTACGTGCCTACGACCGCCTCTACCGCCTTTGCGTGGATGCCTCCGAACTCGGCGAGAGCTTCGAACTGGTCGTCGGATTCGGCTACCTCACCTGGTCGGCACAGGGCGAGCCGATCCGCCGCCATCTCGTCACCTGCCGGGCCGTCATCACCATCGCCCCCGACACCGGAGCCATCACCGTCGGACCAGACCCCGAGCACGGCAGCCCGGTGCTGGAGGAGTCCATGCTCGACCCCGGGCAGAAAGCGCGGGCGGAAACTCGCGCCCTCGTACGGCGGGAGCTGGAAGCAGCCGGGGACACCACGGATCCGCAGCTCGCGGACCAGCTGCACCGCGCCCTCACCACCTGGACCATCGCGGCTCACGAAGCGGGACGCTACGACCGTGCACCGAATCGGCACCGGGCAGCGGGAGACCCCGCCGTACCGGTCGTCAGTTTCGCGCCGGTGCTGCTGCTCAGAGAGCGCACCGGGCGCAGCATGCTCGAAGCGCTGCGCGCCGTCGCCCTGTCCATCGAGCAGGGCGCCGAGCCAACCACTCTGCTGCGGGCGATCGCCGGTGCGGGCGGTGACCTCCCGCTGGGGGAGCCGGGCAGCGGTGACGTAGCAGGACCGCCGCCGGAGCTGTACTTCGCGCTGCCCTCCAACGACGAACAGCGCACCATCGCCGAGCGGCTGCGGGACCGGGATCTCGTCGTGGTCCAGGGACCGCCCGGCACCGGCAAGACGCACACCATCGCCAACCTGGTCACCGACCTTCTCGCGCGCGGCAACCGCGTACTGATCACCAGCCATACGGCACGTGCCCTGAAGGTCCTGAAAGACAAACTCCCCGTCGGCATCCGCGAGCTGTGCGTGAGCCGCACCGACGACGGAGCAGGTCAGCAGGAACTGGAGCACTCCGTCAAGGTCATCCTCGACCGGCAGGGAGACTTCTCTTCGCGGGCATACCGGCGACGCATCCAAGAGCACGAAGAGCGCCTCAGATCCGCCCGGTCCGCGCAGGCGCTCGCCCTGAAGGCGCTGCGTGCGCTGCGGGAGCAGGAGACGTACCACCATCCGGCCGAGGTCGGCGATTACGAGGGAACCCTGGTCCGGATCGCCCAGCGGCTCGCCGAGGAACACCCGCAGTTCGGCTGGATCGGCGCCGTCCCCGCTGACGCACCGACGCTGAATGCCGAGGTGCTCACGCGCCTGCGCCGTGCGGCGCTCGCCTTCACCGACCGGCACCGTGCTCTCGCCGCATCGGTGAGTGCCGCGCTGCCAGAGCCCGGGCAGCTGCCCACGGTGCCCGCCTTCGCGGAGGCGGTCGAGACGGTCAAGGCGGCAGAGGCCGACCTCGCCGCGCTCCGGCAGGACGGCTCCGTCTCCCGCCTCGACGACACCGTGTCCGTCCTCACCCCAGCACAGCAGGAGCAACTGGCCACCGCGCTCGACCACTTCACTCCCGCAGCCCGGGCGGCCACCTCGATGCCGGCCGCCTGGGCCGCCGAGCTGCGCGACGAAATCCTCGCCGGGCAGGACCTTGGTGCGCGCAGCCGCCACCAGCGCACCACCGCGGCCCTGACCGCGATCGAGGAGGCGGAGCGCGCCTTGGGCGCCACCCTGGTCACTGGGCTGGAGGCGTACGACGTGCCGACGGCCCTCGGTCTTGCCGGCACCCTCCGGGACGGGCTCGCGTCCGGTGCGAAGCTGCGCGGAGCCCTGGGCATGAAGACCAAACTGCGCAAGGCTGTCGGCGACTTCCCCGAGACCGTGCGCGTCGACGGCCGCGCCGTGGAGACAGCGACCGCCGCGTCCGCCGTACTGCACCGCGTCACGCTGGAGCGGCACCTCCAGGACATCGAACAGGAGTGGGGCGACAGCCACGACGCATGGCAGGCCACCGCCCGGCGCACCGCCCGCCAGCGCCAGGACATCGCCACCCTCACCACTCTGACCGCTCTCGCCGACCTGCGCCACGCCGTGGTCGGCGCTGCCACAGCCGCACCAGGGCTGGCCGGCGTCGGCTGGGGCGACTCGGAGCGGGCCGCCACCGTGAAAAACCTCCTGAAGGCCAGAGCAGCGCGCAGGAACGCCGCCCCTGCCCGCACCCTGATCGACGACGCTCTGCGTGTACTGGGCGCCGCGGCCCACCGCAGGGGAGCCTCGGCAGCCCTGGAACGAGCCCGCGCCGCGGTCGATTCCCGCGACCCGGCGGCCTATAGCGCCGCGGTGAACGACGTGGACGACCTGCGGGAGGCACTCGCGCGCAAGAAGGCATGTGACGACGCCTACCGGCTGGTCGCGGCCGAACTCCCAGACCTCGCCGACAGACTGGAATCCACACCCGAGGACGACGAGTGGGACACCCGGCTCGCGGACTTCCAGGCCGCGTGGGAGTGGTCGGTCTGGTACGACCGAATGAAGGAGCTGACGGACCCGGAGGCCGAAGCCCGGCAGATGCGGCTGCTCGCCGAGGCGGACGCCGAGACCCGCATCGGCCTGGAACGGCTGGCGGCCGACAAGGCCTGGTTCAGCTGTCTGTCCAGGCTCACGGACGACCAGGCCGTGGCCCTCACCTCGTACCAGCAGAACGTCCGCAAGCTGGGCAAGGGCACCGGCAAATACGCAGCCACCTACCGCAGACAGGCCCGGGAGAGCTTGCAGGCCAGCCAGGCGGCGGTGCCCGCCTGGATCATGCCGCTGCACCAGGTAACCGAAACCGTGCCTATGGACCAAGCAGGGCGCTTCGACGTCGTGATCGTCGACGAGGCCAGCCAGTCCGGCCCCGAGGCGCTGCTGCTCGCCTGGCTGGGTGCGAAGGTGATCGTCGTCGGGGACGACCAGCAGGTCAGCCCCGCCCAGGTGGGCGTGGACCACGACGAGCAGTTCGCGCTCCAGCGACGACTCCTCGCCCAGTTGTCCACCGCCCGCCGCAACCTGTTCACACCGACCGCCAGCCTCTTCGACATCGCGTCCGGTCTGGCCGGAGGCCGCGGCAGGCTGATGCTCCAGGAACACTTCCGGTGCATGCCGGAGATCATCGGATTCTCCAACGAGCTCTGCTATGGCGGCCGGCTCCAGCCGCTTCGACAGTACGGTACCGACCGGCTGCCGCCCCTGCGCCCGGTGCATGTCCCCGATGGCTACGTCGAAGGGAGCGGGCAGAAGCAGGTCAACCGGTCCGAGGCGGTGCGGCTGGTGGAGGAGGTCGCCCGGTGCATCGCCGACCCGGCCTACGCGGGGCGCACGATGGGTGTGATCACCCTGCTCGGCGCGGGACAGAAGTACCTCATCGAAGACTTGCTGGCCGACCGGATCCCGCTGGATGAGAGACAGCACCGACGCCTGCGCGTGGGCAACGCCGAGGAGTTCCAGGGCGACGAGCGCGACATCGTCTTCGTCAGTACGGTCGTGTCGCTCACCGGCCCTGACGGGCCGCGCCGCATCGGCTCCTTCAGCAGCTCCCTGAACCGGCAGCACCTCAACGTGGCCGCATCCCGGGCCCGCGACCAGGTGTGGTTGTTCCACAGCTTCACTCTCACGGAACTCGGCGAGACGGATCTGCGGCGCACATATCTGGACTGGTTCTCCCGCCCGGCCGAGGAGCAGGACGGCCTCGGACTCGGCGAGGTCCGGCCGGACGTTCCGCACGAGGCATTCGACAGCCTTTTCGAGCAGCGTGTCTACCTGGCTCTGCGGGCTCGGGGCTACCGGGCGCGGCCGCAGTATCCGGCCGGCCGCTACCGCATCGACCTCGTCGTCGAGGGCGGCACCAGACGCCTTGCCGTGGAGTGCGACGGCGATGCGTTCCATACGGAGGAGAACGCCGACGCGGATGCGGCACGCCAGCGCGAACTGGAGCGCGTGGGATGGACGTTCGTCCGCATCCGAGGCAGCCGCTTCTTCCTCGACCCGGAACGGGCACTCGAACCGCTGTGGGCGGAACTCGACCGAATCGGCATCGAGTCGGCGGCGTACCCACCCGCAAAGCGAGCCGCCGAGGACCGCCGCATGGGGGGCCCGACCGGCGACGGTGGCACGGTCCCGATCGGCGACGGCGACGTCGTATCCACCGGCAACGCAGAGCCCGCACCTTCTGGTGCCCCATCCGTCGGGCGAGACGATATCCGTCCCGAGCCCACGCACGGCATCGACGAGACACAGCCCCGATTCATCACCGTGGCACGGCTGCACCGCGACGAGGTCAACGCAGCCCAGCACGCGTTCAGCATGCGGGCGACCGTGCCCGGGACCGCACGGTTCCTCGCACGAGCGGGTGCGCCGGGCTTCCCGGGGGCCGACGCCGTGGACATCCTGCGCGAGGGGCAAGCCGTCGTGCGGGTCTCCCACCCCGAGGTACAGGCCATGATCCGCGCCGCGATCGCCCATGCCGACATACCCGTACTTGGAGACGACGGTCAGGTGGGGCTGGCGCGGCACCATGCACCCGGATCCTCTGGCGCGTCCGACGGCCGTACGACGGAACTGCTGCGTGCACGACCGGCAGGACGAGAGATCGGCCCCCAGGACCGGGCCCCGGCGAAGAGTCTTCTGGCCGTGCCGCGGCAGCCGACCCGCGGCGACGAGCCCGCCGTCACGGGATCCGCGGTGCCCGGCGGTGCCGGGGCCTTTCTCCGCCTCCCGGTCGACCGGCTCAGCGTCGCCGCCCATCGACGGGTGCAGCGCGAGCTCCAGCGCGTACAGGACGCGCTGGACCAGCCGCTTCCGGAGATCGTGGCCGTGGACTCGTCGTCCAGGAATGCCCAGCTGGCCGATCACGACAGGCGTCGCCAGACCCTGCAGGAGCGGCGCAGCCACCTGCGTGCCGTGCTCGACCAAGTGGTCTCTGACTCTTCTCTGACGGGCGGGGCGATGGTCGTCCCTGGATGCCTCGTCGGAGTTGAGGACCCGGACGAGCCCGGCATCAAGACATACGAGATCGCGATGCTCGCGGGTGACGAGGCGGAGCGGCTGAGCCCCGACACCCCGCAGGGGAAGGCGCTGATGTGGCGAGAGGTCGGGGACGAGCTGAGCTGGCAGACGGAGCGGGGTACCCGCATGCGCATCATCGTCCGGTACATCCAGGACTGAGAAACCGCAGCGGTGCGGGACCAGGTCCCCCCGATCAAGGCGTCGAGCAACCCTGTGCGTCCATGTGCGTCGGCCACCAAACGCAAGGAGGGCAAGAACCACCAGCAGACTCTGCTGGTCGGACAGCCGAGCCCAACATTGTTGTGAGCCCACAAAGGACCGAGAGCGGCGGATCGCACGCAGCACGCCGGCCTCGGCCCTTACTGACGGCGACCAGGGGAGCGCAAGGGGAGCGCGGACGCCTTTGGACGGGGTGGACGGAGCTGAACAGGGCATCACAGCGCACGTGCTCTGATCAGGTGAAACTGGATCGTGCGCCATGGGGTGACACTGGGCGTCACGATCACTCTCGCCCTCGTAATGTCTAGGTCTCGGGTTCGAATCCCGAAGGCCGCTCCACAAAGGTCCAGGTCAGACCCTCGCTGACCTGGTCCTATTGCCTTCCGTGGACGGGTCTCGCTGCCCTCTGACCGGCCCGAGGGCCGCCGCTCGGTGGAGCCGCTTCCAGTTCGTCCATGATCACCGGGACGCCTTCGGTGTGAAGCGGTTGTGCCAGGTGCTGGGCGTGAACCGGTCCAGTTACTACAAGTGGCGGGACGGGGCCGACGCGCGGACCGCGCGGCAGGCCGCCGACCGGGCCCTGGCCGAACAGATCCGCGCCGTCCACACCGACTCCGACGGCGCCTACGGCTCTCCGCGGATCACCGCCGAGCTCCGCGCCGACGGCCGGAGGATCAACGAGAAACGGGTGGCCCGCGTGATGCGCAAGTTCTCCATCCAGGGCATACGTCTGGGCAGACGGGTCCGCACCACGGTCCCCGAGCCGTCGGCGACACCGGTCCCGGACCTGTTCCAGCGGGACTTCACCGCCCCGGCGCCCGGGGTCAAGTACATGGGCGACATCACCTATCTCCCCACTGGGGATGGCCAGTTCCTCTATCTGGCCACCGTCCTGGACTGCTTCAGCCGCCGGGTGGTCGGCTGGTCCATCGCCGCCCACATGCGCACCGAACTCGTCGCCGACGCCCTGCGGATGGCAGCCGCCACCCGCGGCGGTCTGAGTGGCACGGTCTTCCACTCCGATCACGGCGCCCAGTACACATCGCGTGAATTCGCCGATCTGTGCCGAGAGTTGGGCATCACCCAGTCCATGGGCGCGGTCGGCACCTCCGCCGACAACGCCGCCTGCGAGAGCTTCCACGCCACCCTCAAGCGCGAGACCCTGCGCGGCGCCCACCACTACCCGGGAGCGGAACTCTGCCGACGCACCGTCTTCCGGTGGCTCACCCGCTACAACACCCGCCGCAGGCACTCCGCCAACGGACACCTCAGCCCCGTCGACTACGAACACCAGCACCAGCAGGAGTCCGATAAGCTCACGCTGGCCGCATAACCACTGGAAGTGTCTCGTGCGGCTCAGTGTGGTCGCGGTATCCGATTCCGTCAACGAACGAGGCCAGCACCGTCTGCGGGGCGCGTAGCACCATGTCGCCGACCCACCCGGCACGCCCGCCCGTTCGGACCGTGGGTATTACAGCGGTTAGTAGGTACGTGCTGCTCAGGCTCGTGCGTAGGGCCTCAGGGTGGCCGCAGTGGCAGCGCAACGAAGATAGTTCTTCGCGTGGTGGAATCCGAACGCCGCGTGAATGGAGGTGGTCAGATCGAGTTCGACGCCACCGAATGCGCGGGCGAGGCCGGGCGGGATGGCCACCGGGTCTCCTGGGTCAGCGATGTTCACCCACCGTGCGACACCAGGGGGGCGGTCCCCGAAACGAGCCGTCGATGTGTGAAGAGGGCGGGGAACTAGTCGGTCGAAGACTGCGTGTGGCAACGCGAGCGGCGACCCGAGGGTGAGCAGGAGCTCGACGCTCAGTTCGGGGTGGGCATGCAGTGCTTCGTAGGCAACCACTGTGCCGAGCGAGTGCGCAATGACGATCCGCGGGCGGTGCCTGGCGATGCGGTCGGCGACCTCTTCCCTCACGGCCAAGCGCGCCTGGTCCTCATCACTGCGCACGTAGGCGGCCACCTCACGGAAAACGAGGCGGACGAAGAGTTCGGTCAGCCGGCCGTCTAGGCTGAATTTCTCCGCGACCCAGGATGCGGCATAGCGCAGTGGCTTGGTCAATGAACCCTGGGCCACAGGTTCTGGAGCCCCCAGTTCCGCCATCCAGTGCGACATTAGCTCGCGGGTCAACGGGTCACCTAACCCTTCCCAGTCGTCGTCGCCCTGTGCTATCGGGCTGGAGTTGAGAAGGTGCGCGTAGTGCGCGAAGTCGACGCTCAGCCGGGTGGGTGAGATCCCCATCCCCTCGGACAGATGCCGAGTCCAGTGCGCCATGTGTGTGGCGCGTGCCTGCTCGGCGGTCACACGTCGGTCGTGGTAGCCGACACCATGGACGGCGACGATGGGCAAGGGGCAGGCGTTGGACGAGGAACTTTTCACTTGTGTCTCCTTGCAGAGGATTCCATTTGCAGTGCAACCACTTCACTGCCCATGCCGATCACAATGGTGCCGTCAGCGGCGATATCGGCGCATGAGGGGACGTCAGGCAAGACCAGTACAGATAGAGATCGCGCTGAGCCCAGATCGGATACTCGCAGGGTGCGGTCTTCACTAACCGTGACGGCAATGGGTCTGGCATCCATGAGGCCGCATGCAACTGCTGTGACAGTGCCAGTATGGCCGTGGAGGGTGGCCGTGCAGCGAGCTTCGGCCAGGTCCCACACTCGTACGGTGTGGTCCGCACTGCCGGTCACAGCCACCGGCCGGCCGCCCACCTCAGTGCAAGCCACAGCACCCACGCCCTCCGTGTGGCCGTGGAGGGTGGCTATGCAGCGAGCTTCGGCCAGGTCCCACACTCGTACGGTGTCGTCCTCACTGCCGGTCACAGCCACCGGCCGACCGCCCACCTCAGTGCAAGCCACTGCTCCAACCCAATCTCGGTGGCCGACGAGGGGTTCCCCGACGGCAGCCCCGGTGGCGAGATCCCACACCCGCACGGCGCGGTCCACACTGCCGGTTACAGCTACTGGCCGCCTGCCGACTATCGCAGTAGCCACCGCCGTGACGCATTCTGTGTGACCGCGAAGCTCGACGGTGCTGCGGCCAGTGGCGATATCCCACACACGTACGGTGCGGTCCAGACATCCGGTGACGGCGACTGTCCGGCCCTTAACCACGGCAGTGGCCACAGCGGTTACCGCGTCCTCATGCTTCATCAGCTCTCTGCCCAGCCCGAGGGGGCTGCCCGCAGCCACGTCCCAGAGGTGTACGCCACGGTCTACGCCACCGGTGACGGCGACCGGCGTACCGGCCAGGTCGCCAACTGCGACTTTCCACACAACGCCTACGTGGCCGTTAAGGAATGTACCTACCGAATCACCGGAGGTCAGGCCCCATACCCGAACTGTCTGGTCCTCGCTCCGGGTGAGGGCGACTGGTTGTCCGTGCAGGTCCGTGGTGGCCACGGCTCGCACCCAGTCGGTGTGGCCGGTTAGGACTGCCGTGGTTTGGCCGGTGTGGAGGTTCCACACTCGCACAGTGGTGTCACGACTCGCGCTGAGAGCGACTGGTTGTCCTCGTAACTCGGTGGCGGCCACGGCGGTGACCACATCGGTGTGGCCGGTTAGGACTGCCGTGGTTTGGCCGGTGTGGAGGTTCCACACTCGCACAGTGGTGTCACGACTCGCGCTGAGAGCGACTGGTTGTC
>NZ_JBVHTA010000057.1:28899-41856 GCF_055566095.1 Streptomyces sp. NPDC027962
TTTCCTCGTAACTCGGTGGCGGCCACGGCGGTGACCACATCGCTGTGGCCCGAGAGGGTAAGGGAGGCGAGCCCTGTGGCCAGGTCCCAAACGCGCAGAGTGTTGTCTCCGTTTCCGGTGACTGCGACCCGCCTGTCGTCCGCCGTGGTCAAGGCCATTACTCCCCATGCATGGGCGTGGCCGGAGAGGACTGCGGTACTCGACGCGGACACCTGGGAGCCGGTCGCCCAGCGAGGCCGCCAGCCAGTACCGCGAGCGAATTCGGCGCTGAGCGCTCGCGCCTGGAACCGCGCCGAATCCAGCGCAAGGACCTGCCGACGCTGCGCCGAAGAAAGGCTGCGGTGCAGAGTAAAGGAGGCGCGGTAAACAGCAGCTGAGAGTCGTGCGTGGTCCGTGGTCGCCTCGTGCAGGACGGAGTGCACCCCGTCCGGTTCGCCGTGTACCAGAAAGTCGGGATCCTCGAGGAGTTCGTTGACTCTGCCGGCCTTCGACGCGTGATGGGCTGCGTGACGCAGCACGTAGGGGTCGGCAACGTGCCATGCGAGGAGACCTGCGCCGCCACGGGGGACAGACCCGAGCAGTTTCTCGTAGACAGCCGAAGCAAATAAGGAGGGCGTGTGGTTCATGAGACTCGGCCGTTCTCCAGAGAACCGTACGCCTCAGCTCTAAGCTGCTCGGATAGCTCCTCGTGGAAGAGCCGGAAGAGTGTGGTGCCGTCCACGTCGACATCGCGGCGCAGGTAGAAGCGCGCTGCGGTGAGTGCGGCGCGGACTTCCCCTAGCGGCAGCGGCTTGGCCTCTTGCCGGGTTGGCGCGAACGCTGCGGCAACGTGAGCGATGACACGCTCGGGCATTCCGAGACTTTCGGCATGTGCCAAGGCTGAAAGAACCGGTAGCAGTTGGGGCTGGTCGTCGCGGCGCGCGAGGTCGAGTTGGAAGAGCGCGTGGAGATCTAGCGGTACTGCGAGGCCGAGTTCGCGGGCGGCTGCCGCGTCCCGCTCTACCGGCCGTTCCAGGACCGCCCGCACGTAGAGCCCAGCTACCAGGAATTCTCCCCAGCCTAGCGGCCTGCTCCCGTTGCGAGCCTCGGTGGAATCGTTCACGCCAGTGAGCCTGGCGGCGATTCCCTCGGCGAGTGCCTGAGCCGCGTCGTGCGCGGACACGTTGCTGTAGCCGGTGTCGACTGCAAGCAGATCAACAACGTACTGCCGCAGTGCCTCGTAGAGTTCTTCCACACAGCCCAAGTCGAGGTTCACCAACGTGCTCATCTCCTGAGCCAGACTCAGTAGAGCGGTGAAGTCGGGTCGCTCTCGCGTCCCCACCAGCAACCGCAGACCGGCCTCTTCTTCAAGCGCAGCCCGGGCAAGCGGCAGCAGCAGCGCCTGAGCCACGTCCGCCGGGCGCTCAGCCTCGTCGAGCGCGTCGACCACGAGCGTGTGCGCCCGCCCTGACCGGGCACGCGCGAGTCTGGTCAGCCCTTCGGCGTCCCAGCCGCTCGGGCGGTCGAGGCCGCCTGCCCCCATCTGTCGAGCGAGCGAGGCGGCGATCTGCGACAGATTGCGGCGCCGTGCATGAACGACGGCAAGCCTGTCATTGCGGCCGGGCTTGACTTCCAACGGGAACCACAGAGCTTCCGCGACGTCGCGCAGTTTGGGGTGAGCCGCACTGACCAGAACGCCGAGCAAAGCTGACTTGCCTGAGCCAGGTTTTCCGGTGAGAAGTCCGAAGCCTGGCCCCTTGCCGTTCAGCCAGCCGCTCAAGGAGCGGACTTCGCGGGTGCGGCCACGGAAGTATCCGCGTCCCAACCCTCGGTCCAGCGCCTCGGAGCCTGCTCCCCGCAGCATGAAGTGACGTGGGTCAAAAGCCTCGTCAAGCAAGGAGGCCACTGCCACCTCGACGTCCGGTAACACAGGCGTATCTACCTGATGCCAGGGGTTCGGGAAGAAAGGTAGGTCATCCAGGCACGCCGTCATCGGAACCCGGCTCACTTCGATCTGCTGGTCGAAGCCCTCGACCGCGTTCAGCTTGGTCACCGCACGGTCGATTTCCCGGGCGATCGTGGGCAGCGGAATATGGGCGTGCGACGGATCCACGCGCAAGTTGCCGTCGAGGTATCGGTGCAGTACAGCATGCGTAGCCCGACTCAAGCGGTAGTCGAATGCCTTGTCGTCCCGCCCGGAGGCTGCGATGACCCAAGCCCGTCGGTGGTTGACCCGCATCCTTTGGTGCCACGAGAGCGTCGCCGCGGCACCGGAGTGGCAGAGATCGAGGAGAAAGAGTGTTAGCGGCCGCTTCTTGTCGCGATGCGATTCAATCAGACTCATCCAGGCCGACACCGGATCGTCAAGGTTCTTGCCGTCGCTGCCAACGACGTGCAACTCACGCTCGCCGTCTTGGGCTAGCCTGCCATGAGCCACGATGTGCACGACCAGCACAGAGGTACTTGCAGATGTCACCGCCTTGCGGATGTCATCCCCGGGGCTTTCGGGCAAGCTTCCGACACTGCCCTCTTGGTATCCGAACCTCTGCAGAACCTCGGACATCAGTGCGGCATGCTGCGGCGCCTCGACCAGGGAGTCCAGTGCACCCAGGGGTGCTAAGCCGTCCTCGTCCTGAGACTCGACGGGCAGGCCAACAGCCAGCACCATCCTCCCGGCGCCGGCTTGATCACTGTTGTCGCTCACATCGTCCCCCACCTCGATGGTCAGAGGATAGTGAGTCACTATGAGCCAGGCTGAGTTTGTTGGGAATTGCCCAAACCTGCGTCCCGTGGACCGTTCCTGCGGCTCGACACGTGGAAAGCCTGTGTGCGCACGCAGGGTATGGGACGCTGAACCTTCGGCCGAGGCGCACGTGCGCGGCGGCTGGACACGACGAGGGCATCCTGCTCGGCGGCGGATGCCTTGCAGACGACGTCGACTGTAATGCTGCGCGGAGCAAGGTGGGGAGAGATGTCAGAGAAAACGCTGGCTGGCCACATCAGCGCGAAAACTGAGGAAGCTCCCAGGAGGGCTGCTGAGGCGATCGACGGCCTCTCAAGGGATGCCACTGACCTTGGCATGCTTCACACAGCGGAACGTCTATCGAGTGCAGCACAGGCCCTGCGTTCGGATATCTTTACGCTCATCGTGGTGGGCCGCTTCCAGAGCGGCAAGTCGACACTGCTCAACGCCTTGCTCGGAGAAACCACCCATACTGTCGATTCCAGCGCGGTGCAGGGACCGATTGTCATGGGCTGCTCCCCCTCGGCATCAGTCCTCACCAGTGTCTGGTACAGCAATGAACCAACGGTGGAGGCGGTACACAGAGACGGCCACCGGGAGGCATGGGACTGGGAGCGCTACTGGCGGGAGTCCGCCGCCTCCGTTGCCGAAGGAGATGCGGGCCGGAGCCTGGCGAACATTCGGGAGTTCAGGGTCGGCTACCCCGCCACCGTGTGCCAAGCAGGTGTGTCTTTCGTCGACACCCCAGGGCTCCAACTGGACGATCTGCGCACCAAGGCGACCTACAGTGTGGGAGAACACTGCGACGCTGCCATTGCCGTGTACGACTCCGAGACCTTGGTGGGCCGTGACGAGCTGGCTCAGGCTGAAGCCCTCGCGAGGACCGGAGTGCGCGTGTTCACGGTAGTGAATAACATCGGCGGCCGTGCCGATGAGGAGCTGCCTGGGTATGTGTGGAACCGGTATGTGTACAGCCACTGGGGCGGCCCGAGGTACACAGGCCAGGACTTAGCTACGCACGACATCTTCATCGTCGACGCCGAGCGCGCCCGGAAGGGCCGCCTCACGGCAGACTCAGGAGAGATCGCCGCGTCTGGGTTACCAGCGCTGGAGGCGCGACTGGCCGATTTTCTGCTGAATGAGCGGCACGACGCCCACCTCGCCAGATACGCGAGAGTAGCTCTTCTCGGCGCCGACGAACTCGACGAGCAGCTGGCCGGGCGCATCGCCGCCACACAATTCGACGGAGAGCAACTGCTACGAGCCTACAGGGAGCTTCTGCCCTCCCTGCAGAAGCTACATAGCCGACCGCAACGCCTCTCTAGGTTCTTCCCTCGGTACTCCGGGCGAGCCGTGGACGCCCTCGTCGCTAGCTTCGAGAAGGAAATCGACGAGCTTCGGCTGGAGCTTCCCGCCCATGTGGAGGATCTGGACCTCGACCTCGGACGAATCACTGGCGTCCTGAAAGCGAAGCACGCCAACGAGACCGTCGGCAAGGCGATCAACGAGCTGGTAACGCACCGCCTCAGTACATGGTCCGAAGGCATGGCAAATGCGGTCCTAGAGCCAATCCTGGCTGACCTGTGCCAGGAACTGCAAGCAGAGGTCTCAAGTCTGGAACGCGAGATAACGGCCGTCCGACTCCAACTGGGCTGGGAGCAGTTGCCGTACGACCGCGCCACTGCTGGTCCGTCCCGGATTCTTGCCTCGATCGCTGGCTTTGCTTTAGGTGGCGTAGGCGCCGGACTCGCAGGCTGGGTGGGCGGGTGGCGTGGCGCTGGGGGAGGTGTAGGAGCAGCGGTAGCACTGCTGCTCGGTGCGGTCGCCGGCGGCCCCTGGATGGTGCCGGCGGTCGCCGTGGCGAGCTTTCTGACCGGCATCGGGGTCGGCAGCCGACAGCTGGAGGAACGTATGAAACGCTCAGCAGTGGAAGTGGCTGATGAGTGGCTTCGTCGACTCCCCGGCCTGGTGCTACCCGACCTCACTGAGCAAGTACGGTCCAGATTTGAACAGTTCAGAAAAGAGTTGATCACCCACCTCGAGGCTGCAATCGAGGAGGAGGAAGAGCAGATCCACCGGGCGGTGGAGGATGGTAAGGCCGGGCAGGCGCAACGTGAGGTCGTCCTTGCCCAACTGCAGGCGATCCGGGCCCGCGTCACCGACCGACGCGCGGTGCTGCTTCGGGTCGTGGCTGCTAGCCGCCCCTGAGTACCCGCATTGCGGTCGGCACCCCTAGCGGGAGGACTGACGCAAAGGCGTGCTTTGGCCTCGATTCGTCAGTGGGGTTCGGCCGTTGATCGGTTCGGTGGTTCGCCCCGTTTGTCCTGCGTGATCGCGGGTGTGGCCGTCGCGTGACGCTGCGGCTGCGCCGGGGTTCCACGTCTCCCGGAGTGGTGCTCGGTCTCTCCTTCCTGGTCTTTGTCGGGGCGGAGACCGGCCGTCAGGTGACGGTCGATAGTGCGGTGAGCCGCTGCCAGCAGGTGGTGAACGCGGTCGCCCAGGGCCAGGTGGCCTCGATACGGAGCCAGCGGCAGCGGGCATGCTTCGCCATGCGGGCAGGCAAGTGGTAGAGCCGGAAGCGCATGGTGTCGATCTCGGCGCCGGCCAGGTCGTCGGCATCGTGCAGGCCCAGGAGGCGGACCCAGGCGTCGAGGTCGGCGGCGAGGTTCGCGGTGAGCATCCAGCCGCGATTCACGTCCCAGGTCTTCGATGGAAGGTTGTGCAGGCCCAGCGCCTTGTTCGTCCGCACCCGGTCCTCGACCTCGGCGTGATCGCGGTGGAGGGCGTCGAGGAACTGAGGCTGGTGGGAGCCGGAGATGCCCCACATCCGGCCGATGTTGGCGGCGGTGATGCTGTAGCGCCAGCCGGTCTTCTTCTCGAAGTCGGTCAGCTTCTTGATCTGCCGGCCCGAGGGTCTGACCCGGCGAACGATCAGCCGCAGGCCGTCGGGCCAGCCCTCCCGAGTGTTCAGGCCGGTCAACTCGGCTACGAAGTAGCCGTCTTGGAGGGTGCCGTCCTGCTTGAGCGAGGTCTCCCACGCCTTCTCGGGCAGCTTCGCAATCGCCTTCTCGTCCTGGTCGGTGATCTTCCAGCCGACCGAGAAGCGCACCGTGCGCCGGCTGGCGTTCAACGCGATCAGATGCTCCAGCAGGCCGTGGGTGGCCCCGGCCCCGTCGACGCGGACGAGGAGCTTGGCCTGGCTGGAGTGCGGTATCTGCTTCAGTGCCGCGGCAAGGACCCGCAGGTGGTCGGCGACTGTGTTGGCGCCTGCATTCCCTTCCCGCAGCTCCATGGCCAGGCACTCAGCGGTGTTCGCGCACCAGGCGGCCAACGGATGGAAGCCGAAGCTGCCCTTGAAGGTGGCCGCCGCCCGTTCCTTCTTCGAAGCGGCGGTGATGATGGTGGCGTCCATGTCCACCACGATCCAGCCCTTCAGGTGCCGCCCCGCGACACTCAGCCAGGGGAAGCCGCCGGGCCGCAGGTGCAGCAGCGACCACACATGCCGGCGCACCTTCCTCCGGGCTCTCGCGATCAGCGCCAGCGCAGTGTCGTCAAGGCCGGCCAGCGTCCGGGGGGTGGTGGAGTCCGAAGCGGACGGCCGAACAAGCCCCGGTGGTGCAGACCGAGTTGTTCGGCATCGCTCAGATTCATCGCGCCGAGCACGATGGCCACCGCCAGCTGGACCACCACCGTCGCCCGGTCGCGCCAGCCTCGCCCGACACCCACCGGCAGCACGGTGGCGAGAGCACCGGTCAGCCCCACCTTGTCCGCGCACCGGCGCAGCAGTACCGCCCCAGCGTGTCCGACCAGCCCCTTGCCGTCGGCCCGCACACGCAGCCGACGGTCCCACCCTGTACGCTCGCTCACCAGAAAGGTGCCCTGACTCTTGTGCCGGATACGACGTAGACACTCCCATCCTCGCAGGTCAAGGCACCTTTTCTGCTATCGGAACGTCAGATCGATCAATTCCGCTGAATCAGCCGGGTTGAGTGAACGTTCCGCCTGGGCGGAGAGCCTGGTGCATCTCGCCGAGGACCTGGTCGCCGCCGACCGCGGGAACGTCGAGATGATCGTCGGGTGCGCGGCCACGCCAGGCGAGACCGACCGCGCCGGCGACCCACGGCTCATCGACGTCGTCCTCGTGGGCCACCACCCCGAGGAGAGCGGGCTGTCCGTCCAACTCGTCGAGCTCAAGCGGTGGTCGACGGTGACCCGGGTGGAGCGAGCCACCGCGGAGCTGGTCCGCGTCCCCGGCATGGTTGCGCATTCTCGCCCGAAGGCGTTGGCGAGGCTCCACGATATTGGTGGTCCGCGCACCATAAGTCACCAGAGTCGGGCGATAGGAGGGGAATGTCCCGTACTCCCGTCCTTCACCGTCTCTTTTCATGGCACGGCCAGCCACTAGGATCTGGCCCCGGGGTCTGAACCATGGGGAACGGCGGCCCTTGCAGGACACGACGAGCGGGGAACAGGCATGCGGGAAGGCCGGTGGGTCACGGTCACCGAGTCCGAGTTCGATCACGAACGCCGCGGCCTGGAGGCGATCCGGGAGAAGCTGCCGGACTCCGACCCCTGGCGTGCCTGGTCGAACTTCACCTTCACCGCCAACACCGGCCACGTCCGTGAGGTCGACCTGCTGGTCGTCGCCCCCGGCGGCGCCTGCATGATCGAGCTGAAGGACTGGCACGGCTCGGTCACCTCCGAGAACGGCACCTGGGTGCAGACCACTCCCGGTGGCCGCCGCCGTACGCACGGCAATCCGCTGCACCTGGTCAACCGCAAGGCCAAGGAACTGGCCGGCCTGCTCGCACTGCCCGGCAACAAGCGCGTCTGGGTCGCCGAGGCCGTCTGCTTCACCGACGACAGCCTCCGAGTGCGCCTGCCCGCCCACGACCAGAACGGCGTCCACACCGTCGACGAGCTGGTCGAGATGCTGGGGCAGCCCCCGCGCGACGAGCGGCGCCGCATCACCGCGATCGGCTCGCGCGAGATCGAGGCGGCCCTCAAGCACATCGGCATCCGCAAGAGTGACGCGCAGTACAAGGTCGGCCCGTACGAGCTGGAGCGGAAGTCCTTCGACTCCGGGCCCACCTGGGCGGACTACCTCGCCCGCCACAGCGACCTCCCCGAGGCCGCCCGCGTCCGCATCTACCTCAGCGAGCGCGGCTCCGACGCCTCCCTGCGCCAGTCCGTCGAGAACGCGGCCCGTCGTGAGGCAGCGGTCCTGGGCCGTTTCAAGCACCCGGGCGCGGTCGAGCTCAAGCAGTACTTCCCCTCCGGCCACGCCGCCGGCCCCGCGCTGATCTTCGACTACCACCCGGACACGCTGAAGCTGGACGAGTACCTGGTCCAGTACGGCGAGAAGCTGGACATCCTCGGCCGGATGGCGCTGGTCCGCCAGCTCGCCGAGACCATGCGCTCCGCGCACTCCAGCCGCATCCACCACCGGGCCCTCGCCGCCCGCTCCGTGCTCGTCGTCCCCCGCCCGCGCGGCAGGAAGGGCCGGGCGGTGGGGGAGGAGGCCGCCTGGCTCACCCCGCAGCTCCAGATCTCCGACTGGCAGATCGCCACCCAGCGCAGCGGCGACTCCTCCCAGGGGCAGGGCATGACCCGCTTCGCGCCGACCGCCCTGTCGGCGCAGCACGTGGCCGAGGACGCCGACGCCTACCTCGCCCCCGAACTCACCGCCCTCAACCCCGACCCGGTCCACCTCGACGTGTACGGCCTCGGCGTCCTCACCTACCTGCTGGTCACCGGCAAGGCCCCGGCCGCGAGCCAGGCCGAGCTGCTGGCCCGCCTGGAGGCGGGGGAGGGCCTGCGCCCCAGCTCCCTGGTGGACGGCCTGTCGGAGGACGTGGACGACCTGGTCCAGGCCGCCACCGCCTACCGGCCCGGCCAGCGCCTGTCCAGCGTGGACGAGTTCCTGGAGCTGCTGGAGGTCGTCGAGGATTCCCTCACGGCCCCGGCCCAGGCGGCCACCGCCACGGAGGGGCCGGCCGACGGGGACGACGAGACCGCCGCCGACAAGGACCCGCTGGAGGCCGTCGCCGGTGACGTGTTCGCCGGCCGGTGGGAGATCCGCCGCCGCCTCGGCACCGGCTCCACCAGCCGGGCCTTCCTCGTCCGCGACCTTCAGGCCGAAGCCCGCAGGAACCGCCCGCTGGCCGTGCTGAAGGTCGCGCTCTCCGACAGCCGCAGCGAGATCCTCGCCCGCGAGGCCGAGGCCATGGGACGCCTGCGCCCCCACTCCGGCATCATCCGCCTCGTCGAGCCGGAGCCCCTGCACATCGGCGGCCGTACCGTGCTGGCGCTGGAGTACGTCGGCGACGAGCGCGACGACGGCGGACAGGGCGCCGAGGGTGGCGCACGTCCGCGCCGCCGTGAGGAGACCGTCGCCCGCCAGCTCCGCGAGCACGGCCGCCTCCCGGTCGACCAGCTCGAGGCGTACGGCGACTACCTCTTCGGAGCCGTCGACTTCCTGGAGGGCGAAGGCGTCTGGCACCGCGACATCAAGCCCGACAACATCGCCGTCCGCGTCCGCCCCAACCGCACCCGCGAACTCGTCCTCATCGACTTCTCCCTCGCCGGCTACCCGGCGAAGAGCACCAACGCGGGCACCGACGGCTACCTGGACCCCTTCGTCGACGTCATCACCCGCGGCTCGTACGACTCGCACGCCGAGCGGTACGCCGTCGCCGTCACCCTGCACCAGATGGCCTCCGGCGAGCTGCCCAAGTGGGGAGACGGCAGCGTCCTGCCCCGCATGACCGACGCGAAGGAGTGGCCGTACCCGACCATCGCGGCCGAGGCCTTCGACCCGGCCGTACGGGACGGGCTGGTCACCTTCTTCCAGAAGGCCCTGCACCGCGACGCCGGCAAGCGGTTCCCCGAGCTGAAGCCGATGCGGGACGCCTGGCGCAAGGTCTTCCTCGACGCCTCCCAGACCGTCCCGTCCAGCCACCGCTCCCGCCACCCGGCCCCCGCCGCGACCTCGGGGGAGGGAGTGTCCACCGAGGGCGCCGCCGCGGTGGCGATCGCGGACGCCGAGCCGGAGACCGCCGAGCAGCAGCGCGACCGCCTCGCCGCCGAGGTCACGCGGGACACTCCGCTGACGGTCTCCGGACTCACGCCCGCAGCCCAGTCGTTCCTCTACGGCCTGGGCATCACGACGGTCGGCGAACTGCTCGACTACAGCCGCCGCAAGCTCGTCAACGCCCCCGGCCTGGGCGCCAAGACCCGCAACGAGGTCCAGCAACGGCAGCGCGAGTGGGGCGAGCGGCTGCGCGAGATCCCCGTCTCGCCGCTCACGCCGAAGGGCCGCGCGGAGGCGAAGGAAGAGCTGGAGCAGCTCACGGCGGCGGAGTCGGCCTTGGTGGGCCACCTCGCGACGGGCGAGTCGGCGGGCGCGCTGCCCGCCCGCACGCTGCGCTCGGTCAGCCTCGACACCCTCGCCACCGTCTTCGTGCCCGCCGTCAACAACAACGGCTCCAACCGCAACAAGGCGGAGATGGTACGGCTGTTGCTGCGGCTGCCCGACGAGCACGGGGTGCTGCCCGACATCGGGGTCTGGCCGAAGCAGAAGGACGTCGCGGAGGGCCTTGGGCTGAGCCACGGCCGTATCCCGCAGATGCTGAAGGACGAGCGCAAGCGCTGGAAGGCGGAGCTCGCCGTCCAGGCACTGCGCGAGGAGATCATCGACCTGCTGGTGGGCATGGGCCGGGTCGCCTCGGCGGTGGAGATCGCGGATGCCTTGGCGGTCCGGCGCGGCACGCATCTCGCCGGGCGCGAGCAGCGGCGGGCGATGGCGCTGGCGGCCGTACGGGCCGTGGTCGAGGTGGAGCAACTGGCCCCTCAGGAAGCCGAGTTCCAGCACCAGCCGAACCGCAAGGCGACGGACGAGTCCCTGGGCGCCGGCCTGCTCGCGCTCGACGTGCGGGAGGACGACGGTCCGGACACCCCGACGGCGCCGGGCTTGCTGGAGTACGCGACTCGTCTGGGCAAGACCGCTGATCGGCTTGCCCGGCTGGACACCCTGCCGACGGCGGCGACGGTGCTGGCCGAGCTGGGCGCGCTGACGGTGCCGCCGGGTGCGGTGGACTGGGACGAGCGGCGCATGGTGGAGCTGGCGGCCGCGGCGTCGGTGAATGCCGCCGCTACTCCGCGCCTGGAGATCTATCCGCGTGACCTGTCGCTGGTGCGGGCGCTGCGGCTCACGCAGGCTGGGCTCGTCCGCTGGATCCCGGGTATGCCGGAGGGACAGCAGCCGGGCCTGACCGGCGAGGCCGTGCACGAACGGGTCCGTGCCCGCTTCCCGGAGATGGTGGTTCGTGACGGGCGTGGCGGCACGACCCACGAACTGCCGACGGGTGGCCCGCTCACCAAGGCGTTGCGTGACGGCGGCTTCGAACTGTCGCTCAGCATGCACGAACACGAGGGCGTGCTGCGCTACCTGCCGACGCGGGTCGACGACGCGTCCAGCTACCTGACGACGGGTGCGTGGCGGCAGTCGACGCGTACGGGTGCGGTGACGCGGTACGCCGACGATCCGCAGCTCGCGGGCGCCGTGCACGCGGAGGAACGGCTGCTCGCGTCGGCCCGCCGGGACGGGTTCCGGGTGCTGACCGTCGGACAGCGGTCGGTGCGGGAGGCGGTGGCCGGGCTGGGCAGCGAACGCCTGGGAGCGGAAGTGGTCTCGGTGACCGAACTGTTCCTTGAGGCCCTGCACGCACAGGTCACGCCGGGCACCAAGCCCACCTGGGAGACCCTGCTCAAGGCGGACGCCGCCGAGCCGGGCTCGAAGGGCGCGGTGCGGTTCGCGGAGTACGTGCGGACGGCGTGGGGGGCGGTGGAGCCCCGGATCGCGGAGCTGCTGGGTAACGGTGGTGGGGCCGGTGCTGTCGGCTCGGTCGGTCCTGTGCTGCTGACGGAGGCCGGGGTGTTCGCGCGGTACGACGCGATGGGCGTCCTGGACCGCCTGGCGTCGGCGGCCCGGCGGGGCGGGCGGGGGCTGTGGCTCCTGGTCCCGCAGGCCGACCCGTCGCGCGAGCCCCGGCTCGGGCAGGTGGCCGTGCCGTACCAGGCCGGCCTGGGGGAGTGGATTCAGCTTCCGGACACGTGGGTGGGCAACGCCCATCGGGGGTCCGGCGAGGGCGCGGCAAGTGCTAGTGCGAGTGCCAGTGGTATCGAGGGAGACGCGAAGTGATCGACCGCAAGGCTCTGTTGAACGACCTGAAGCAGCAGGTCAAGGCGGTCGAGGCCGACCTGGGGCGCCAGGTCAAGGCGCTGGGGGATGTCGGCGCGCGATTGAGGGCCGAGTACGACCAGGCGCGCAAGCTGGGGCGTACGGCGGCGACGTGGACCTCGTGGCTGGACGAGCGGGTCACGCAGGTCGCGGTGGCGTGGGTGCTGGGGACCGTGTTCGTACGGTTCTGCGAGGACAACCGGCTGATCCCGGAGCCGTACCTGACGGGGCCGGACGGTGACCGGCGGGAGCTGGCGGAGTCGCGGTACGACGCGTACGTGGAGTCGGACGAGGACCCGACGTACCGGGGCTGGCTGGAGAAGGCGTTCGAGGAACTGGGGCAGGGCCAGGCGGGACGGCTCCTCTTCGACGAGCGGCACAACCCGCTGTACCAGGTTCCGCTGTCGCATGACGGGGCGCGGGACTTGGTCGAGTTCTGGCGGGGGAGGGATGAGGCGGGAGTCCTCGTCCACGACTTCACCGACCCGCTGAACGAGGACGGCACGGAGGGGTGGGACACGCGGTTCCTGGGGGACCTGTACCAGGACCTGAGCGAGGCGGCGCGGAAGACGTATGCGCTGCTCCAGACGCCGGAGTTCGTGGAGGAGTTCATCCTCGACCGGACGATGAATCCGGCGGTGCGGGAGTTCGGGTACGAGGAACTGAAGATGATCGACCCTACATGCGGGTCGGGGCACTTCGTGCTGGGGGCGTTTCGGCGGTTGGTGCGGCTCTGGGCTGAGGGACAGCCGGGGCGTGATGTGCATGAGCGGGTGCGGGCGGCGCTGGACTCGGTGCACGGCGTGGACGTCAACCCGTTCGCGGTGGCTGTTGCTCGGTTCCGGTTGTTGGTTGCGGCTATGGCGGCGGGTGGGGTGCGGACGCTGGGGGAGGCGGGGCAGGGTGATTGCAAAGTCTGAGGTTCTGGGGGCGGTGCTGGTCAGCTGAGTCCGAGGAGGGCCAGTGGCCGTTCGAAAGGGCGGAGAGACATCTC
>NZ_JBVHTA010000058.1:0-28588 GCF_055566095.1 Streptomyces sp. NPDC027962
CGCAACTCTGCGGCCTGTTCCACGGAGAGCTCCATGTCGGTAACAACGAGATACGCGAGATCAAGTAACGCCTACAGGATCACGAGACACTAGTGAGCCTCGCACAGACCCCGCAAACACCGTGAAGCGGCCGGGAATTGACGCTCCGGCCGCTTCGGTGTAAGTGCCCGTACGGGTGGCCGAGGCCGCTCAGTTCCCGGTCGTGGCGGTCTGCCGGAACAGCCATTCGGACTTCAGTTCGGCGTAACCCGGCTTGATGACATCGTTGATCATCGCGAGTCGTTCATCGAAAGGGATGAACGCAGACTTCATGGCGTTGACGGTGAACCACTGCATGTCGTCGAGCGTGTAACCGAATGCCTCGTTCAGCAGCTCGAATTCATGGCTCATGCTGGTGCCGCTCATCAGCCGGTTGTCGGTGTTGACCGTGGTCCTGAAGTGCAGTTTCCGCAGCAGACCGATCGGATGCGCCGCGATGGAGTCCGCGGCGCCCGTCTGCAGGTTGGATGTGGGGCACATCTCCAGCGGGATGCGCTTGTCCCGGACGTACGCCGCGAGCCTGCCGAGTTTCACGGAGCCGTCGTCCGCGACCTCGATGTCGTCGATGATCCGCACACCGTGACCGAGCCGGTCGGCACCGCACCACTGGAGCGCCTGCCAGATCGACGGCAGTCCGAACGCCTCGCCTGCGTGGATGGTGAAGTGGTTGTTCTCGCGCTTGAGATACTCGAACGCGTCGAGGTGCCGGGTGGGCGGGAAGCCGGCCTCCGCGCCCGCGATGTCGAATCCGACGACGCCGTTGTCGCGGTAGCGGTTGGCGAGTTCGGCGATCTCCAGGGCGCGGGCGGCGTGGCGCATTGCGGTGAGCAGGGCCCCGACCCGGATACGGTGACCGCTCTCCTTGGCCCGCCGTTCGCCCTCGCGGAAGCCGGCGTTGACCGCCTCCACGACCTCCTCGAGCGTGAGGCCCGCTTCGAGATGCTGCTCGGGGGCGTAGCGCACCTCGGCGTAGACGACTCCGTCTTCCGCGAGGTCCTGCGCGCACTCGGCCGCCACGCGGAACAACGCGTCACGGGACTGCATGACGGCACAGGTGTGCGCGAAGGTCTCCAGATACCGCTCGAGCGAACCGGAGTCGGCGGCTTCACGGAACCAGATGCCGAGCTTGTCGGGCTCGGTCTCCGGCAGGGCTTCGTACCCGGCGTCACGGGCGAGTGCGATGATCGTGCCCGGCCGCAGACCGCCGTCGAGGTGGTCGTGGAGCAGCACCTTCGGGGCGCGGCGGATCTGGTCCGCGGTGGGCGAATTGAGGGTCTGGCTCGTCATCTGCGCACTCTAGCCCCTACGCGCGTAGAGCGCGCCCCCCAGGATCGCTTGTCGATACGTAACAGTGACCGCGCGTACGGGTGGAGTACACCTCGGCTTCTGAGACTGTTCTGCCATGGCACACCATGCACTGCCCCGGTGGCGGGGGCGTCCGGTCGCTGCGGCCGGAGGGGCGAGCGCCCGCGGTGAGACGACAGTCGCACAGGTGGCACGAGGGGGCCGGTCGGGGGCGCAGGCCAAGCTGGGCACTGTGCCGGGGCGTTCCGGCGCCAGGAACGCCGGCACCGACCCTGCGGTGGCAGGGGCGGTGCTGCTGCTGCCGGACGGCGAGCCGGACTCCGCGCGCAGGGCATCCGCCCTGTCGTACGCCGCGCTACTGCCGTTGGGTCGCGCGCTCGCCAGGGCGGGGCGGGACGACGGGTTGGTGGTGCACAGCGTGCACTACCGCGGCCGTGGCTGGAACGGCGCCGACGCCCAGCTCGCGGCGGACGCGGCCTGGGCGGTCGAGGAGGTCGTACGCCGCTACGGCGACGTCCCCGTGTGCCTGGCCGGTCACGGCATGGGCGGGCGGGCCGCGCTGCACGCGGCGGGGGACCCCGCGGTCCACTCCGTGCTGGCCCTTGCCCCTTGGCTGCCGGAGGACGACATGGCCGCCGAACCGGAGCCGGTACGGCAGCTGGTCGGCCGCCAGGTGCTGATCGTGCACGGCACCAAGGACGCGCGCACCGATCCGGAGCTCTCCTACCGGCTGGCCGAGCGCGCCAAGAAGTCCAACCGGGACACCTGCCGCTTCGAGGTCCACTCGGACGGGCACGCGCTGCGCCAGTACCAGGAGGAAGTGCACGCGCTGGCCGCCGACTTCGTGCGTGGATCGCTCTTCACCAGGACCTACGCCCGGCCCGTCGCGGACGCGCTGGCGGCCCCGCCACCGCTGGGGCTGAGGATGCCGCTGGCGGCGGGTTTCGGGAGGGCGCTGCGAGCCTGAGGCGGGGCCTGACGTGAAGTGCGCTCCACCGGCCCCACGGCGTCAGGGCCACAGGGCCGGACGGCCGACCGAGCACCAACGCACCCCGCTGGACGGGACCCACTGACACGCGGGGCGGACGCGCCGGCCGGGCACAGCCGCGCGGCGTCAAAGCCCGACGGCCGGACACCGACGGGGGAACGGCCGGGCGGTGCGGCCGGGCGGTCTCGTACCGTCGAGGGGCGGAGCGTCTCGCGGCCAACACCGGCGAGACGCACCCGCACAACCCGGCGGCGCAGCCCGACGCCGTCGGGACGACGGACGGTGCGTCCGCGACGGCCGAGCGCCGTCACGGCCTGGGCGGCCGGCGATGCGCCCGGGCGCCCGGACACTGTCGAGGCCGGTCGGCCTCGACGGCGCGGCCGGTCAGTCGGAGAGGAGGCGGCCGCGCCGGGAGAGCAGGAAGCGTTTGAACTCCGCCACCGGCGGTGTGTCCGGGTGGCCGTCGAGCCAGGCGACGCCGATCTCGCGGACCGCGCGCGGCGCGGTCACCGTCAGTTCCACGACGCCGGGGCGGGCCACCGCCGGCGGGGGCAGCAGGGCCACGCCGAGGCCCGCCGCGACCAGGCCGCGCAGGGTCTCCGCCTCCTCTCCCTCGAACGCGACGCGCGGTGTGAACCCCGCTTCCGCGCACAGGTCGTCGGTGATGCGCCGGAGGCCGTAGCCGGGCTCGAGGGTCACGAAGGTCTCGTCGGCGGCCTCCGCGAGGCGGACGCGCCTGCGGCCGGCAAGCCGGTGGTCGTCGGGGACGACGAGTCGCAACCGCTGCTCGTCGAGACGGCGGGCGACCAGATCCGGCGCGTCGGGCACGGGCGAGGTGAGGCACAGGTCCAGCTCGCCCGCCCGGAGCCGTTCGATCATCGCCTCGCCGTAGTTCTGGACGAGCGTGAAGCGGATCCGCGGGTGGTCCGCGCGGAAGGCGCGGATCAGGCCGGGCACCGTCTCGGAGCCCATGGTGTGCAGAAAGCCGAAGGCGACCTTGCCCGACCGCGGGTCGGTGTCGGCCCGCACGGCCTCGGCCGCCCGCTCCACCTCCGCGAGGGCACGCTCGGCAGAGGCGAGGAAGGTGCGGCCGGCCGGGGTGAGCGAGACCGTGCGGCCCTTGCGGGCGAACAGCGCCACGCCCAGATCCTGTTCCAGGCGGACGATCGCCCGCGACAGCGTCGACTGGGGTACGCCCATCTCCTGTGCGGCGCGGGTCACATGCTCGTGCCGGGCGACGCCCGCGAAGTACGCGAGGCGGGGAGCAAGCTCCAGCGTGATGTCTTCTTCGTAACTGCCCGGTGACAGGCGAGGCCCTGAGCTGCGTTCATGCACCATGGGAACGATTATCACCGTTTCATGCATTGGACGCATGAAAAGCGGCGGCCTACCTTCGACATATGCCTCCTGCCAGTACCAAGGCGTCCACCACCGTGGGCGCCGCCCCGTCGTCCCCTGATCTCCACTCCCCCGGCGCTCCCGGCTACCGCCGCATGAGCTTCGCGCTCTTCGCCGCCGGTATGGCGGCCTTCGCCCTTCTCTACTCGACGCAGGCCCTGCTGCCCGCCCTCTCGGCCGACTTCGGCGTCACCGCCGGCGCCGCCAGCTGGACGGTTTCCGCCGCGACGGGCGCGCTGGCCCTGTGCGTGCTGCCGCTCAGCGCGCTGTCCGAGCGCTTCGGACGGACGACCGTGATGAACGCGTCCCTCGCGGTCGCCGTCGTGGTGGGCCTGCTGGTGCCGTTCGCACCGAACGTCGAGTGGCTGGTGGCGCTGCGCGCCGTGCAGGGCGCCGCGCTGGCCGGTCTGCCGGCGTCGGCGATGGCGTTCCTCGCCGAGGAGGTCAGGCCCAAGGCGCTGGTCGGCGCGATCGGCCTGTTCGTGGCGGGCAACAGCATCGGAGGCATGAGCGGCCGTATCGTCACCGGCTGGGTGGCGCAGCTCGCCGGCTGGCGCGTCGGGCTCGCCGCGGTGGGGGTGATGGCGCTGGTGTGCGCGCTGGTGTTCCGCGCGCTGCTGCCGAAGGCTCGGCACTTCACTCCCGGCACGCTGAACCCGCGCCCACTGGCAAGGACGGTCCGCGGACATCTGGCCGATCCGCTGCTCCTGCGGCTGTACGCGATCGGCGCGCTGTTCATGACCGTCTTCGGCGCGGTGTACACGGTGATCGGCTACCGCCTGGCGGAGGCGCCGTTCGGGCTCGCACAGGGCGTGATCGGTTCGGTATTCCTGGTGTACCTCGTCGGTACGGTCTCCTCCGCCGCGGCCGGCAAGCTGGTCGCGCGGCTCGGCCGCAGGGGGGCGCTGTACCTGGCCGTCACCACGACCGCCGCGGGTCTGCTGCTCTCGCTGGCCGATGCACTGACGGCGGTGCTGCTGGGTCTGGTCCTGATCACCGCGGGATTCTTCGCGGGCCACGCGGTCGCCTCCTCCTCGGTGAGCCGTACGGCGAAGACGGGCCGCGCCCAGGCGTCGGCGCTCTACCAGTCGGCCTACTACCTGGGCAGCAGCGCGGGCGGCACGCTCGGCGCGGTCGCCTTCCACGCCGGCGGCTGGGGCGGAACGGTACTGCTGGGGCTGCTCGCGGTCCTGGGCGTCGTGTCGGTCACGCTCTACGGAACGCACGCGGCACGGTCGCAGGAGCGGCGGCTCGCGGCAGCTGCCGCCTAGAGGCATCGAGCCCAGAAGCCCACAAGCGCCGACGAGCCCGCAAGCCGTCAGAAAATACGTCGCAGAGCCGCGCAACTACCGCTCCCCTCCGGGTGTCTCAACCGTCAGACCATCCCAACCGGAAGGCACACGAAGGGGAGTCGGGGAGCATGTCAGACAAAAGCGGAAGAACCGGACTGCGACGCGTGCGTCTGCGCCGTCGTACCGGGGTCGTACTCTCCCTGACCGGCCTGCTGGTGCCGGTCACCGCCGCACTCGGCAGCGGCACGGCGCAGGCGGCGTCGTGCACGCTGTCGACGGGTCCGCACCAGAAGCAGGTGGAGCAGTTCCTCGGGCGTCCGGTGGACGGCCGGCAGTCGCCGGCGGACTGCCGGGTGATCCGCGCCTTCCAGGCCCAGCACGGGATCACCCCGACGATCGGCTACGCGGGCCCGCTCACCTGGCGCACGATGAACACGATGCTGGCGCAGCGGGCCGCCGGCAAGAACCCGAACAAGGCGGGCACGTGCCCGACGAACAAGGGACGTATCGCCTGCGTCGACCTGACCCGGCAGCTGAGCTGGGTCCAGGACGGCAGAACGCTCAAGTACGGCCCGGTTCCTGTGCGGACGGGCAAGGACGGCACGGAGACCCGTACCGGCGCGAAGAAGATCTACTGGCGCAGTATCGACCACTGGTCGACGATCTACCACGTGCGCATGCCGCACTCGCAGTTCTTCGACGGCGGCCAGGCCTTCCACTCCACGACGAAGTCCATGTACAACCCGCCCGGCTCGGGCGGTTGCGTCAACATGCGTCCGGCGGACGCGAAGGCATACTGGAACCTGCTGAAAAACGGCGACGACGTATACGTCTACGGGCGCAAGCCCGGAACCTGACCCCGTTGTCAGTCCTCTCCTGTACGTTCCGAAGGGCTGGTGCCGATGGGTGACAGGGGCGGACCTATGAGTGACCTCGCGACGACGCAGGACCTGGACGCGCGGCTGGAGAAGCACCGCAAGGAGCTGACCGGCTACTGCTACCGCATGCTCGGATCGTCCTTCGAGGCGGAGGACGCGGTCCAGGACACGATGGTGCGGGCGTGGCGCAGCTTCGAGAAGTTCGAGGGCCGGTCGTCCCTGCGCTCGTGGCTGTACCGCATCGCGACCAACGTGTGCCTGGACATGCTGAACGCGGGCAATCGCCGTGCCCGTCCGATGGATCTGTCCGGTCCGACGCCGGTCGCCCAGGCCCAGCTCAACGCCCGCCCCGAGATCACCTGGCTGGAGCCGGTGCCCGACGGGCGGGTGCTGCCGTCCGTCGTGGACCCGGCGGAGACTGCGGTCGAGCGGGAGACCATCCGGCTCGCGTTCGTCGCCGCTCTGCAGCATCTGCCGCCCAAGCAGCGGGCGGTGCTGATCCTGCGCGAGGTGCTGGCCTGGAAGGCCGGCGAGGTCGCCGAGTTGCTCGACACGACCGTCGCCTCGGTCAACAGCGCGCTGCAGCGAGCCCGGGCCACGCTCACGGAGCAGGGCCCGACCGCGTCCGACGCGGCGGATCCCCTCGACGAGGAGCAGCAACGGCTGCTGGAGCGCTACGTCGCGGCCTTCGAGGGGTACGACATGAAGGCGCTGACGGCGCTGCTCCACGAGGACGCGACGATGTCCATGCCGCCCTACGACCTGTGGCTGCGCGGCCACGACGACATCGTGGGCTGGATGCTGGGTGTCGGCGACGTCTGCCGCGGCTCGAAGCTGGTCCCGACCGTGGCGAACGGCTCCCCCGCCTTCGCGCACTACCACCCGTCGGCGGACGGCGAGGGGTACGAGCCGTGGGCGCTGATCGTCCTCGAGCTCTCGGACGGCAAGGTCGGCGGGATGGACTTCTTCCTGGACACCAAGCGCTGGTTCCCGCTGTTCGACCTCCCGAAGCGGCTGGACAAGGCGGGCGAGCCGGCGGCGGCGGAAGCCGAGGCCTCCTGAAAGCTCCTGCCGACGGGACCGGGGCGTAATGCGCGTCCGCATCCTCAGGAACGCTCATTGCGCACCGCCGGCGCCGCCGACCGGCAGCGGGAGAGCGATCATCCCGGTTTGAGCGTTGGTCGTCCTGCCCGACCTCACGCACTCGCACCGTCAATCGGATTCTCCTATGGGATCGCATCCCGCCGCCCTGGAAACGGCCAGCACGAAGCGAGAGAACACCTCCTTCTCCTCCATCAGCTGGTGGTCATCCTCCGAGGCCACTGGGTCGATCTCGACCACGGTCGGCTTACGGCCGCAGGTGAGAAGGGCCGCTCGCTCGTCCGGTCCGCCGCCCTCCTTGAAGGAGTTGACGAGTTGGGGCGCCTGATTGACGGCGAACCGGACGAGCTCCTGCCGTTCGCCCTCGCCACTGCCCTGCACGAGCGAACAACCCCAACTGAAGAATCCGTCCTGCGTCGCATACTCCTGAACGCCCGGCTGCCTTCCCCTGTTGCCGGAGAAGGGAGAGAACCCTGAGAGTCCGCAAGCGGCACCCTCCGGCGATACCTGGGGCTTGAGCAGCGCCAGGTCAGGCCGGGAAGCCATGAAGTCGGTACTGGAGGGGCAATCCATCTCGGCCACCAGACCGGCGGCAGCCCTCATCAGGAACGACGACATCTTCCGCGAATGCGAATCGCTTGCCTGGGGGTCCCCGTCAGGCCCCTTGGGAACAGCGGTGTCCAATCGCAGCTGGACGCCACCCCCGCCGCGTCCCATTTTCTTTGCACAACCATCAGGGAGCCATACGCCTGCGATCGAGCGGTTGCCCCAGCCCGGCACGCCTGATCCGATCGGCGCTCTGATGTACGAACGGCCCGTCACCTCATCGATGGACAGGATCGGGCGGTGGCTCACCTGCGAGAAATTGCCGACCTCCAGCCGAAGGCTGGTGGATCTCCCGTCGTCACCCTCGATCGTGATTTCACAGGTCGAGGTGAGCGAGTCGTCGAGACGGTCCTGTGTCGAACGGTAGGAAACTCCGCCATTGCCGGCGTAATCGTCGACGACGCTCCGCGGCACAGCTCCCCAGCAAAAGAAGGCCTGGTCCTCGCCCTCCTCGCGACCACCCCACCAAGGTCCGAGGAATGCCAGGAGTCCAGCAACGAGCAGGCAGCTCGCCACTGCGGTGGCGGCGAGCATGCGTCGACGTCCGCCCACCGAATTCACGACCACGTCAGTCTGCTGCCAGCACCCCGCCGATCTGGATGAACACTATGACTGAGAACGCCGTTGGGATAGATGACGATACCTTCGGGCGGGTTGTCATAGGCAGCCTTCAGATCTGCTTTCGCAGCTTTGAACTTCGCGTGTGCGTCCTTCAAAAGGTCGCGGATACTCTCCGCCTCGGTTACGGCATCCCGGAATTCCTTCGCCGTCTTGCGAACGAAGGGCTTCGTGATCGAAGCGTTCTCGCCGCGCCACTCGGCCGCATCGGCACGCGCGCCCATACCTTCAGCGTCCTCCTCGAGACGCTCAAGCAAGGGGATCATCTGCGTCCAGTCAGTCACCGCGGAGTCGAGCGGCCCCAACTTCATGTTCAGAAGCTCTTCAAACGAGGGCATGCTGATTCCTTACTTGAAGTATTCGTTGATCTTGGACGCGTTGACCGACTTCATACTGGTCTCGATCCAGCTTTCTGTCTCCTTGTTCGACTTGGTCGAGTAGTCAAGGTGATTGGATATATGAGCGCAGGCTTGGAGAAGCGTGGTGACCTGCGTCTGCCACACCTTGTTCACCTCGGCCGGCGCGCCGCCCGAATCGAAGCCGTCGCCCTTGAGGCTTGCGGCTGCGGCGTCGCTTTCAACCTGCGCATGCTTGCCGCTCACTTCCATGCCGCTGAAGAGCCGGAAGGCGTCGTGGCCGATCCGACCGAGCACGTCGTCGTGCACGATGTAGTTGGAACTGCCCGGGTACGCCCCGTAGTGGGGGCCACCGGGATCCATCCCTGGGACGCCGTTGAGCTGCATCACCGCACGCTCTCCGGCGTCCCCGTCCGCCTTGAGCTGCGCCCACTCGTCATCGAACGACACGTTGTTCCCCCGAGGTCCGCTTCTGGGTCTTCTGACGCGAACGATATTGGAGGCCAAGGCAACGAACAAACAGTCGAGTTCCAGGAGTTCGTTCCAGCCTGTCCTGCAGCGCGCCGAGCACGGCCGGAAGGGAAATCAGCGGGCAGCCCGATCTCCGGTCGGGGCTCCCCCTCCCCCCCTCGCGCGCCCGACGGGACGCCATGCCGTTCGTGGTGATCGCGCTCAGTGTCACCGCGCGCGTGGGCTGCAGGCGTCCAGTCGCTGATCACAGGCCGAAGCCGCCCGCACGGACGGTACGCGCACGCTTCCGGATGCCTGGCGTGCCGTCACCTGCTTCGTCGGCACCTGCGCGTCGTGGTGAAAGAGCGCAGAGGTCCCCGCAGCACTTCTACGCACGCGTCCCCTTGGCCGGAAACGCCTGTCAAGCGGCCTCGGCCAGTTCCGGAAGGCCCACCAGGTCGAGGAGGGTGAGCAGTTCGGGCCCGGCGTTGCGAAGCCGGAGCCGGCTGCTCTGAAGACGCGCGGCAAGGTGCAGGCGCGCCAAGGCGTCGACGGTGGCCAGGTTCACCTGTGCGAGTCCGCCGATGTCGCAGAACACCTCGGCGGGAGGAGCGCCGCCCGTTCCGTGGTGACGGAGCAGGCGGCGGATCTCCTCGCAGAGGAGTGGCACATCATTCGGGGTGATCCTCCCGGTGATGTGCATGACGGCAGGCTGTACGGCTTCCACACGGTGATGACCGCCGCCGCGTCGAGAACTCATCGCGGCGGCGCCCGAGGTCAGGCGATGCGGTCCAGCACAATCGGGTTCGCCGTGAAGTCCGTGCCTGCCGGGGCGATGTCATACGCGGCCTCCAGGGACGTCAGCGCGTAGTCGAACTTCTCCGGGGTGTCCGTGTGCAGCGTGAGCAGCGGCTCGCCGGCCTTCACCGTGTCGCCCGGCTTGGCGTGCAGCTCGACACCCGCGCCCGCCTGGACCGGGTCCTCCTTGCGGGCGCGGCCGGCGCCGAGACGCCAGGCGGCGATGCCGATGTCGTAGGCGTCGAGCCGGGTGAGGACGCCCGAGGACGGGGCTGTGACGACGTGCTGCTCGCGGGCGACGGGCAGCGTGGTGTCCGGGTCGCCGCCCTGGGCGGCGATCATGCGGCGCCAGACGTCCATCGCGGAGCCGTCGGCGAGGGCCTTCGCCGGGTCGGCGTCCTTGATGCCTGCCGCGTCGAGCATCTCGCGGGCGAGCGCGAGGGTCAGCTCGACGACATCGGCGGGGCCGCCGCCGGCGAGGACCTCGACGGACTCGCGGACCTCGAGGGCGTTGCCCGCGGTGAGACCGAGGGGGGTGGACATGTCGGTGAGCAGCGCGACGGTCTTCACGCCGCTGTCGGTGCCGAGGGCGACCATGGTGGAGGCGAGTTCGCGGGCGTCCTCGAGGTTCTTCATGAACGCGCCGGTGCCGACCTTGACGTCCAGGACGAGCGAGCCGGTGCCCTCCGCGATCTTCTTCGACATGATCGAGGACGCGATCAGCGGGATCGCCTCGACCGTGCCGGTGACGTCGCGCAGCGCGTACAGCTTCTTGTCTGCGGGGGCGAGCCCGTCGCCGGCCGCGCAGATGACCGCTCCGGTGGTGTCGAGGACGTGCAGCATCTCCTCGCCTGAGAGCAGTGCCCGCCAGCCGGGGATGGACTCCAGCTTGTCGAGCGTGCCGCCGGTGTGGCCGAGGCCACGGCCGCTCAGCTGCGGCACGGCCGCGCCGCAGGCGGCGACCAGCGGGGCGAGCGGCAGGGTGATCTTGTCGCCGACGCCGCCCGTGGAGTGCTTGTCGGCGGTGGGACGGGAGAGGGTGTCAAAGTTCATCCGCTCGCCGGAGGCGATCATCGCGGCGGTCCAGCGGGCGATCTCCGTGCGGTTCATGCCGTTGAGGAGGATGGCCATGGCCAGCGCCGACATCTGCTCGTCGGCGACCTCGCCGCGGGTGTAGGCGTCGATGACCCAGTCGATCTGCTCCGGGGTCAGTTCGCCTCGGTCCCGCTTGGTGCGGATGACGGAGATGACGTCCATGGCATGTCCTCCAGGTTGGTGTGCCCGCGCTCTACGCGCATAGAGAGAGATTAAGGGAGCGGCCCTTCCACAGGGCAGCGGAAGGGCCGCGAGATGGAGCTCAGCGGAGGTGGCCCGGCCCGAAGGCCTGCGGCAGCATCTCGGACAGCGGCAGGACCCCGGCCGGGGTGTCCAGCAGCAGTCCGGGCCCGCCGAACTCGTACAGCAGCTGCCGGCAGCGGCCGCACGGCACCAGCAGCTCGCCGCGGCCGTCGACGCAGGTGAAGTGCGTCAGCCGGCCGCCGCCGGTGGCCTGGAGCTGCGAGACGAGACCGCACTCGGCGCACAGTCCGATCCCGTAAGAGGCGTTCTCGACGTTGCAGCCGGTCACCGTGCGGCCGTCGTCCACGAGCGCGGCCACCCCGACCGGGAAGCCCGAGTAGGGGGCGTACGCGTGGGACATCGCCTCACGCGCCCGTACCCGCAGGGCCTCCCAGTCGAAGGCGGCGTCGTCGGTCACTTGCCCTGGCCCTTGAAGTACGGCTGGCCGTTGGCCTTGGGCATCCGCAGCCGCTGCGCGGACACCGCCAGTACGAGGAGCGTGGCGACGTACGGGGCGGCGTCGACGAACTGGCTGGGCAGCACGTCGGTGAGCGCGTACCAGGTGAAGAGCAGCGCGGAGAACACCGCGGAGACCGCGGCCTGCAGGTACTTCCGCTTCCACAGCATCCAGACGACCGCGATCAGCAGCAGGATCGCCAACAGCAGCAGCATCGCGTGGACGTTCACCGCACCGCCGCGCAGCTTGAGGCTGTCGGTGAAGCCGAACAGGCCCGCGCCCAGCGCCATGCCGCCCGGCATCCAGTTACCGAAGATCATCGCGGCGAGACCGATGTAGCCGCGGCCGCCGGTCTGCCCCTCCTGGTAGATGCCGGTGATGATCGCGAGGAAAGCGCCGCCGAGGCCGGCCAGTCCGCCGGAGACGATCACGGCGATGTACTTGTACTTGTAGACGTTGACGCCGAGCGACTCGGCGGCGACCGGGTTCTCACCGCAGGAGCGCAGGCGCAGACCGAAGCTGGTCCGCCACAGCACCCACCAGGTGCCGGGGACGAGCAGCAGCGCGACGACGGTCAGCAGCGACAGGTTGGTGATCAGGCCGCCGAGCACGCCCGCCAGATCGGACACGAAGAACCAGTGCTTCGCCTGGAGATCGCCCAGCCAGTCGGAGAGTCCGGGGATCGTGATGCGGTCGATCGCGTCGATGCGAGGGGACTGCTTGGAGGAGCCGCCCTCGGTCTCGGCGAAGGTGAAGTTCGACATGTACCGGGTGAGACCGGTGGCCAGGATGGTGATGGCGACACCGGAGACGATGTGGTTGACCTTGAAGGTCACCGTCATCACCGCGTGCAGCAGACCGCCCAGCGCACCGCCGACGATGCCGAGGACGACACCTGTCCACGGCCCCCACTGGTAGCCCGCCCAGGCGCCGAACCAAGTGCCGAGGATCATCATGCCCTCGAGGCCGATGTTGATGACACCGGCCCGCTCCGCCCACAGACCGCCGAGTCCGGCGAGGCCGATCGGCACGGCGAGCTGGAGCGCGCCGGAGACCTGGCCGACGGAGGTGAGGTCGTTCGCGCCGCTGATGACGCGCACCAGGGAGAACAGGGCGAGTCCACCCGCGATGATCAGCAGGATGACAGGCAGGGACAGCTTGCGGCGGCCGCCGCCCTTCTTGGGCGCGGTGCTCGCCATCGAGACCGTGCTCGTGGACTCGCTCATGCCGCGGCCACCTCCTTCTTCTTGCGGGCCTGCGCGGCAAGCTCCTCGCCGACCTTCTGCTGCTGACGGCGGAGCCCGTACTGCCGGACCAGTTCGTAGGACACGACGACCGCGATCACGATCAGGCCCTGCATGATCACCGCGAGCTCCTTCGGGTAACCCTCCAGGCCGATGCCCTCCGCCGTCTTGTCCAGGAAGGCGAAGAGCAGCGAGGCGAAGAAGATGCCGATCGGGTTGTTGCGCCCGAGCAGGGCGATGCCGATGGCGGTGAAACCGACGCCGACCGGGAAGCTCAGGCTGTACGTGTGGGTCTGGCCGAGCAGCATCGGCATACCGGCCAGGCCGGCCATGGCGCCGGAGATCAGCATGGCGGTGAGGATCATCCTCTTGGCGTCGACACCGCTCGCCTGGGCGGCGGTGGTGCTGGCGCCGGTGGCGCGCAGGTCGAAGCCGAAGCGGGTGCGGTTCAGCACGAACCAGTAGACGATGCCCATCGCGAAGGCGACGAAGGTGAAGCCGTAGATGGTGCCGCCTTCGAGTTCCAGGCCGGGGAACCAGCCGGACTCGGCGATCTCGCCCGTGGTCAGGTCGTTGGAACCCTCCGGCCGCACGCCCAGGTTCGCCGGGAGGATCATCCAGGCGATCAGGCTCGTCGCGATGGCGTTGAGCATGATCGTCGAGACGACCTCGCTCACGCCGCGGGTGGTCTTCAGGATGCCCGCGATGCCGGCCCAGAAGGCGCCGACGGCCATGGCGACGAACAGGATCAGCAGGATGTGCAGCGGTCCGGGCAGTTCCACGGCGGCACCGACGACGGCGGCCAGCATGACGGCGAGGCGGTACTGGCCGTCGACGCCGATGTTGAACAGGTTCATCCGGAAGCCGATGGCGACGGCCAGGGATGCCAGGTAGTAGATACCGGTCTGGTTGAAGATCAGGACCTGGACATCGGTGAACTCGACCTGCTGGACCATCAGCCGGTACGGCTCGACCGGGCTGAGGTCCGAGACGAGCAGCACCACGGAGGTGAGCAGGAAGGCCACGACCAGGGCGAGCGCCGGGCCGGCCAGGCCCAGGACCAGCCGGTCCTTGTCGAACTTCTTCATCGGCTCTCACCGTTCTCGTGGTGCTCGAGGTGGCCGGACGCGGCACCGGTCATGGCGGAGCCCAACTCCTCCGGGGTGATCGTGGCGGGGTCGGCGTCGGCGACCAGATGGCCGCGGTACATCACCCGCAGGGTGTCGGAGAGCCCGATGAGCTCGTCCAGGTCGGCGGAGATCAGCAGCACGGCCAGCCCCTCGTGGCGCGCCTCGCGGATCTGGTCCCAGATCTGCGCCTGCGCGCCGACGTCCACACCGCGGGTGGGGTGGGCGGCGATCAGGAGCTTGGGCGTGTGGCTCATCTCGCGGCCGACGATCAGCTTCTGCTGGTTGCCACCGGACAGGGAGGCCGCGGTGACCTCGATGCCGGGAGTACGCACGTCGTACTCGCGGACGATCCGCTCGGTGTCCTTGCGGGCGGCCTTGAGGTCGAGCAGGCCCTTCTTGCTGTTGGGCTTCTCCGTCACATGGCCGAGGATGCGGTTCTCCCACAGCGAGGACTCCAGCAGCAATCCGTGCCGGTGCCGGTCCTCCGGGATGTAGCCGATGCCGTCCTCGCGGCGCTTGCGGGTCGGTGCGTGGGAGATGTCGGCGCCGTCGAGGGTGATGACACCTCCGTCGGGGTCGCGCAGGCCGATCAGGGCCTCGATCAGCTCGGTCTGGCCGTTGCCCTCCACACCGGCGATGCCCATGACCTCGCCCTTGTGGATCGTGAAGCCGATCCCGGCGAGGACCTCGCGGATCACCCCGTCGGGGTCGGTGGCCGTGAGCCTGAGGTCGGCGACCTTGAGCATCGGGATGTCGGTGACCGTCGACTCGCGGGTCTCCGGCGACGGGAGCTCGGTGCCGACCATCAGCTCGGCGAGCTGCTTGGTCGTGGTGCTCCTGGGGTCGGCGGTGCCCACCGTCGTACCGCGGCGGATGACGGTGATCTCGTCGGCGACCGACAACACCTCGCCCAGCTTGTGCGAGATGAAGATGACGGTGAGGCCCTCGGCCTTGAGCTCGCGCAGGTTGTCGAAGAGCGCGTCGACCTCCTGCGGGACGAGCACGGCGGTCGGCTCGTCGAGGATCAGCGTGCGGGCGCCGCGGTAGAGGACCTTGAGGATCTCGACGCGCTGGCGGTCGGCGACACCGAGCTGCTCGACGAGCACGTCGGGGCGCACGTTCAGCCCGTACGCGTCGGAAATCTCCTGGATCTTCTTCCGGGCCCTGGCGCCGATGCCGTACAGCTTCTCGCCGCCGAGAACGACGTTCTCCAGGACGGTCAGGTTGTCGGCCAGCATGAAGTGCTGGTGCACCATGCCGATGCCGCGTGCGATGGCGTCGGCGGGGCTCGAGAAGGTGACCTGGTCGCCGTCGATGGCGATGGTCCCCTCGTCCGGCTTCTGCATGCCGTAGAGGATCTTCATCAGGGTCGACTTGCCGGCACCGTTCTCACCGACGAGGGCATGCACGGTGCCCTGACGGATGGTGATGTCGATGTCGTGGTTGGCGACGACGCCGGGGAAGCGCTTGGTAATGCCGCGCAGTTCTACGGCGGCAGGAGGGCTGGACGCGTTGATGACGCACTCTCCTTGGCGGGAAGGAGCGGGAGGGCAGGCGGAAGGGGTGGGCTGTGGTGGTCATGGGGGGCGTGGCGAAGTTATCGTGCCTGAAGGCCCTCTACGCGCGTAGCGTTCCCGAATACCAGAACCCGGGGGCCGAAACCGGTCCGCGGGCCGTGGGGCTCACGCCCCGGGCCCGCGGACCTGCGGTACCGGCCGCTCGGTTACGGAGCGGTCTTGACCTTGATCTTGCCGGCGGTGATGTCGGCCTTGGCCTTGTCGACCGCCGTGACGACGTCCGACATCTTGGTGAAGGCCGGGTTCGAGCGGGACAGCGCCACGCCGTCGTCCTCGAGGCCGTAACGGACCTCACCGGTCTGCGGCTTGCCGTCCTCGACCGACTTGATCAGGTTGAACACGGCACCCGAGACGTTCTTGGTGACCGAGGTCAGGATCTGAGCCTTGTAGGCGGCCAGACCCTTCTGGTTGTACTGGTCCGAGTCGACGCCGATGGCCCACTTGCCGGCCTTGGCGGTCGCCTCGATCGAACCGGAGCCCGCGAGGCCCGCAGCCGCGTAGATCACGTCGGCGCCCGCGTCGAGCTGGCCCTGCGCGGCGGCCTTGCCGAGGTCCGGCTTCGAGAAGCCACCGAAGTCCGGCGGCTGCGTCAGGTACTGGACCTTGACGTTGACGTCCTTGTTGGTGTCCTTGACGCCCTGGACGAAGCCCGCCTCGAACTTCTTGATCAGCGGGGTCTCGACGCCGCCGATGAAGCCGACGGTGTCGGTCTTGGTCACCTTGGCGGCGGCGACGCCGGCCAGGTAGGAGCCCTGCTCCTCGTTGAAGACCAGGTTGGCGATGTTCTCGCCGGTCTTGGAGGTGTCGTCGATGAGACCGAAGGTGGTCTTCGGGAACTTCGGGGCGACCTCCGCGATGGCGGGCGCGTAGGCGAAACCGACACCGATCACGGGGTTGTTGCCGGCGCGAGCCAGAGCGGTGAGGCGCTGGATCTTGTCCGGGTCGCCCTCTCCCTCACTGGGCTCGGCCTCGCTGCCCTTGATGTCGAGTTCCTTCTCGGCCCTCTCCAGGCCCGCGAAGGCGGCGTCGTTGAACGACTGGTCGCCGCGGCCACCGATGTCGTACGCGATGGCGGCCTTGCCGCCCTTGTCGTCCGAGCCGCTCGACTCGGACGACGACGTGCTGCCACACGCGGTGGCAGACAGTGCGAGAGCCGCGGACGCGATGCCCACGGTGGCGATCCTGGTGATCCGGCGCACTGGGGGGCTCCTTTAAACCTGACCGAAAGCGCCACTTCCGGCGCTGGGTTTCGGCGATCGTAACGCGCGTAGATGTCAGTTAAAGACCCGTTCATCAGTCGTTACCGGATCGTCGTTAAGCCCTCTGGCGGGCGGCTTCCAGGTTGTGCACCCCGTAACGACGCGGTCCCGCCGAGCGACGTTACGTCGGCGTGTCGGCCAACGCTGTGCCGTGGCGGGGGTCTCCTACTTGGCCCGGCCCGGGTGGCGTGGCGTCCGGGGTCCGTGTCGCTCGGCGGATGGTGTCCCGCCGGGTGGTATAGCAGCGATCTCCGCGTAGCCCCTGGTCATGAGGCGGCCGCTCGGCGTGCTCCTACCGGCTCGCCGAGGGCGAGGCCGGTGGCCATGTCGGTTCCTGTGCCGGAGCCGGTTCCGCCGACGGTTCGCGGGTGGGGCGGGCCGTCGAGCTGCCCGGAGTGCGGGACTCGTCGGTCCGCGGGCTCGCCGGTACGGACGGGCTCGGGGACGCCGGCGGGGTCGCGGGCGGCGTCGGGCTGCTTGCGGGCGGCGGGGCCAGCGGGACCGTCGGCGACGTGGGTGTGCCGGGTGCCGTCAGGTGGAGCGGCAGGGCGATGAGGGCGGCGACGGCGGAGGCCAGGCCGACGCCGACCGCTGCGCGGAACAGTCGGCGGCGGGTCGCGGTGCGGCGGATCGTCTCGTAGCGTCCGGGGGGCACAGCGAGGTGGTCGGAGGCGGGCCGGAGGATCACCGCCAGGGGGTCGTCGGGGTCGTACCCCGGGCCGTCGTCAATGCATGTGGTCAAGGCTTCTCCTCAGGTGGACACGGAGCAGTTCGCGGGCCGCGTGGAGGTCGGCCTTGACGGTTCCTTCCTTGCGTCCGGTCAGCGCGGACACCTCCCGGATCGGCATGTCAGCGTAGTAGTGGAGGAGGATCGGGACGCGGACTCGTTCCGGCAGAGACTGCACCAGCAGGCGCACTGACGGGTCGGCCTGTTCGGGGTGGGGGCGGACGGCGGCCTCCGACGTCACGCGGCGCATGGCCTTGCGCTCGCGCTCCAGCTTGCGCCAGTGGTCCCGGACGAGGTTGGCCGCGGTGACGTAGAGGAAGCCGCGGGGTTCCTCCACCTTCGTCCAGCGGGCCCAGAGCCGGGTGAACGCCTCCGAGGCGATCTCGTGGGCCGTCTCGTCGTCGTCGACGAGACGGCGGCACCAGCCGGCGAGACGCGGGTAGAGGGCGGCGAACAGCTCGGACGCTGCCGTGTCGCGGGACCGTTTCAAGGCTCTCCATGGTCGTGGGGGCCGTCGGAGAAGAGGATGCCGGGCCGTCGGCGTACGTTCCTACGGCCCCGGGATCCGTTCTGCGGGCGGGTCAGGGGGTCGTGGCGCTCAGCTCGGCGAAGACGATCACGTTGTCGCGGTACTCGTCGCCGGTACTGGGGCCACCGCACGTGATCAGCCGCAACTCCGGGCGGTTCACGTCCCCGTAGACGTCGTCTGCCGGGAAGTCCGCCTTGGCGACCGTCCGTACGGCGCTGACGGCGAACTCCGCCTCCGTTCCGTTCTCCAGGCGTGCCTCGATCCGGTCGCCCCGTTGCAGGCGCGACAGGTGGCGGAAGACGCCGTCCCCGTGCGCCCCGACCGTGACATGGCCGAGGATCACCGACGGACCGACCTGACCCGGTGCCGGCGAGTGCTGGTACCAGCCCGCCCGGTCGTGCGCCGTGATCGGGGGCACCTGCACGCCGCCGTCCGGTGCCAGGCCCAGCCGTATGACCGGGGTGTCGACGTCGATGGCCGGGATGCGCAGCCCGACCGGCGCCGAACGCCGCAGGGACTGGCCCGACTTCGCGGAGGCCGGCCGGTGCTGTCGCCGGCCGCAGGGGCCTGCGGTCGCGTCCTCACCACCCCCGTGACCGCCGCATCCCACGAGCAGCGAGCCCAGTGCCGCCGTGGTGAACGCGCGCCTGGAGAGCGGGGTCATGCCCCGGTCGCCTGCCGGCGCCGTACGACGTGGAACGCCGCGCCGCCCGCGATGAGCACCGTGGCAGCGCCCCCGCCGATCAGCTTGCCGTCGACCCCGGACTCCGAGGACGCCGTCGTCACTCCGGTGTCGGGCGCACCGCTCGGCACCACGGAGACCTGGCCCGGGGCCGGCGCCCGGGTCGGCTCGGTGCCGGGAGTCGAGGGGACGGGAGTCGGCACCCGGGTCGGTTCGGCGCTGGGGTCGGTGGTGGCCGGCGGCCTGGTCGGTTCGGCGCTCGGAGCCGTGGTGGCCGTGGCGGTCGGGCTGGGCGACGGCCCGTCGGCGAACGCGGGCGCGGTGGTCACCAGCACGGCGGTGCAGGCAAGTGTCAGGGCGCTGAGGACAGTTCGGCGCATCGAATCGCTCTCTTTCGTCGGTCCGCCCGGTACCTCCGGTACGCGGCGGGCTGAGTGACGGATCGAGCGGAGAGACGAGGCGGCGGCCAAGCGGGTTGTAAAGAGACGGCAAAGCCGGTTTCGTCGAGTAGGGGGCGGTCTTCGCGGGTGGTGCCCGACGCGGGTGCGACGACGATCTTGACCAGGAGCGATCTGTCGAGGTGCTGCCCCCCCCCCGGCCTGGAAGTAGCTGTAGACCTCGTGGAAGCCGGGCACCCCGGCAAACACCACACCCCCGGACCGGGCAAAGCACGCGCCACGGCGGGCCAAGGACCAGGAGACACCCGGGAACACCACACCCCTGAGAGCGCGGCGCCCCCGGGCCGCTCGTCCCAGTCAGAGCGCCAGAAGCGCCGCGGCCGTGAAGAGTTCGACGCCCACCGTGATCGCCGCCTCGTCGACGTCGAAGTCCCCGCGGTGCAGGTCGCGGCGGACCGTGTCGCCCGGGACGCGGACGCCGAGGCGGGCCATCGCGCCCGGAACGTGCTCCAGGTACCAGGAGTAGTCCTCGCCGCCGAGGCTCTGCTCCGTGTCCTCGATCGCGTACGTTCCGCGCCGCGCGGTCTGCGCGTCGCGCAGCAGTTCGGTGACGACCGGGTCGTTGACGACCGGCGGCACGCCCCGCACGTAGTTGATCTGGGACTTGGCCCGGTGCAGGGTCGCGATTTCGTCGATCGCCGCGTGCACCAGGTCGGGGGCCTCACGCCAGCCCGGGAGGTCGAGGCAGCGCACGGTGCCGGAGAGTTCGGCGTGCTGCGGGATGACGTTGCAGGTGTGGCCGGCTTCGATGCGGCCCCAGGTGACGGCGAGCCCGGACCGCGCGTCGACGCGGCGGGCCAGCAGCGCGGGGACGTCGGTGACGATCTTCGCCGCCGCGGTGACCAGGTCCGTGGTCAGGTGGGGGCGCGCGGTGTGGCCGCCGGGGCCGTCGAGGGTGACCTCGAGGCGGTCGCAGGCCGATGTGATGGGGCCGGGCCGCAGCCCGATGACGCCCGCGTCGACCTTGGGGTCGCAGTGCACGGCGATGATCTTGCTGACGCCGTCGAGGACACCGGACTCGATCGCGTCGGCCGCGCCGCCGGGCAGTACTTCCTCCGCCGGCTGGAAGATCAGCCGGACGGGCTGCGTCAGCAGTCCCTGCCGGTCGAGGTCGGCGAGGACGAGCCCCGCGCCGAGCGCCACGGTGGTGTGCACGTCATGGCCGCAGGCGTGGGCGCGGTCGGGCACGGTGGAGCGGTAGGGGACGCCGATCTTGGTGTCGGGGATGGGCAGGGCGTCGATGTCGGCGCGGATCGCGAAGAAGGGCAGCAAGGCGCCCGGGGCCGGCGTTCCGATGTCGCAGATCAGGCCCGTTCCCGCGGCGAGGACGCGGGGCCGGAGCCCGGCCTTCTCGAGGCGCGCCTTGATCACTGCGGTGGTGCGGAACTCCTGGTTGCCGAGCTCGGGGTGCATGTGCAAGTCGCGCCGGAACGCGATCAGTTCGGCGCGCAGCGATTCGGACAGCGTGCCGGGCAGCGCGACTGCGCCGGGCTGTTCGACTTCTTCGGACTCGCGGGACATCAACTGGTTCACCCAGTGAAGGGTATGCCCCTTCGCGCTTCAACTGCCGTGCGATCAACAAAACATCAGCCTCTTAGGGGACACATTTTTGGTCACACGGCGATTGATGCCTTGCCTCAGTGGGTAAACTCACCCAACTCGGTCTTGAGTCGATCTTCCCTTTCCGGACCGTGGTCGTCCGCTCACTTCCGCCTCCTTCAAGCGGGCGCGGGCAGCCGTTGCACATCGCGGGCCGTGCCCGTGACCCCGGCCAGGAAGCCCTGGGCGCGGGGCGAAGCGTTCTCCTTGAGCCATTCGGGTGCGATGTCGCACACGGCCACCTTGATTCCCGTGCCCGCCAGGGCGAGCGGCAAGGTGTGGACGACGGTCGAGGGGAAGCTCAGGACCGTTGCGCCGATCGGGCCGCGCCGGGCGATCAGCTCCAGCGGCAGATCCGGGCGGACCACCTCGAGGCCCGTCTCCGCGGCCAGCCGGTGCAGTTTGTCCGTGCTCTCGCGGCGGTGCGCGAAGTAGCGGGTCGCGCCGTGGGTGCGGGCCAGGGACGAGACGGCCTCCAGGTACTGCCCCAGGTCGACGACCCCGGTTTCCACCAGGGAGGTCCCGACCATGTCCGCGCTCTTGGTGATCGTCGGCGGACCGAAGCGGGCCCGGGTCCACGCGAAGTCGTTTGGCGTGACCGTGATTCCCTGTGCCGGCTCGACGGGCATCGAGGTGAAGACCTCGACCGACCGAGCTTTGGAGGGGGTGAGCCGGCGCCTGGCCAGGAAGGTCACCGGCGCGAGCACCAGCTCGCGCGGGCCGCGGCGGCCGCCGCGCCGGTGCCAGCGCACCAGCTGTTCCCCGCGGGTGACCTGCGCGACGAACTCCATGGTCGCCGTGCCGTCGTCCACCACGGTCACGTTCTTCCGGCCGACGAGGGTCAGCAGGAGCTGGACGTACCGGGAGAACGGGTCTCCTATGACGATGCGCTCGGCGCGGCGCAGCATGGGGCCGAGCTCGCGCACCGTGCGCAGCGGCGCGCCCATCCCGCCGCGGGCCTCCTGCCAGCGGACGGCGAAACCCTCGCCGCGGGCCAGCTCCGCCATCCGGCGCAGCTGGCCACGCGACATGGGGTCCGTGGGCGACAGCACGACCAGGGTCAGGCCGTCGGGCCCGGGTGCGTTCGGCGCGGCGTGGGCCCACTCCAGGACGTTCAGGAGCTGGACCGGGCTCTCGACGAAGGCGAGATTCATCGGTTGTCACCTCGTGATGCCGGGCCGGCGTACAGCCGGGGTCGTCGACGGCCCCGCGCGGGGCCGTCCGTGGTTGCTGCCGACCGCGGGGGCCGGCCTACGCGGGAGCCGGAGCACCCGTGGCCGGGCCCCGGGCGCGCGGCGGACCGGACCGTGACCGGGGCGTCGTGCCGCCGCTGCGGCGCGGTCTCCGCGCGGAGCGCGCACACGCGCCGGGGGTGTCCCCCGATGCGGCGGCGCGGCAGGGCGGCGTGGCCGTGGTCAGACCGCGGCCGGCTCACGGTCGCCCGCCTCGGCGACGACGCCCGCGACGCGCCGCAGCTTCTTCATGGGCGCGAGCTCGGAGTCGTAGACCTTCTTGACGCCGTCGCCGAGGGCTTCCTCGATGGTGCGGATGTCGCGGACCAGGCGGGTGAGGCCCTGCGGCTCGACGGAGGCGGCCTGGTCGGAGCCCCACATGGCGCGGTCGAGGGTGATGTGGCGCTCGACGAAGGCGGCGCCGAGGGCGACGGCGGCGAGGCTGGTCTGCAGACCGGTCTCGTGGCCGGAGTAGCCGATCGGGACATTCGGGTACTCCGCCATCAGCGTGTTGATGACCCGCAGGTTGAGCTCCTCGGCCTTGGCCGGGTAGGTCGACGTGGCGTGGCAGAGCAGGATGTTGTCGCTGCCGAGGACCTCTACGGCGTGACGGATCTGCTTCGGGGTCGACATGCCGGTGGAGAGGATGACCGTCTTGCCGGTGGCCCGCAGGGCGCGCAGCAGCTCGTCGTCGGTGAGCGAGGCGGAGGCCACCTTGTGGGCCGGGACGTCGAACTTCTCGAGGAAGGCGACGGCCTCGGTGTCCCACGGGGAGGCGAACCAGTCGATGCCGCGCTTCTTGCAGTGCTCGTCGATCTGGCGGTACTCGTCCTCGCCGAACTCGACGCGGTGACGGTAGTCGATGTACGTCATCCGGCCCCAGGGGGTGTCGCGCTCGATGTCCCACTGGTCGCGCGGGGTGCAGATCTCCGGGGTGCGCTTCTGGAACTTGACCGCGTCGCAGCCGGCCTCGGCGGCGGCGTCGATCAGGGCGAAGGCGTTGTCCAGGTCACCGTTGTGGTTGATGCCGATCTCGCCGGTGATGTAGACGGGGTGGCCGGGGCCCGCGGTCTTGTTGCCGAGGGTGCGGAGGCGGGACGTGCTCATGGGGGTGGTTCCTTACTTCTTGGGGGACTTGGTGATCAGTGGGTGGTGGCAGGGGTGTCGGGGAGGGTGAGCGTCGGGCCGAGGAGCCAGGCGGCGATCTCTCGGATCGCTCCCTCGCCGCCGGGCGTGGCAGTGACGGCACGGGCGGCGGCGCGTACGGAGTCGTGCGCACTCGCGACGGCCACGGGCCAGCCGACGAGGTGGAAGCACGGCAGGTCGTTGACGTCGTTGCCGACGTAAAGCACCCGCTCGGGGGCGAGCCCCCGCTCCTCGCACCACTGCTTGAGCGCGAGGTCCTTGCGGTCGATGCCGTGCAGGACGGGGATCTTGAGCTTGCGTGCGCGGGCGGCGACGACCGGGTTCTGCTCGGTGGACAGGATCAGCAGGTCCAGGCCGGCCTTGCGCAGGTGGGCGACGCCGAGTCCGTCGCCGCGGTGGACGGAGACGATCTCGCGTCCGTCGGCGTCGATGAGGACCCGGTCGTCGGTCTGGGTGCCGTCGAAGTCGAGGACGACGGCGTCGATGTCCTCGCGGGCGGGCAGCGCGGCGGTGTCGAGCAGCGGTGCCAGCGCGCGGGCGCGGGCGAGATCGTGCGGGTCGTCGACCTCGAGGACGCGTGCCGGGTCGGTCCGTACGAGTGCCGTACGGCCGAAGAACCGGTGGCCCGCCTCGCGGAAGCCGGTCGCGGACATGGCGTACGCGGCACCGGTCTCCAGGAAGTCCTGGGGGCGGTCCTGCCGGCGGGGCCGGAAGGAGGAGTCGTGGTTGACGCCGTAGCCGGTACCGGTGTCCGAGGCGGTCCCGACGAGTACGGAGGTGCCGCCGCCGGCCTGCTCCGCGCTGCCCTCCGGTGCCTCGGATGCTTCGTCGGCCCCGTCGGTCTCCCGCCACACGAAGCCGTGGAAGGGCGCCACGGTCACGGCGCTGTCGGCGCCGTCCAGGGCGACGGCGCGGGCGACGCCCTCGATGTCCTCACGGGCGATGAAGGGGCTGGTGCACTGGACGAGCAGGACCACGTCGACGGGTGCGCCGTGCACGGCCTCGTGCGCGTCCATGGCGTGCAGGACGGCCGCCTCGCTGGTGGCGGTGTCCCCGGCGATGGCGGCGGGCCGCTGCACGACCTCGGCGCCGGCGCCGCGGGCGACGGCGGCGATCTGCGGGTCGTCGGTGGAGACGGCGACGTGGGTGACCAGCGGGGCGTCGAGGCAGGCGCGGACGGCCCGCGCGACGAGCGGTACGCCGCCCACCGCGGCCAGGTTCTTGGCCGGGACGCCCTTCGATCCGCCACGGGCGGGGATCACGGCGAGAACGGTCATCGGTGGCTCCTGAGCAGAGGGTTCGAGGGGGGTCGCGGCCATGGCGGTCACAGCTCGCCCATCCGGCGGATGACAGGGGCGACGCGCTGCACGCCGTGGCGGTAGGCGCCGCGCGCGGCCCCGCGCACCGCGTCGCGCACCACTCGCCGTACGCCGGTGACCTCGGCCTTCGGCACCGCGCCGGCCAGTGGTGTTCCGTCGGGGGCGAGGTGGTGGCGGGCGAGGAGGGCAGGCAGGTACCCGGGCGCGGTGGTGGGCGTGTAGTACGGCGCGAGCGGCGGCAGCCCGGGCCCCAGCAGCAGTTCGGCGACCCGCGTGCGGGCCTCGTCGAAGGCGCTGTCGTACGAGCCGTCGGCGGCGACGCCCTGGCGTGACAGCCAGTCGCTGTCGGGGGTGGGGCGGTGGCCGCCGTCGAGCTGGTCCCAGGACGCGAGCAGGCCCGAGCCGAGGAAGTGGTGGTTGCCGAGCGCCTCGCGCACCCCGAGGTCGGTGAGGACGGCGGTGGGGATGCGGCGGTGCAGGGCTTCGAGTGCGGCGGTGGACGACACGGTGACCAGGAGGTCGGTGCGGTCCAGCACCTCACCCATGTGCCCGTACACCAGACGGAAGTTGGGCGGCAGCCCGCCGGGAAGCCTGTCGGCGAGCTTCTGGTACGGGAGCTCTTCGAGGTGGGTCGTGTGCTCGCCCGGCTTGGAGCGGAGCTTGAGCAGCACCTCGCGGCGGGGGTGCAGCCGTGCGTGCTCGACGAGCCTGCGCAGCAGGTACGTACGGTCGGCGCGCGTTTCCGGCACGGACGGCTGGACGGCGAAGACGACGGTGTCGCGGCCGTCCTCCGCCCGGTAGGGCGTGCCGCCGAGGAACGGCAGCGCGGCCTCGGTGACGGCGCCCGTGTCGGCGCCCACTCCCTCGTACACGGCGCGGAAACGGTCCGCGTCGTGGCGGGAGTTGGCGAGGACGACGTCCGCGCCGTGGCGCAGCAGCAGTCCGTCGGAGAGCTTCTCGTAGACGACACCGACGTAGCCGGTGACGACGACGGGCCGGCGCTCCAGGCCGAGTGCGGCGAGTCCGTGCAGCATGGCCTGGACGCCGCCGCCGACCAGGGCGAGCACGACGACGTCGTACTGCTCGTCCTGCATCGCCCGCAGGAACTCGTTCCCCGTCACCTCGCGCAGGTCGTCGGCGCGCACGCCCACTTCCGCGAGCTGGCGGGCCGTGGGTGTGGCCCGGCCGCGCAGCAGGAAGCCGCTCAGCTCGACGGAGGTACTCGGTGCGATGCGGCGCGCGGTGAGCGCGCCCCATTTCCACCGGGTGTCGGAGTCGGCGAGTACGGCGACCCGTACGGCCTCGCTGGTACTTGTTGGCACGTCGAGGACGTTAGGAAGGCATTTCGTTTCGCGGCCCAACTGAGCTGCAACAAAGGGTTAACAGCGGGTCTACGGACGGGGTGGCAGGCCGATGAACGAACCGGTTAACAGATTCGATGCCCGCCGTTCACCTGTCATCTTCCCGTGCGTCGATGCGAATGCCGGGGGCGCGCCTAGCCTCACGCAGGTGGTTAAGCTCTCCGTCATCGTGCCGTTCTACAACGTGCAGACATATGCCCCCGACACCCTGCGAAGTCTGAAGGCGAATGCCCGTGCCGACTTCGAATTCGTTCTCGTCGACGACTGTTCGACGGACGGAACTCCGGAGATCCTGCAGCGGGCGGAGCGGGAGCTTCCGGGCGCGGTCCTGATCAGACACGAGCAGAACGGCGGGCTGGCGACCGCCCGCAACACCGGCCTCGACGCCGCGAACGGTGAGTACCTCACCTTCCTCGACGGCGACGACTGGCTGGCGCCCGGCCACTACGAGCGCCTGCTGGCCGCGATGGAGGACCTCGGCTGCGACTTCGTGCGGACCGACCATGTGCAGTGCACGGGACGGGCCCGCACGGTCCACCGGGTGCCGTTCGGCCGGCGCGGCGAGGTGCTGCGACCACGCGACGCGATCCTGCCCGCCGACCGCTCCACCGCGGTCGACTACCCGTACGCCTGGGCCGGGATGTACCACCGGCGGCTCGTGGACCGCGGACTGCTGCACTTCACGCACGGGCTGCGCACCGCGGAGGACCGGCCCTGGATCTGGCGGCTGCACCGGGAGGCGGATTCATTCGCCGTGATCAGCCGGCTGGGCATCTTCTACCGGCGCGGAGTCGCCTCTTCGCTCACTCAGATCGGCGACATCAGGCAGCTCGATTTCATCAAGGCATTCGACCAGGTCATCGAGGAAACGGCGAGCGACGCGGAATCGGAAAAACTGCTGCCAAAGGCCGTCCGCACATACTGTGCCCTCATTTCCCATCACCTGGGATCCATCGAAAGGTACGAACCGGCCGTGGCACGGAAATTGCGCACGATGAGCGCGGCCGCGCTGAAGCGCATGCCGCAGGACGTGCTGAAGGACGCGCTCGACTCGATGGACGCCGAGCGTGCGTCCCGGCTGCGCAAGGTGCGCAGGCGCCCCGTCCCTCTGTCCGCGGAGGCGGCAGCCTGATGGCTACGACCCAGATCTTCTTCGCCTCCTCCCTTTTCGGCGCCGCCACGCTGGCCGCCGCGATCGACACCGGCGGCTTCGCCACCGCCGACCGCCGGCTGCTGCTGGTGTCCAACAACGCGGTCACACCGGAGACGACCCCGTCCCTGGACCAGATGCCCGGCTTCGAGCAGCTGCGCGGCCGCTTCGATGAGGTGCTCTCGTGGAACGAGACCATCTCCCCCTTCCACCCGGGTGGTTGGGCGCCGCGGAGCGACGACATCCCGCTGTGGCAGCGTTATCTGCGCCGGCTGTGGGACCTCGGCGACGACCGGATCGAGCTGGCCGTCGAGTCCATCCAGGTCAACCCGGCGCTGGCGATCGCGCAGCTCTTCCCCGACGCGGCACTCGACGTGTACGCGGACGGCCTGATGAGCTACGGCCCCACCCGCAACAAGATCGACCCGCTGGTCGGCGAGCGGGTGCGGCGACTGCTGCACCTGGACCTGGTGCCGGGCCTGAAGCCGCTGCTGCTCGCGGAGTTCGGGGTCGAGCCGCAGCTCGTGCCGACCGAGGCCTTCGTGAAGGTCGTCGCCGAACTCTCCGACACCGTGCCGGACGCCTGCGAGGGCGTCGCCGAAGGCCCGGCGCTGCTGCTCGGCCAGTACCTCGCGGCACTGGACATCATCACGGCCGAGGAGGAAGAAGCCCTGCACGTCAGCATGCTGGCGGGCGCGGCCGCCCTCGGCCACCGCCGGATCGTGTTCAAACCGCACCCGACGGCCCCGGCTTCCTGGGCGCGGACGCTGGAACGCGAGGCCGAGAAGCTGGGTGTCGAACTGACCGTCCTGGAGAGGCCGCTGCTGGCGGAGGTGCTGTTCAGGCAGCTGCGTCCGGCCCTGGTGGCGGGCTGCTTCTCCACGGCGCTGTTCACCGCGGGCGCCTTCTACGGCACGCCCGTCGCCAAGGTCGGCACGGAGCCCCTCCTTGACCGGCTCAGCCCGTACCAGAACAGCAACCGGGTGCCGGTGACACTCGCCGACGCGCTGCTGCCGGACCTGGCGGCGGGCGAGGCGGGAGCGCCCGCGGACGCCGACGAGCAGCTCGCCGGGCTGATCGGCGCGGTCGGTTTCGCGATGCAGCCGCAGCTGCGTCCGGATCTGCGTCCGGTGGCGGAACGCTGGCTCGCCGGCAGCCTCGACGCGCACACCGCACGCTACTTCAAGCGCCGCCGCCTGACGATCCTCGGCCTCCCGGGCGGCCTGCCGGTCCCGCGCGGCAAGGCGATACGGCGCGTGGTGCGGCGCGGGCGACGGCTGAGGCGGGTCCTGAAGCGGGTGGCGGCGCTGGGGTGACGAGGGGCGGGGCCGCTGCGCGGGGTGTTTTCCCCTACCCTCCCCTTCCCGAAACCGGGCTCCGCGGGGCTGACTTGTCAGCCCGTCCGGCGATTGAGGACGTCGCGCGGAGCGCGGTACCGGGTCCTGGGGGGGGGCCCCAGCCACCAGGAAGTAGGGGGGGGGGTAAGAGGGGGGGGGGGGGTGGGAGACCCACAAGAAAGCCACAATTCCGACAAGCAGCAACCAAACAAAA
>NZ_JBVHTA010000058.1:28598-38805 GCF_055566095.1 Streptomyces sp. NPDC027962
TTTCCCCCCACCCCCCCCTTCCCAAAACAGGTCTCCTAGGGCCTGCCTTTTAACCCCGTCCGGCGGTTGGGGACTCCGCGCGCCCCGCGCCCCCGCCCCCCCCCCCCCCCCCCCCCCCCCCAGGCCGTAGGGGGAGATCGAGGCGCGGGGTGAGGGGCGGAGCCCCGACAGGAACTGCAGGCTCAAGCCGGGCAGCGCCCGGGCAAGAGCGTCACGTGCCGCTGAGGGACAGCTTCACCGCGAAGCCCAGGAACAGCGCACCCGCCGCCGACGTCGCCCCCGCAGACAACCGCCGCCTGCGGCGGAACGCGGCCGCCAGGTGCGTGCCTGTGAAGATCAGCAGCGTCAGGTAGAGGAACGACGCGAGCTGCGCCAGCGTCCCGAGCACCGTGAAGGACAGAGCCGGATACGCGTAGGCCGGGTCGACGAACTGTACGAAGAAGGCGATGAAGAACAGGATCGCCTTCGGGTTGAGCAGGCTGATCACGAACGCCCGGCGGAACGGCCGCTCGACCGCACCCGAGGTGTCGGGCGCCACCACCTCGGCCACCCGCTCACGGCGGGTGCGCCACATCGACCAGGCGGCGCGCAGCATCCCGATGGCCAGCCAGGTCAGATAGCCGGCGCCCGCGTACTTCACGATACCGAACAGCAGGGCGTTCGCCTGCAGGAGCGAAGCCACGCCCGCGGCCGACAGCACCATCAACACCGTGTCGCCGCACCACACTCCGGCGGCGGCCTTGTAGCCCGTGCGCACACCCCGGCGCGCGGCGACCGAGAGCACGTACAGCGAGTTCGGCCCCGGCAGCAGGATGATCAGGACAAGGCCTGCGAGATAGGTCGGCAGATCGGTAACACCCAGCATGGGCGGAGTGTCGCACACGGGTACGACACTCCGCCCATTGGTCTCAGAATGCGTCGGTGGGGACGTATGTCCCCCACACCTCGCGCAGCGCGTTGCAGACTTCGCCGACGGTGGCGCGCGCCTTCAGCGCGTCCTTCATCGGATAGAGCACGTTGTCCGTGCCCTGCGCGGCCTTCTTCAGCTCCGCGAGCGCCGCGTCGACGGCCGGCTGGTCGCGTTCGGAGCGGAGCTTCGCCAGCCGCTCCGCCTGCTGCGCCTCGATCGCCGGGTCGACGCGGAGCGGCTCGTACGGCTCCTCCGTCTCCAGCGTGAAGCGGTTGACGCCGACGACGACCCGCTCGCCGGAGTCGGTCTCCTGGGCGATGCGGTAGGCGCTGCGCTCGATCTCGTTCTTCTGGAAGCCCCGCTCGATGGCGTTGACCGCGCCGCCCAGGTCCTCGACGCGCTCCATCAGCGCGAGCGCGGCCGCTTCGACGTCGTCGGTCATCTTCTCCACGACGTACGAACCCGCGAAGGGGTCGACGGTCGCGGTCACGTCGGTCTCGTACGCGAGCACCTGCTGGGTGCGCAGCGCGAGGCGGGCGGACTTGTCCGTCGGCAGCGCGATGGCCTCGTCGAAGGAGTTGGTGTGCAGCGACTGAGTGCCGCCGAGCACCGCGGCGAGGCCCTGCACGGCGACCCGGACGAGGTTCACCTCGGGCTGCTGGGCGGTGAGCTGCACCCCGGCCGTCTGCGTGTGGAAGCGCAGCATCAGCGACTTCGGGTTCTTCGCGCCGAACTCCTCCTTCATCACCCGCGCCCAGATGCGGCGGGCGGCGCGGAACTTGGCGACCTCCTCGAGGATGGTCGTCCGCGCGACGAAGAAGAAGGACAGTCGCGGCGCGAAGTCGTCGACGTCCATCCCGGCGGCGACGGCGGTACGGACGTACTCGATGCCGTCGGCGAGGGTGAACGCGATCTCCTGCGCCGGCGAGGCCCCGGCCTCCGCCATGTGGTAGCCGGAGATCGAAATGGTGTTCCACTTCGGGATCTCGGCCCTGCAGTACTTGAAGATGTCCGCGATCAGCCTCAGCGACGGCTTGGGCGGGAAGATGTACGTACCGCGGGCGATGTACTCCTTGAGCACGTCGTTCTGGATGGTGCCGGTGAGCTGGTCCGCGGGCACGCCCTGCTCCTCGCCGACCAGTTGGTAGAGGAGGAGAAGGAGGGCGGCGGGGGCGTTGATCGTCATCGACGTGGAGACCTTGTCCAGCGGGATGCCGCCGAACAGGATGCGCATGTCGTCGATGGAGTCGATGGCGACGCCGACCTTGCCGACCTCACCGTGTGCGATCGGGGCGTCGGAGTCGTGGCCCATCTGGGTCGGCAGGTCGAAGGCGACGGACAGACCCATCGTGCCGTGGGAGATGAGCTCCTTGTAGCGGGCGTTGGACTCGACGGCGGTGCCGAAGCCCGCGTACTGGCGCATGGTCCAGGGCCGGCCGGTGTACATCGACGGATAGACGCCGCGGGTGAAGGGGTACTTGCCCGGCCGGCCCAGCTTCTCCGCGGGGTCCCAGCCTTCCAGGTCCTCCGGCCCGTAGACCGGCTCGATGGGCAGTCCCGACTCGGACTCGCGCGCCATGTGACTGTGCCTCCCGCTGGAGCTACTGACAGGTAACAAATACTGCGACGGACTGTAGCGGCGAGCGTGCGGCGGATGGAGAGCCACGCGCTGGGACCTTGCTCACAGGCCGCCGCGACGGCGCGGTCCGTGTCGCCGCCACGACGCGGTTCCGTCTCACCGCGACGAGGTTCCGTCCCGCCGCCGCGACGCCGCCGTGTCGCGCTCGTCCCCCAACTGTTACCCCCATGATGCGCGGGATCGCGCAACCGGGCAGGACGGGGATTTGTCTCACCAGGCACAGAGACAAAGGGGGGCGATCATGCTCAGGAAGAACATCGGGATGAGAACGCTGGCCGCGGCGGCGGCGCTGGTCGTGGCGGCCGTGACCGCCGGCTGCAAGGCGGAGGCCGCGGCGGACGCGCCCCCCGCCGACAGCAAGCCGAGCGCGGCTCCCACGTCGGGGCCGACGTCGCAGTCGCCGACGCCGTCCGCCTCGCCGGCCCCGTCGAAGCCGGCCGAGCCGTCGCACACGCCGTCCCCTTCGGCGTCCACCACGAAGCCCGCGCCCGAAGTCCTGATGGCCCCTGGCGCCAAGGGTGAGCAGGTGCGCGAGCTGCAGGCCCGGCTGGCGCAGATCGGCTGGTTCGACGACAAGCCGACGGGGACGTACGGGCCGGTCACCACCACGGCGGTGAAGGGCTTCCAGGGCAAGCGCGGCCTGCCCGCGACGGGCAGCACCGACACGGTGACCTGGCAGCGGCTGCTCGGTATGACGACGAAGCCGACACGCGACGAGCTGGACGGCAAGGACGTCAACAAGCCGAAGGCCAAGCTGGACCCGCGCTGCAAGACCGGCCGGGTGATGTGCATCAGCAAGACCACCCGCACGCTGTCGTGGATGATCGACGGCAAGGTGCTCTCGACGATGGACGTGCGCTTCGGGTCGCAGTACACCCCGACCCGCGAAGGCGTGTTCAACGTGGGCTGGAAGTCCCGCAACCATGTCTCGACGATCTACGACACTCCCATGCCGTACGCGATGTTCTTCAGCGGCGGCCAGGCGGTCCACTACTCGTCCGACTTCGCGGCGCGCGGTTACAACGGCGCCTCGCACGGCTGCGTCAACGTGCGGGACAAGGGGAAGATCGCGTCACTCTTCGACCAGGTGCGGACCGGCGACAAGGTCGTCGTCTACTGGTGACGCTTCCCGGCGGCATCTTCCGGTGCCGTCTTCTTCCGGTGGAAGGGGTCGGAGACGCCGGGAGATCGGAGACGTCGGGAGAAGAGAGAGGGCGCGGGCGGGACCGGGGGAACGTGTCCCGCCCGCGCCATGTGCGCTGAGCCGAAGGTACGGGGGGAACCCCGGCTCGTTGCGCCGCCGATGACCAGTCGGCTCACTTATTACTGCGCCGTGGCCCGGAAAAACGTCACACCCCACCGCCGGATACACAAAAGGGCAGGTCAGGCCAGGTACAGCGCAGTGCTCGCCGAAGAGCCCGACCCGGTCGCCGACAGCGTCACCGAAGGCTGCGGGAGGGGCGACCAGGAGACCGGCGGGGTCTGGGGGGCGCCTTCGCCGGATTCCGAGCTGCGCTCGCCGTCACCGCCGGAGCGCTTGCCTCGGTCGTCGTCCCCGCCGTCGTCGTCCCCGCCGCCATCGTTGTCGCCGCCGGAGCCACCGGAATCGCCCGTGCCACCGGAGCCGCCCGAGCCGTCGCCCAGCAGCCTGTCGCAGAACCGCTCCACGCCCTCGGGGCCCTTCGCGGCCAGCTCCAGCCGGCGCTTCCTGTCCGGGTCGATCTTTCCGCTGCGGTAGTCGTGGCACGCCTCGACGGACTTGCGGTACAGGTCGCCTGTGGGACCCGTCCCGTCGCCGGGCCCCGTCGGACCGTCCTCGGCCGGCCCGCCCGGAGTCGCCGCGCCCTCGTCACCGGGGGCCGGGCTCGAGGTGCTCGGCAGCGGAGGCGGCACCGGCGGTGTGCCGGGGGCGCCCGGGGACTCGGAGGGCGAACCGGTTCCGCTCTCGCCCGGCAACGGAGAGGTGACAGGCCCCGGTGTCGCCGCGGCGGAGACCGACGAGGCGGGCAGCGGACGGTCGTCGTCGAAGGGGGTGGGCAGCATGCCCGTGCCGGCTGCGACGGCCACACCCCCGATGGCGCAGCCCGCCACCGCGGCGGCGATCCCGAACCGAAGAGGCCGGGCGAGGCCGCTGCCCCGGGAGCGGCGGACGGCGCGGGAGACCTGGACGGTCCCGAGCGAGGCGCCGCCCGGAACAGTGGCATCGGCCGCTGCATCGGCCCTGGCCTTGCGGAACGCGGCCAGGGCGGCCGCTTCCCCGGGCAGTTCGCCGTCGTCGTAGCGGTAACCGGGGTCCGCGGCGCGGTGGAGGACCTCGGCAAGGCGTGCGGCTTCGGTTTGGGCGCGTGCGTCGGCGGCCTCGACAGGCTTGCGGCGCAGCAGTCGCTCCGACGCACCCCTGTCGAGCCACTCGTACCGCTCGTCGGCCATCACATGTCCTTCTGCGTCCGCACGCGTGAATGCGTCACACCGGCGGGTGCCGCCGCCCCGGGACGGGAGCCGCGCTGGGACGGTACTCCGCCGAGATCCGAAGCCCCCTCCGGGGGGTCCTCGGCGCCTTCGGGGACGACACCGGAGGCCGCGCGTCCCGTGTCGTCGGAGGCGTCGAATCCCTCCGTGCCGAGCAGCTCGGCGAGCCGTTTCAGCCCGCGGTGCGCCGCCGTACGGACGGCGCCCGGCCGCTTGCCGAGCGTCTTCGCCGCGCTCTTGGCGTCGAGCCCCACCACGACCCGCAGCACGACGGCCTCGGCCTGGTCCTGGGGCAGCTGGGCGATGAGCGCCATGGTGCTTCTGGTGGAGATGGACTCCATGGCCTCGTCGACGGTGTCGGACGCGGCGGGCCTGCCGGTCAGCTCGGTCTCGTCACCGCCGACGGCGGGACGGCGGCCCCGCATCCGTATGTGATCGAGCGCACGATTACGGGCGATCCGCGCGGCCCAGCCGCGGAACCGGTCGGCGTCCCCGCTGAACCGGTCGAGGTCCCGCGCTATCTGCAGCCACGCCTCCGAAGTGACGTCCTCGGCGTCGGCCTCGCCGACGAGAGTGCGCACATAGCCGATCAACCGCGGATGCACGGCGCGGTACACAGAACGGAAGGCACCCTCGTCCCCGCCCTGCGCCGCGAGTACGGCGGCGGTCAGCTCCGCGTCGTCCCCCAGCACTACCTCAACCTGTCGTTCTGAACCGCAGCTGGTCACCACTGCTGCGCCACCGTGCGCGAATCAGCACGCTACGTGGTTTTATGCGCCCACGTCCATGCCTTGTACAACCTGCAACAACTTCGCGACCCACGCTTACCCCGCGAGCGGGGTGTGACACAAACGGCACGCTCGGCGCTGAGACTAGTACGGGGTTCCACTGCGACCCCGTACGAACGACGACCGGGGCCTCTCCTGTGGGGGGTGGCGGCCCCGGTCGTCCTTCTGTCCGGGGCGGTTCGGGCGGCCGCCGGCGACGCCTCGTGGTCATCCGCTCCCGGCATCGGTCGCGTCCGGCGCCCATGACTCCAGCTCGATGAACTCCAGCGGGTCGTCGTCCACGTCGAGGCCGGGGAAGCCCTCCGCGCGGAAGCGGCCGCGCAGCCACTCCAGCAGTGTGTCCGTCAGTCCCTGCGGCAACGGGCCGCCCTGGCCGGCGTGGCGGGGTACGACGATGAGCGGCCAGGCGTCCGGGTCGTCGCCCTCGGTCAGCCAGCAGATCTGGTCGCCGTCGATGGTCGACGCGAAGGGCAGGAAGCCGTCCTTCTCCGGCCAGACCTGAAGAGGCTGGTACTCGGGGAACTCCGCCCGCAGTTTACGGTAGGCGTCGCGGTACCACTGCTCGGCCACCAGCCCGCCGCGCCCGGTGTTCAGCGGTGCGGGCAGGTTCAGCCAGCCCAGCCAGGTGCTGCCGCCGTACGCCTCCATCAGCGCGACGTACTCGGCCGGCAGCCGCGTACCGAGCTGCTCGGCCGCCCACGCCCAGTCGGCGTCGCCGAGGTACGGCTCCGGGGGCGGCGGCAGCAGGGTCCGCAGCGCCTCCAGCCCGCTCCCCTCCGTCAGCGCCGCCCGGCGAAGCGCCTCCGCCTCGGGGGCCTCCCCCGGTCCGGGTGGCGTCCAGGGCGACGCTTCCGTCAGGTAGGCCGTGCGCCGCACGGTGGCGGGCAGCGGGCCCAGGGCGCCGCCGCCGGGCAGCGGCAGCCCCGTCCCCAGCAGTGCGACCAGTGTCTCGGCCAGCGGCATCCCGTAGTTGTGCCAAGGGTTCACCCCCTGGCGTACCGCGTCCTGGTGGAAGATGACGACCGGCCACTCGTCCGGGTCGTCGGACGCCGAAGTGTCCCAGAACAGGCAGCTGGTCGCCCTGGTCTCGCCCAGCGCCAGAAGCCCGCCCGGCTCGGGCCTGAAGACGGGCGGCTCGTGCGGGGGGACGTTCCGCGAGTCGATGCGGCAGTGCCGGTTCGTCGACTTCAGCCAGGAGCCGTAGTCGAAGCGGCCTTCCTGAGTGCACGGGATGTGCAGCCAGACGAAGTCGCCGATGTCGAGCGGACCGTAGGCCGCCAGCGCCTTGTAGTCGGCGGGCAGCCGCGTACCGAGCCAGGCCTCGACCGCGTCCCAGTCGACGGACACCGGCTCGGGGGCGGACGCGTCGAGGAGCGCCGTCAGGGAAGACATGGAAGGGAGCTCCACGGATCAGCCGATCGCGATACGGGGGTTGGCGGAGGGCTTGACCCAGCCCATGAAGCGCTCCATCGTCGCGCGCGGCACGGAGACGCAGCCGGCGGTCGCGCCGCTGCCGTTGACGTGCAGGAAGATCCCGGCGCCGCGACCGGGCACGGCGGGCCAGCGGTTGAAGTTGATGACGAGCGCCTTGGCGTACTGCGTCGGGTAGTTGATCAGGTGCTCGCTGCCGCGCTCACCGGACTCGGTCAGCGGGAAGTCCGCGCCCTCCTCGGTGTGCATCTGGTTGTAGAACTTCGACTCCGGGTCCTGGACCCACCAGTGGCTGTCGTTGACCTTCGTGTACGGCATCGCGGTGCCGCTGGACTCCACGCCGAACCCCTCGGTGATCGTGTACGTGCCGGACGGCGTGGTGTACGTGCTCTGCTTGCGCGTCGAACCGGGGACGACACCGTTCGACCCGACCCGGCCGGCGCTCGTCGAGAATTGCGCCTTCCAGCCGGCGGAACCCTTCTGCCAGGCGGTGACGGTCGCGTACGAGCCGCTGGACTTGACCGTGATGATCTGGGTGGCGTTGCCCACCTCGACGGGCACCGGGAAGTCGGGCGCGGCGGGCGCGCTCGTCGGCTCAGAGCCGCCGGCCCCGCTCCCGCTGCCGCCGCCCTGCCCTGAGCCGGTGGCGGCCGCCTTGGGGGACGCGCCGCCGGACGCCTTCGCGGAGGCGGACGCGGAGGCCGATGCCGAGGTCGACGGCGAGGGCGAGGCCGACGCGGAGGCGGACGGGGAGGCGGAGGCGCTCGGTGACGCGGAAGAGCCGGCTTCGTCCCCGGCACCGCCCGCCGCTTCGGGCGAGACGGACGCGGCGGCACCGGCCGCTTCCTCGCCGCTCCCTCCACAGGCCGACACGAGGGACATCGCACCGACCACGGCCAGCACGGACGGGAACTTACGGGAAGAGCGCAGCACAGGAAGATCCTTGGGCTCGTCGGAACGGCGCGGCGAGACAGGGCCGCGCTTCGAGGCGGGCCGGTTATACCTCGCCGTACTGGCCGAAATCCAGCCACCGGACATCACCGACAAGCCGGATGGCGCTCAAGGCGAACAGCTCCTGAACACACGCCCATCGGAGAGCTTCTCCGGGGAACACAAGACGTCGGATGCCGAGCCGCGAAGGGACGTGGCGGGCGTCCGCCGTGGCAGCTCCGGGCCACAGCGGGCGCCCGCCGACACGGGCCGGGCGATCCGGATTCAGCCGGTGGCCGCCAGGACCAGGGCGGCGACCACCGGGGCCGCGTAGAGCAGGGGGAACGGGATGTGCGCGTACCAGCGCGCCCGGATCACGGTGGCCACGGCCCCGGTGAAGTACGGCACCAGGCCGATTCCGGCCGCCACGCCGATGACCGGCACGAACAGGCCGACCATCAGACCGGCCGCGCCCGCGGCCTTCGCGGTGCCGAGCCAGGGCAGCCAGGGCACTCCGCAGTCGGCCATCGGCTGCACGACCCACTCGGCGCGAAGGAAGACCGAGACGGCGGAGAAGCCCACCACGGCGGCGACCAGGGTGACGACGACGTAGGCGGTGGACATGAGAGGTGCTCCCATCGGGCGGGGGTCATTTGCTCCGTCCCCCGCATGACCGGCGGCGGCGCGGGAACGTGACAGGCCCGACCGGATCGTCTCCCCGGATGTCGTGACCTGTCGGCTCCGGTGTCAGAGGCGGCGGTTACGGTCTCCGTATGACACACGAGTTCGACATGGTCCGTTCGCTGGCGGCGGGCGTCGAGGACCGGCGGGCGGCCTGGGAGTTCGTCCGGGGTTTCGCGGCGCACTGGAGCGGCGCCGCCCTCGCCGATGGCGACGGCTGCCCGGAGACGGACCTCGCGGCGGCCGAGGAGCGCCTCGGGCTGCGGCTTCCGGCCGCGCTGCGCGAGGCGTACGCGCTGCTCGGCAGGCGCGAGGACCTGACGTCGAACCACCACACGCTGCGCGCACCGGCCGAGTTGTACGTCGACGAGTGGGGCGAAGCCCTCGTCTTCCGCGACGAGAACCAGGGCGCGGCCCGCTGGGGCGTCCTGCTCGCGGACCTGTCGCACGACGATCCGCCGGTGCGGATCCGCCCCGACCTCGCCGACAAAAGCGCGGAGGAGTGGGAACCCTGGCTGGAGCAGACGTCGCTCGCCTTCCTGGAGATCGTCCTCTCGGAGGCCACCGAGGCGCCCGACCACCTCGTCGACTTCCTGGACGCGCCGGACGAGGAGGTCGTCGCGGAACTGGAGAGGGGCGGCACGCGGCTGCCGTTCCCGGCCGGCCCGCCCGGCGAACCCGTGCGCTGGTTCCTCTACGCCGGCGTGCTCGTCCGCGACACGGACGGTGGATGGCTCCATGTCCGGGCCCGCACAAAGGAGGCGCTCGACGGCCTGCGGGCCGCGCTGGACGGCGACTGGCTGAACGGCTAGCGCACAGCCGCCGGGAGCTCGATCTTGCGGGTGTACGGGCCCTCGTTCTTCTCGCCGACCTGCTGTTCGAAGCTGATGTCCTGGCCGTTGTAGGGGATCAGGAAGCCGAATTCGAAGCGGTGGTTCTTGATCCGGTACGTCTTCGCGTCCAGGACCAGCACCTCTTCCAGGCCGGAGAGGGTCAACTGCGCGTCGTCCACCGGGATGCCGGCCTTGCGGAGCTGCACGGCCGTCGAGTCGAACTCGCGCTTCGCCTTCTTCGCCCAGGCCCGGTCCTGGACGGCGCTCAGCTTCTTCCTGCCGCTGACGACGCGGAGTTCGACCGTGCCGCCGCCGTCCGTCCCGGTCACCTTCACGTCACCGCCGGGCGTCTGCGCGTAGATCCGGAACTCCTCGACGACCCCTATCGGGTCCTCGGCCTTGTTCCGCATCTCGGGGTCGGCGGGAGACACGGCCTTCCAGTCCGCCTCGCCCTCCTTCAGATACCCCGCGTCGCCGATGACGTAGAGCTCCTCCGTCTTCTTCGTCCCCTTGCTGCTGGTGCTGA
>NZ_JBVHTA010000059.1:0-37568 GCF_055566095.1 Streptomyces sp. NPDC027962
CCGGTCTCCGTGACGATCCGTACGGCCCCCTCACGGAACTCCGGATCGAACTTCCGTCGCTTCTCCGCCATGACTCCCAACTTCCCCTGCAGTCATGGTCTTCACGCTACGAGGGGAGGGACACTTCAGACGGCTTTTCAGGAGGGTGCCCTGCCTAAAGCGGTTGCCTTGGAGCTGAGCTTAGCTGAGTATCCGTACTCATGCCCTGCTGCCCACGTGCGAGGCAGGCTGACCACCATGGATGAGAGGGGCACAACGGAGCGTAGTTTCAGCTGGTACCGGCGCATTGGGCGTACTGACGCCCCGATGGCGGTGTTGGTTGGGGCGGGTGATGTCCTGCTGTGCGTGCTGCTGTTCTGGACCGTCTTCGCTTCGGGGATGACTTTTGGTGCGCCGGATGAGGCCCAGCTAGCAGAGATCGACGCCACCAAACGGCTGGCCGAGCGGCTGTACTTCGGCTGGCTTGCGGGCGGGCTTCTGCTGTTCGGCCTGTTCCGCCTGCCTCGTTCAGCCCTCGCCCACTTGGTGTGCATGGTCGTACCCCCGGCGGCCTTTCTCGCCTACCTTGCGGCGGCCGGGTACTCCACAGAGTTCTGGCTCGGGTCCTCAGCACCGGCCATCGGTTCGGTTTTCTGATCGCGCGTGTAACGATCTCCGCAGCTCAGCCCACTGCGTCGGCGGCCCCGCCTCGTGAAAAGCTGCGCGAAGACCCCTCAGCGCGAGTGGCCCGACGGTGCCCCGGTTGCGCGGAACTGTTGGCGCTCCAAAGGTCGCCCGCCCGAAGGGCGGTCCCTCTTGCTCTTCTCTCTGACGGGTACCCCGCCGACAGGACCGGTGATAGCGAGGAGGTCCGGGGCCGGGATGGCTGCGTACGACCCGGTGCACGACTCCGGTCCGACCGGACGCTATCGGCTAACACCCTGGTCAAGGGCCGTACGGGCCGCTATCGATAGCAGCTCTTCAGGAGGCAGAGCCGGGCCCTCTGTGGGCCCTCCGAGGGCGACCAATGACGACCGACAACGACCAACAGCGACTGCCCGACCGCAGGTCAGTTGGATTGCGCGCCCCGCTGACCAGGGGCGGAAAACGGGCCCCCCAGACCCAGGGCAAGAAGAAGTAGCCCGACCCCTGGAAGCACGCAGCGAGGGCCCCGTCAGGGACGGGGCCCTCGCCGTATGAGTGGGGCGTCAGCCGCAGCAGCCCCCGCACTGGCAGGGTGCGCCGGACTGGCAGCCGCAGCCGCAGCCGGAGCCACAGCCGCAGGCGCCGAGGACGGGCAGGAAGACCACTTCGCGCGGGGCTTCCTGTCGAGGCTCGGGCGTGGGGGATTCGGCCATGGGTCCCTCCTCAAGGGCGTACGGGATAGCCGCCTCGCCCATTGCATGCCCACCCGGCCGGGCGCATCAACGGCGCACACGCGCAAGCGCCCCCCGTACGCGCCGTGGGCTCCCCTATGCGCCCTCCACCGCGGTCTGCTGCTGGAGCTCGTCCGCGTGCTCACCCGTCACCAGGTACACCACGCGCTTGGCGACCGACACCGCGTGGTCGGCGAAGCGCTCGTAGTAGCGGCCGAGCAGCGTCACGTCGACGGCGGTCTCGATGCCGTGCTTCCAGCGGTCGTCCATCAGGTGCTGGAAGAGCGTCCGGTGCAGCAGGTCCATCTCGTCGTCGTCCTGCTCCAGCTGGAGCGCCAGGTCGACGTCCTTGGTGATGATGACCTCCGCCGCCTTGGCCATCAGGCGCTGCGCCAGCTGTCCCATCTGCAGGATCGTGGCGTGCAGGTCGTTCGGCACGGCGCGGTCGGGGAAGCGCAGCCGGGCCAGCTTGGCCACGTGCTGGGCCAGGTCGCCCGAGCGCTCCAGGTCGGCGCTCATCCGCAGCGAGGTGACCACGATCCGCAGATCCGTGGCGACCGGCTGCTGCCGGGCCAGCAGCGCGATCGCCCTGGCCTCCAGGTCGTGCTGCAGATCGTCGACCTTCTGGTCGGCGGCGATCACGTTCTCGGCGAGCTTGAGGTCCGCGTCGAGCATGGCCGTGGTGGCGCGCCCGATCGCCGACCCGACCAGCCGGGCCATCTCGACCAGGCCCTCGCCGATCGAGTCCAGTTCCTCGTGGTACGCGTCACGCATGGGTGTCCCTCTCTTGATGCGACCGGGGTCCGGGTGGGGCTCGAACCCCACGCTCCCACGTTCAGGTCAACAGGAGTCTGTCGGCTCCATCCCAAATGAACCGACACTTTCCCCTTGGTGAACTCTGAGCGACGACTGTTCGAGCTGCCACCCGATTGGCTGGGAGAGTGCCCCGGACCACGCATAACCTGAATGCATGGACGTGAACGCGGCGGTTGCCGCAGCGGCAGCGATCGCCGGTCTCTGCACCGGTGTCATCGCCGTGCTGGCGTTCCGCTGGAGCGAGCGAGAACAGAAACGACCCACGAGGACATCGCTCCACACCGATGCCGTGCTCCCGCCGGGAGTCGACACGGTCCTCTCCGTGCTCCGCTCCTCCGCGGTGGTCCTCGACGAGTCCGACTCCGTCGTCAAGGCCAGCTCCGCGGCGTACGCCCTCGGACTGGTACGCGGCGGCAAGCTCGCCGTCGAACCGATGCTGCACATGGCCCGCGACACCCGGCGCGACGGCGAGATACGCCAGGTCGAGCTGGACCTGCCGCGCCGCGGCACCGGGCGTGGCGAAGCCCTCGCCGTCTCCGCCCGTGTCGCCCCGCTCGGCTCCCGCCTCGTCCTGCTCCTCGTCGAGGACCTGACAGAGGCGCGCCGCATAGAGGCCGTGCGGCGCGACTTCGTCGCCAACGTCAGCCACGAGCTCAAGACACCCGTGGGTGCGCTTTCCCTGCTCTCTGAGGCGGTCATGGACGCCTCGGACGACCCTGAGGCGGTCACCCGCTTCGCCGGCCGTATGCAGATCGAGGCGACCCGGCTCACCAACCTCGTACAGGAGCTCATCGACCTCTCCCGGGTGCAGAACGACGACCCGCTGGAGGACTCCGAGCCCGTGAAAGTGGAGGAACTGGTCGCAGAGGCCATCGACCGCTCCCGGCAGACCGCGTCCGCCAAGCAGATCACCATGGCGGCCGGAGCCGCCTCCGACCTGCGGATCTGGGGCAACCGCGGCAAGCTCGCCGCCGCACTCGGCAATCTCGTCGAGAACGCCGTCAACTACTCCCCGGCCCGCACTCGGGTCGGCATCTCCGCCCGCCGCGTCAACGCTCCGGGCGGGGACCTGATCGAGATCGCCGTGACCGACCAGGGCATCGGCATCTCCGAGAAGGACCGTGAGCGCATCTTCGAACGTTTCTACCGGGTCGACCCCGCCCGCTCCCGCGCCACCGGAGGCACCGGCCTGGGACTCGCCATCGTCAAACACGTGGCCGCCTCGCACGGCGGGGAGGTCACCCTGTGGAGCTCCGAGGGACAGGGCTCCACCTTCACGCTGCGGCTGCCCGAAGCGGGTGCCGCGAAGGAACGCGCAACAACCACCGGTCCGGATCGCGTCGACGAGGACGACGACCGGCCTTACGACACCGATCCGAACAGCGAATTTCCTGCCCCGGAGGTCCTTCCGTGACCCGAGTGCTCGTCGTCGAGGATGAGGAATCCTTCAGCGACGCCCTGTCGTACATGCTCCGCAAGGAGGGCTTCGAGGTCGCTGTCGCGGCCACCGGCCCCGACGGACTCGACGAGTTCGAGCGCAACGGCGCCGACCTCGTACTCCTCGACCTGATGCTGCCCGGCCTGCCCGGCACCGAGGTGTGCCGCCAGCTGCGGGGCCGCTCGAACGTGCCGGTCATCATGGTGACCGCCAAGGACAGCGAGATCGACAAGGTCGTCGGGTTGGAGATAGGAGCCGACGACTACGTCACCAAGCCGTTCTCCTCGCGGGAGCTGGTCGCCCGTATCCGCGCGGTCCTGCGCCGCCGCGGTGAGCCGGAGGAGGTCACGCCGGCGGCCCTGGAGGCCGGGCCGGTGCGGATGGACGTGGACCGCCACGTCGTCACCGTCTCCGGCGGCAAGGTGGACCTTCCGCTGAAGGAGTTCGACCTGCTGGAGATGCTGCTGCGCAATGCGGGCCGGGTCCTGACCCGTATGCAGCTGATCGACCGGGTCTGGGGCGCGGACTACGTGGGCGACACCAAGACCCTCGACGTCCACGTGAAGCGCCTGCGCGCCAAGATCGAGCCCGACCCGGGTGCGCCCCGCTACCTGGTGACGGTCCGCGGTCTGGGCTACAAGTTCGAGCCGTAGGCCGGCCACGAGCAACTGAGAAGCACGACGAACAAGAGGGCGCCCGCCGGAAACCGGCGGGCGCCCTCTTCGCTTCCCGCAAGCGGTCAGTGATCCGCCTCGTGCGACGCGGAGGCCTCGTCGGACGGCTCGTCCGCCTCACTGCCCGCTGCCTCCGTGTCACCCGGCTCGGTCGCCTCGCCGGTGGGGCTGCCGGAGGGCGAACCGCTCGCAGAGTCCGACGGCGTCGCCGTCGCGGACGGCGTCGGCATCGCGCTCGGGCCGAAGTCCTTGAAGTAGTTGATCGCCGGGACGACCAGCGCCTGCACCTTGACGTCGCCGGTCTCGCTGAAGCGGAAGACGACCTCGCGCACCGCGCCGTTGCTCAGGTCCTGGTTGCCGCCCTCGACGACGGCGGACGCGTTGCCCTGCCCACCGATGATCAGCCGGCCCTGCGCGGGGACGGTGACGGCGCCCGAACCCTTGGCGGGGCTGAGCTTCACCTTGGCGTCGTAGTCCGGCAGCGTGATCGACTCGAGGGTCTGGGCCTTCGCGCCGTCGTTGAAGATCGTCAGCACGACCGCCGCCGGGCCCTTGGCGTTCGCCTCTGGCTGGGTGACGACGTTGACGTTCTGAAGCTTGAGACTGTCCACCGACGTCGCGGCGTTGTCCGGCTTCACGCCGAGTGTCTGCGCGTCGTTGCCCGCACCGCAGGCGGAGAGCGAGGCGATCGAGAAGACGACGGCAGCGCCCGCGAGGGCACCGCGTCGAAGGCTGCTGCTCACGGCGGCGGCTTCTCCTTCTGTGTACGGACTGTGTACGGGAGGGGCGTGGTGGCGGCTGTCGCCGGCCAAGGGCCTGACGGCCCGCGCTCAGGTTACCGAGCCGTCGATCTGGCCCCGCACCCGACCCGCCCCTTTGCCCGGCCGGCTGGTGCGAAGCTCCGGCCGGACCCGTTCGTGCCTTCCGCTCGAGCCGCACCGCGCGTTGTTCACATAACCGCAGTGATCAATTTCCGGGAGGGCCACACATTCCTCACGAATACCCGCCGGTGATCAATTCGGGATTCGCGGCCGTGTCCGTCCGTACGGGTGATCGGCGGCCGAACGGAGTACGGGAAGTTCACCGTCGGGAATCCGGCAAATCGGGACGTTCGCCCTACCTGGAGGGGGTTGTGCGGGGCGTAACGTACGCCTTTCTGTCCGCCCGCGCAGCCGCTCCGACCTGCGAATACCGCACTCCGCAAGCCTTGCGCAGCACGTTCCTGTCGCTGTTGTCAAGCCCCGAGATATGCCCTGACCTGCGAAAACGCCATTCAGAACACGCTGTATCCGTGTTACCCTGGATAGCCACGGAAGGGGTACCTGTCACATGACGTTCAAGGTTGGCGACACCGTGGTCTATCCCCATCACGGGGCCGCGCTGATCGAGGCCATCGAAACTCGCCAGATCAAAGGCGTGGACAAGACCTACTTGGTGCTCAAAGTCGCCCAGGGCGACCTGACGGTTCGCGTGCCAGCGGACAATGCGGAGTTCGTCGGCGTACGCGATGTGGTCGGCCAGGACGGACTGGACCGGGTCTTCGAGGTGCTGCGTGCACCGTATGCCGAAGAGCCGACGAACTGGTCCCGTCGCTACAAGGCAAATCTCGAGAAGCTCGCCTCCGGCGATGTCATCAAGGTCGCCGAAGTGGTGCGTGACCTGTGGCGTCGTGAGCGTGAGCGCGGATTGTCCGCCGGTGAGAAGCGGATGCTCGCAAAGGCGCGCCAGATCCTCGTCAGCGAGCTCGCCCTCGCGGAGAACACCAACGAGGACAAGGCCGAGGCTCTGCTCGACGAGGTGCTCGCGTCCTGACGCAGCACTGATTCACCACGATTGATTGATCACTGTGATTGATCATGATTAATGCCGCGGTGCCCGTCGGCATGCTGTGAAATCACTTCCGTGAAGTCCAGCTTGTCGCCGGGCCCTGCGGCATGTTCGTCGCCGCGGCCTGCTGGTGTCGTGTGTCGTCCTGTTCGTGTCCTGCTTGGACGTGCCTGCCCGAGCGGGAAGGTCCAAAACCTGCTGCCGACACTCTGCTGTGCCGGGCCCGGGGCGGCTGGCGCAGACCAGTGGTCACGGAAGGGTCCGGTCAAGGCGTCGCGCCCGGCACTCCCCCAACCTTCGGCCGGGGGTACCCCCAGGCCATACCCAAGTCGGCCGAGGAAACAAACCTGCCGGAGTGCAACCGATGTCAGACGAATCGCGCCACCACCGCACCGCAGTCGTGATCCCGGCAGCAGGCCGGGGGGTACGACTCGGCCCGGGCGCCCCCAAGGCGCTCCGCGCGCTGAACGGCACGCCCATGCTCGTCCACGCCGTACGCGCCATGGCGGCCTCCCGCGCAGTCTCGCTCGTGGTCGTGATCGCTCCGCCCGACGGCGCACCCGAGGTGAAGCGGCTCCTCGACGCCCACTCCCTGCCCGAGAGGACCGACTACCTGGTCGTACCCGGCGGCGACAGCCGCCAGGAATCGGTACGGCTCGGCATCGAGGCCCTCCCCGAGGGCATCGACACCGTCCTCGTCCACGACGCCGCGCGCCCGCTGGTGCCCGTCGACACCGTGGACGCCGTCATCGAGGCCGTACGGGACGGAGCGGTTGCCGTGGTGCCCGGGCTGCCCCTCGCGGACACCGTCAAGCAGGTCGAAACGGCGCCCAAGGGCGAGCCCGAGCCCGTCGTCGCCACCCCCGAGCGCGCCACGCTGCGGGCCGTGCAGACACCGCAGGGCTTCGACCGCGACACCCTCGTACGGGCCCACGGGACGGTCACCGACAATGTCACCGACGACGCGAGCATGGTCGAGCAGCTCGGGCTGCCGGTCGTGGTCGTCCCCGGCCATGAGGAGGCCTTCAAGGTGACCCGGCCGCTGGATCTCGTACTGGCCGAGGCGGTACTCGCCCGGAGGAGGGCCAACGATGGCTTCTGAGCAGCTCCGACTGCCGCTGGTCGGCATCGGCACCGACGTGCACGCCTTCGAGGCGGGACGCGAACTGTGGTGCGCCGGGCTGTTGTGGGACGACAGCGAGGGGCACGGCCTCGCCGGCCACTCCGACGGTGACGTCGCCGCGCACGCCGCCTGCGACGCGCTGTTCTCCGCCGCGGGCGTCGGTGACCTCGGCGCCCACTTCGGGACATCGCGGCCCGAATGGTCCGGCGCCTCCGGTGTCACCCTGCTCGCCGAGGCCGCGCGGATCGTACGGGCCGCCGGGTTCGAGATCGGCAACGTCTCGATTCAGGTGATAGGGGTCCGCCCGAAGATCGGCAAGCGCCGCGAGGAGGCGCAGAAGACCCTCTCCGCCGCTGTCGGTGCGCCGGTCGCCGTTTCCGGCACGACGACGGACGGCCTCGGACTGACCGGACGGGCAGAGGGGCTCGCCGCCATCGCGACGGCGCTCGTCGTCAGGACCGACTGACAGCGGCCGACTGACAGCGGCCGACCCAGCGGTCGGCGTGCAGCGGCCGCGCGTCCTGCGGCCGACGGGTGGCGGCAGGACGTCCGTGGCCTTCGTCACCTTCATGCCACGCCCTGGCAGGAAACGGTCGCGGGGCACTGCCACGCGCCCACTACCCTTGTTGCGTGACTATTCGCCTGTACGACACCAGCGCCCGGCAGATCCGCGACTTCACCCCTCTCGTGCCGGGTTGTGTCTCGATCTACCTGTGCGGCGCGACCGTGCAGGCGGCCCCGCACATCGGGCACATCCGGTCCGGGCTGAACTTCGACATCATGCGCCGCTGGTTCGAATACCGAGGCTACGACGTCACGTTCATCCGCAACGTGACGGACATCGACGACAAGATCATCGCCAAGGCGGCGGACCAGAACCGCCCCTGGTGGTCGATCGGTTACGAGAACGAGCGCGCGTTCAACGACGGCTACGAGGCACTCGGCTGCCTTCCGCCCACCTATGAACCGCGCGCGACCGGCCATGTCACTGAGATGGTCGAGATGATGCGCGGCCTCATCGAACGCGGTCACGCCTACGAGGCCGACGGCAGCGTCTACTTCGACGTTCGCTCCTTCCCCGACTATCTGGCGCTGTCCAACCAGGACGTCGACGACTTGCGCCAGCCCGCCGAGGAGGGCATCACCGGCAAGCGCGACCCGCGCGACTTCGCCATGTGGAAGGCGACCAAGCCCGGTGAGCCCGCCTGGGAGACCCCGTGGGGCCGCGGCCGTCCCGGCTGGCACCTCGAGTGCTCGGCCATGGCGCACAAGTACCTGGGCGCTGCCTTCGACATCCATGGCGGCGGCCTCGACCTGATCTTCCCGCACCACGAGAACGAGATCGCCCAGGCCAAGGCCTACGGCGACGACTTCGCCTCGTACTGGGTGCACAACGCCTGGGTCACCATGAGCGGCGAGAAGATGTCCAAGTCGCTCGGCAACTCGGTGCTCGTGAGCGAAATGGTCAAGAACTGGCGGCCTGTCGTCCTGCGCTACTACCTCGGCACCCCGCACTACCGCTCGATGATCGAGTACAGCGAGGACGCGCTGCGCGAGGCCGAGTCGGCGTTCGCGCGCATCGAGGGTTTCATCCAGCGGGTCGTGGAGAAGGCGGGCCCGGTCGCCCCGGCCGCAGAGGTGCCGCTCGCCTTCGCCGAGGCCATGGACGACGACCTCGGGGTGCCGCAGGCCCTCGCGATCGTCCACACCACGGTGCGGCAGGGCAACAGCGCACTGGCCGCCGACGACAAGGAAGCCGCCGTCGCCCGCCTCGCCGAGCTGCGCGCCATGCTCGGCGTTCTCGGTCTGGACCCGCTCGATGCACACTGGGTGGGCGAGAACGACCGCGGCGAGGATCTGCACGGCGTCGTCGACACGCTCGTACGGCTTGTGCTCCAGCAGCGCGAGGCGGCAAGGTCCCGCAAGGACTGGGCGACCGCGGACGCCATCCGCGACCAGCTCGGCCAGTCCGGGCTCGTCATCGAGGACAGCCCCGACGGTCCCCGCTGGACACTCGGCCCCCGCTGAGCACCATGCGCGATGTGCCGCCCGGGCGACCGGGCGGCACACTTCCATACGTGGACGTAACTACGTACACACTTTTGATCGAGTGAACGAGCTTCACGGAAACAGGTAGGTCTAAGTCATGGCCGGGAACAGCCAGCGCAGGAACCGCCGCACGTCCAACAAGAAGGGCGCGCAGGTCGGCAGCGGTGGCAAGCGACGCCGCGGCCTCGAGGGCAAGGGCCCCACGCCGCCCGCGTCCGCACGCAAGGGGCACGTCAAGAACCGCGTCGCCAACGCCAAGGCGAAGCACTCCGCCCGCAGGCCCGTCGCCCGCCGCGGCGGCAAGGGGACGTCCGAGATGGTCGTCGGGCGCAACCCCGTCTTCGAGGCACTGCGTGACGGTGTGCCCGCCTCGACCCTGTACGTCCAGCAGTTCATCGACAACGACGAGCGGGTGCGCGAGGCGCTCCAGCTCGCCACCGGACGCGGCAACATCAACATCATGGAGGCGCCGCGCCCCGAGCTCGACCGGCTGACGAACGGGCTCAACCATCAGGGCCTGGTGCTCCAGGTCCCGCCGTACGAGTACGCCCACCCAGAGGACCTCGCGGCCGCCGCCTTCGACGACGGCGAGGACCCGCTGATCATCGCCCTCGACGGCGTCACCGACCCGCGCAACCTGGGTGCGGTCGTCCGTTCCGTCTCCGCCTTCGGCGGCCATGGCGTCGTCGTCCCCGAGCGCCGCGCCGCCGGTATGACGGCGGGCGCCTGGAAGACGTCGGCGGGTACCGCCGCCCGTACGCCCGTCGCTCGTGCGACCAACCTGACCCGCGCCCTGGAGTCGTACCAGAAGGCCGGGCTGACCGTCGTGGGCCTCGCCGCCGACGGCGAGCACGAGGTCGGCGACCTCGAGGCGCTCGGCGGGCCCCTGGTCATCGTGGTCGGCAGCGAGGGCAAGGGCCTGTCCCGCCTCGTCGGCGAGACCTGCGACTACCTCGTCCGCATCCCCATGCCGGGCGGAGCGGAGTCCCTGAACGCCGGTGTCGCGGCGGGTGTGGTGCTTTACGAGGCGGCCAAGCGGCGCGCCTGAAACGGCGCAGCGGGACGGGGCCGGCGGCGGGTGTCGTACCGGGACCGCGCCGGGCGCCGGACCGAGGTGTCTGCTTTCGCAGGTTTCTGGTGGACGTTTCGGACGGCCTTGGGGTGCAAAACGGTTGATAAGGAGCGCTTGACGGGTCTCGGACAGATCGGGCCCGTCACGGCCGTGCCCTAAACACACGTCACTCGGTTAGATGAGTGTGGACACCAGAACGCCCCGGTCCGGGTTCGATGATCAGCCTGCGCTGAGCATGGTCAAGGTGGACTGCGATCCCGCGCAGGTCATCGTCAGTCACGCCAGCTTCCGGGTGCAGCTCGCCCAGCGCCCGCGCCCCGCACGCGCCATGGCGAACTCCGCGCGCCTCGCCCCGCTCGCCGGCTCCGGCCCGGCGGGCCGGCGCAGGGCGCCCGTCGTGTGGAGCGGCAGGTCGGCCCCCGGCGACTCCGGCGCGACCGGACTGCTCCAGGCCGTACGCAACTCCACCCTGGAACACGACGCCTACAGCGCGGGTGCCACCCAGGTCATCCCGCGCATCGCGCTCGACGAGACTGTCGAAGGGGCCGCGGTCACCGCACCGGGCGGCCCCGGCCACCGGGACCGGCCGCTGCTGCCGCCCATGCGTCAGGCGGTCGGCTCCTACGACTCGTATCCCCCGTACGACCAGCCGTCCTTCTCCCCCCAGCCGCCCTACGACACAGGGACGTACGACACAGGGACGTACGACGCGGGAACGTACGAGGTGGAGCCCTACGGGGAGCCGTACGACGACGTGGCCCAGGACCGGGCCTGGGAGGAGCGGCGCGTACCGCAGCGTCACGGCGCCGACTCCGTACGGCACGCGTACTACCCCGGCCGCCGCATGAACCTCGGAGTGGTGCTCCTGCCGCTGCGCCTGCTCCTCGGCTTCACCTCCATCTACGCCGGCATGGGCAAGCTCTGCGACCCCGTCTACTTCGACGGCGGCGACCGGGGCTCCATGGTCAAGTGGCTCAACTCCCTGAACCCGTGGGCACTCGCGGAGCCGCTGCGCGACTTCGCGGTCGGCCACCCCGTCGGTGCCGGCCTCACTGTCGCCTTCCTCCAGGTCATCGTCGGTGTCCTGACCGTCCTCGGCCTGTGGCAGCGCGTCGGCGCGGTCGTCGGCGTGCTGCTGTCCGCCGCGCTGATCCTGACCGTGAGCTGGAAGAGCGTCCCCGTCTACGACACACCGGACATCATCTATCTCGCCGCCTGGTCCCCGCTGATCATCGCGGGCGCGCCCGTCTACTCGATCGACGGACGCCTCGCCGGCGAGGCGTGGCGCACCCTCGGGCCGCGGTCCGCCCTGTGGGACCTGCGCAGGCGCGTCCTGAGGCGCGGCGGTCTCGTCGCCGCCGTCGTCGTCGGACTCACCATGCTCGTGGGCTCGATCCTCGGTGGCGCCGTCCGCTCCACCGAGATGGTCACCGTGCCGGGACCGAACGGGAATCCGACGAACCACCTGCCGGGCGCCCCGCTGCCCAAGGAGTCCGGCCGCGAACGCAGTCCCTCCGGTCCACGTAAGGACAAGCCCTCGCCGTCCGCCAGCCGCGCCTCGCAGAAGCCGAAGGAGGAGGCGTCCGAGCCCACGGAGGAGACCGTGCGGGAGACCGGACGGGTCGCCGGTACGCCCAGCCAGACGCAGGGCAGCGGCCAGCAGCCCCCCACCTCTTCCCAGCCCGCCCCGCCGCCGCCGTCCGGCACGACGGGCCCGACCTCGACGGGCGGCAGCAGCTCCGGCGGCACCACCGGCGGCGGCTCGACAGGCGGCTCAGGAGGCTCCGGCGGCAGCAGCGGGGGCGGCAGCTCCGAGGGTGGCGGTGTGATCGGCGGCCTGCTGGGCTGAGCGGCGGGCCCCGCGACGACGCGAGGAGGGGCGGCCACCGGAATCCGGTGGCCGCCCCTCCTGTTGTCCCGCGAGGCCCTATGGCCTTTCTTGTCCCGTTTGCCCGTTTGCCCGTTTGCCCGTTTGCCCGCTTGCCGCGCGCCTGCGTCAACGCAGCTTCACGTCCAGCTCCTTGGCCGCCTCTGTGAGGTCCTTGGCGGTGTCGATGGCCCGCCAGTAGGCGCCGTTCGGCAAGGGAAAGCCCGCCAGCCGGCGCTCACGGGCCAGCCGCGGAAAGGTCGTTCGCTCATGGTCGCCCACTTCGGGCAGCAGCTTCTTGAACTCCGCCGAGAAGACGTACACGCCCGCGTTGATCAGGTACGGCGAGGGCGGCGACTCGATGAAGTCGGTGATGTGCCCGAAGGCGTCGGTCTCGACGGCGCCCCAGGGGATGCGGGGCCGCGCGAGCGCGAGGGTCGCGGTGGCGTCGCGCTCGGCGTGGAAGGCGGCCATCTCGCGGAGCGAGAAGCGGGTCCAGATGTCGCCGTTGGTCGCGTACCAGGGCTGGTCCTGGTACGGCAGCCCGGCGGCGGCGTACCTCAGACCGCCGCCGCGGCCCAGCGGCTCGGTCTCCACGACGGTGGTGACGCGCAGGGGCAGCACGGCGCTGTCCAGCCACTCCTGGAGGACGTCGGCGAGATGCCCACAGGACACCACGGCGTCGGTCACGCCCTCTTCCGCCAGCCAGGCAAGCTGATGGCCGATGATCGGGGTCCCGGTTCCGGGGATCTCGACCATCGGCTTGGGGCGGTCGTCGGTGTACGGGCGCAGCCGCGAGCCCTGGCCGCCCGCCAGGACCACGGCCTGCGTCGGAAACGTAGGCGTTTGCATGCCGTGAACGATATGCGGGCCGCCGGCCGCGGCGCGTCCCGGCTCCGTGCGTCGGGAACTCGGCCGGCGCCCACCCGCTCCGGGGTCGGGCTCTGGAGCGCCACCACTTCAGGACCGGGGTCTGCGGGCTCTCCTGAGCCCGGCAGCGGCCCCTGGAGGCCTTCAGGGGCCCGGTTGTCCCCGTACCGGGGGCCGGTTGTTCCGTACCGGGCCCGGGGCCTCTTACGAGCCCTGGGCCTGCTGGGAGACGCCGGTGGCGAAGGACGTGTCGCAGACGGGCCGGGAGTATCGCTGGGCGCGCGTCGGTCCGTACAGATCCACGGCGGCGCGGCCGAGGGCCTGGGCGATGGACATGCAGTGCTGGGCGAGCGAGGGCCGTGCCTCGACCTCGCGCTGGAGGTGGGTGAGCGCGACACCCGGGTCCTTCGCCTGTAGCTCGGTCAGCAGCCGGTCGCGCAAAACGTCCTGCGGAGCGCGGGACTTCGCGCGCACGGAGACGTTCTCCGAGGAGGCGGTGAGCATCTGCGACTCTGTGGCCTTCCCCGCCCACGGGACGGCGGTGACCGCCAGGGTTCCGGAGAGCACCAGGACGACAGGCAGAACGAGGGCGAGAGTGCGGCCGATTCGGCGGGCTGTGTGGGTCACGCGAGCGAGCGTAGCGGCCAGTGATGATTTGGCGACATTTAGTCACTCACGTGAGGGACGGTTCGAGGGTTCTTTTCGGATCGCGTGTTGACGCCGGGTGACGCAATGCCCCGAATGCCCCTGTGTGCCGGGGTATTTGTCCAATTACCCGAAAAGCCGGGCCCGTACCGATGTGCGGGCCCGGCCTCTCGATGACTGCTGAGCTCAGTCGCCCGGTCTCAGTCGCTGAGCCGCTCACCCGTCGAGGTCGAGAAGACGTGGAGTTCGCCGGCGCGCGGCACGACGTGCAGCTCGCTGCCCTTGTCCGGGACGGAGCGGCCGCCGACGCGGACGACGAGGTCCTTGTGCCCCCCGCCGACCTGGGCGGAGCCGTAGACGTAACCGTCGGCGCCGAGCTCCTCGACGACGTTCACGGCCACGGCGAGGCCTGCCGGGGCGTCCTTGGAGAGCGTCCTGGCGTCGCCGCCGCCGTGCTCGACAACGTCGAAGTGCTCGGGGCGGACGCCGACCGTGACGGTCGTGTCGCCCTTGTCGGCGGCGGCGGAGAGGGCCTCGCGGGAGACCGGGACGATGCTGTTGCCGAACTTCACGCCACCGTCGGTGATCGGCACCTCGACCAGGTTCATGGCCGGGGAGCCGATGAAGCCGGCGACGAAGAGGTTGGCCGGGCGGTCGTACATGTTGCGCGGCGAGTCGACCTGCTGGAGCAGACCGTCCTTCAGCACGGCGACACGGTCACCCATGGTCATGGCCTCGACCTGGTCGTGCGTCACGTACACGGTCGTGATGCCGAGACGGCGCTGGAGCGAGGCGATCTGCGTACGCGTCGAGACACGGAGCTTGGCGTCGAGGTTCGACAGCGGCTCGTCCATGAGGAAGACCTGCGGCTCACGCACGATGGCGCGTCCCATCGCGACACGCTGCCGCTGACCACCGGAGAGCGCCTTCGGCTTGCGGTCCAGGTACTCGCTGAGGTCGAGGATCTTGGCGGCCTCTTCGACCTTCTTGCGGATCTCGCTCTTGTTGACGCCGGCGATCTTGAGCGCGAAGCCCATGTTGTCGGCGACGGTCATGTGCGGGTAGAGCGCGTAGTTCTGGAACACCATGGCGATGTCCCGGTCCTTGGGCGGCAGGTGCGTGACGTCGCGGTCGCCGATCCGGATGGATCCGCCGTTGACGTCCTCGAGACCCGCGAGCATGCGCAGGGAGGTCGACTTGCCACAGCCGGAAGGCCCGACGAGTACGAGGAACTCGCCGTCCTCGGTCTCGATCTCGAGCTGGTCGACGGCGGGCTTGTCGGAACCCGGGTAGATCCGGGTCGCCTTGTCGAACGTGACAGTAGCCATGCTGATGTGTCTCCTTCACCGGCAGGAACGTGCCGGACGATCCGAGTAAGGGAGTGGTGTAGTCCAACGGTGTGAACCTGCCGCGACGCTACCTGGCCATATGGCATCTGTCAGCAGTTCACGTCCGACGAATTTTCGACCGCGGCGGCGCTGCGGTTGGTTACACTGCTCTGGCTGCCTCCTTAGCTCAGCTGGCCAGAGCACCGCTCTTGTAAAGCGGGGGTCGTCGGTTCGAACCCGACAGGGGGCTCCAGCGCGAAGGCCCCCAGCCGATCATGGCTGGGGGCCTTCGGTATCCAGCATCCGACATCAACGGCGCCCGGCGGCGTGAAGCGTCGGCGATCTTTCGCGCTCCGGGCCGATGCCGGTGCCGGGCGAATGGCGTCGGCGGTCCGGCTCACGGCTGCGTCCGCCCGCGCGCCTCGTGCGGAATTCGAGTCGGCGCCAGCTCCGCGGAAAGTGTGACCAAAGTCCCTTCTGTCCGCGAGACTTGGGTGTTGCGGGGCGTTCGTGGGGACCTGGGGAGGGGTGCGTCGGATGGGGCGACGTTCGGGCGGGTTGATCTCGGCGTGGGCGGAGGTGCAGCGGCAGCAGCAGCGGCAGCGGGAAGCGCAGCAGGTGGCGGTGGTGCGGCAGCAGCGGCAGCAGGAGCGCCGGCAGCGCGAGCACGCGCGGGACATGGCCCGGATGCACCGTGAGCAGCGAGCCGCGTACCGGAGCCGGCGGGAGCAGGAGGCCTTGCTCCGTTCGCAGGAGATCGACGCGCAGGTCGCGGTGCTGGAGGGGCTTCTGGCCGAGGGGTGCGCGGCGGCCCCGTTCCGGGTGGAGGCGTTCCGTCAGGAGGAGCGCGTCGAACCGTTTGCGCCGGGGGCGCTGGCCCAGCCGGTCGTGATGCCGGACCCTGCCAGGTACCGGGCGGACGGGGGCGCGTGGACCGCCGCCGGGAGGGCGCAGGCCGAGCAGCAGGCGCGGGCGCGATTCGAGCGGGACTGGTACGCGGCGCAGGCGGCGGAATCACGGCGGCTGGCGGACCTCGCGGCGTACAGGCAGCAGTACGAGGCTTGGGCATCGGCCCGTCTGGCGGAGATCAGGACGCACAACGCGGGCATCGAGGACATGTCCCGGGCGCTGCGGGCGGGAGAGCCGGACACGGTGGTGGAGTACTTCTCGGCTGCCCTTTACGCGTCGGCTGCTTGGCCGGACGGGTTTCCGCGCCAGGTGTCCGCAGCGTACGACCGGTCTGCCCGGCAACTCGTGCTCGACTGGGAGCTGCCGGCCTACCAGGTGGTGCCGGAGGCCAAGGGGGTGCGCTATCTGGTGGGGACGGACCAGGAGAAGGTCGTCCAGCGGCCTGCCGCACAGCGGCGTGCGCTGTACCGCGACGTCCTGGCGCAGAGTGTGCTGCTGGCGGTGCGCGAGTTGTTCGCAGCCGATGCGCATGGGCTTCTGGACGGGGTCGCCCTCAACGGCTTCGTCGACGACGTGGACCCGGCGACCGGCCGCGCCGGACGGGAGGTCGTTGCCTCTTTGGCCGTGGACCGGACACAGTTCCAACAGGTGAATCTCGCCCTTGTCAGCGCGGTGGAATGCCTGACGGGCGGACTCGGAGGGCATCTGTCCGGCCGTCCCGACCAGCGAACTCCGGTGAGCGCGGTCCGCACCCCCACGCAGGTCGGCTCCGGCGTGGTGTCCCACGGGGGCGGCGAGGAACCGGACCTCATGGCGATGGACCCGATCGCGTTCGAAGGGCTCGTTGCCGAGTTGTTCCGTGCCCGCGGGTTCCAGGCGATGACGACGCAGCGATCGAACGACGGCGGCGTGGACGTGGACGCCGTCGATCCCGACCCCATCAGCGGCGGGAAGATCGTCGTGCAGGTGAAGCGGTACCGCAGGACGGTTCCGGTCGCTGCGGTGAGGGAGCTCTTCGGCACAGTGCAGGCGAGCGGGGCCAACAAGGGTGTGCTGGTGACCACGTCGGGTTTCGGCCCCGGGGCGTACACCTTCGCCAACGGCAAGCCTCTGACACTCGTCTCGGGCGCGGAACTGGTCGAACTGCTGCACACGCACGGTCTGCGCGGTCGGCTCGGTGACCGGTCGGCTCCCGCGCCGGTGAGCCCGGAGCCTTCGGCGGACACGGAACCGGAGCCCGGTGACGACGACACCTTCGAGGCGGACTTCAACGTCCTCGGCATGTCCTGGTCCGGAGGGGTGGCGCTGGACGTCTGTGCCCTTCTCTGCTCGGGCGGCCGGGTGCTCGGCGACGACTATTTCGTCTTCTTCAACAACCATGCGACACCGGAGGGCTCGGTGCGGATGCTCGGTCCGTTCGCCGGTGACCGGGCGGCGGTCCGGGTCGCGTTCGACGCGCTGCCGGCGGCGGCCGACCGCCTTGTGCTGGTGGCCGCCGTCGATCCGGAGGTGAACCCGGATGCCGATCTGCAGAGCTTCACGGACGCCGGCATCCGGTTGCGCGACTCCTCCGGAGCGGAGCTGGACCGCTTGGTCGTGTCGGACGGACGGCCTGGTGAGACGGCGCTGGTGCTGGGGTCCTTCCGGCGGCGGGCTTCCGGGGACTGGGACTTCGTGCTGGGCGGCAAGGGGTACGTCGGCGGGCTGGAGGAACTGGTCGGAGACTTCGGGATCGAGGTGGCGTGACACGTCCCTGCGTGGCGGCTCCCGGCTCTGTGGGCCAGGGCCGCCCCGGGGGAGTCAGTGGCGGCCGGAGATCTTGTCGGCCCAGGTGGCGATGCGGTCCGTCGTGGGGGTGTGGGTGGTGGATTCGCGGTCGTCGGCCTTGCGGTAGGCCGCGTAGAGGGTCTGGACGCCGAGCCAGCGCAGGGGTTCCGGTTCCCATTTGCGGACCTTGTGGTTGACCCAGGGGAGCGCGGTCAGGTCGGTGGGGCCCGACTGGCCGGAGTCCTGCTGGATCAGGTCGCGCAGGGTGCGGGCGGCCAGGTTCGAGGTGGCCACGCCGGAGCCGACGTAGCCGCCGGCCCAGCCGAGGCCGGTGGAGCGGTCGAGGGTGGCGGTGGCGCACCAGTCGCGGGGGACGCCGAGGACGCCGGACCAGGCGTGGTCGACGCGGGCGCCGGCGGTGACGGGGAAGAAGCGGACGAGGATGTCCCTGAGCGCCTCGATGGTGGCGGGCTGGGTGCGGCCGTTGTTGTCCGTCTTGGAGCCGTAGCGGTACGGGACGCCGCGGCCGCCGACGGCGATGCGGTTGTCGGCGGTGCGCTGGGCGTACATGTAGGCGTGGGCCATGTCGCCGAGGGTTTCGCGGCCGGACCAGCCGATCTCGGACCAGACGTGATCGGGGAGGGGCTCCGTGACGATCATGGAGGAGTTCATCGGGAGCCAGGTGCGGTGCTGGCCCTTGAGGGATGCGGTGAAGCCTTCGGTGCAGCGCAGGATGTACGGGGCGCGGACCGTGCCGTAGGGGGTGACGGCGTGTTTGGGCCGGATCTCCGTCACAGGGGTGGATTCGTGGATGGTGACGCCGAGGGCTTCGACGGCCGCGGCGAGGCCCTTGACGAGCTTCACGGGGTGCAGCCGGGCCCCGTGCGGGGTCCAGCTGGAGGCCACCGCGCCGGTGACGCGGATGCGTTCCGCGGTCTCGCGGGCGCCGACGAGCACCCGGTCCTTCTCGCCGAAGGCGATCTCTACGGCGTGGAAGGCCTTGAGGCGGGCGAGTTGGGCAGGTGAGTGGGCGACCTCGAGGACGCCGCCCTTGTGGATGTCGGCGTCGATCTTCTCGTCCTCGGCGACACGGACGACTTCGTCGACGGTGTCGTTCATGGCCTGCTGGAGGCGGACGGCGGCGTCATGGCCGTGGAGCTTCGCGTAACGGTCGCGTCCGGCGATGCCGTTGTAGAGCCAGCCGCCGTTGCGCCCCGAGGCGCCGTAGCCGCAGAACCTGCCTTCAAGGACGGTGATGTTGAGGAAGGGCACGGCCTTCTTGAGGTAGTACGCGGTCCACAGGCCGGTGTACCCGCCGCCGACGATGCAGACGTCGGCGTTGGCGTCCCCGGGCAGGGGCTCGCGGGGGACGGACATGCCGTCCTGTGCGTACCAGAACGATATGCCGCCGTTGACGGTGTTCATGTCGGTTGCTGCTTTCCCTGCCGGTGGTCGCGTCGGTGGGCGCGTCTGTGTGGCGGGAATTTACTGGTCCGGGACGGTTTCCGCGACGTGTGCTCCGTACGATCGCGGGGTGATCGACATTCCGGACGAGCTGGTGGCGTCGCAGGTCAGGTTCAACGGGGAGGCCGGTCGGGCCTTTGTGGCGGAGCTGCCGCGCAGGGCCGAGGAGTTCACCGAGCGGTGGGGGCTGCGGGTGGCCGGGCCGTCCATGCACAAAATGGCCTCGCTGGTCGTTCCGGTCGAGCGCGCGGCGGACAGGGCGCCGGCGGTGCTGAAGATGCAACTTCTCGACGAGGAGAACGCCGGCGAGGGTCCGGCGCTGCGGGCCTGGGCCGGGGACGGGGCCGTACGGCTGCTGGAGCACGATCCGGACACGGGGACGCTGCTGCTCGAGCGGCTGGACCACGGCCGTCATCTGTCGTCGGTGGCGGACAGCCGGGAGGCGACCCGCGTGCTGGCGGGGCTGCTGGCGAGGTTGTCGCCGGTGGCGGCGCCCGAGGGCATGCGGCGGCTGGGCGACATCGCGGCTGGGATGCGGCGCCGGCTGCCGGAGGTGGTGGGGTGGCTGGCGGACGAGGGGGAGCGGCGGTTGCTCGCGGACTGTGCGGCGGCGCTGCGGGAGGTGGCGGGGGAGCCGGGCGACCGGCTGCTGCACTGGGACCTGCACTTCGACAACGTGCTGGCGGCGGAGCGTGAGCCGTGGCTGGTGATCGACCCGAAGCCGCTCGCGGGGGACCCCGGCTTCGAACTGCTGCCCGCACTGTGGAACCGGTTCGACCCGGACGAGGTGCTGTGGCGGTTCGACCTGATGACCGAGGTGCTGGGGCTGGACCGCGAGCGGGCGCGGGCATGGACGCTCGGACGGGTGCTGCAGAACGGGCTCTGGGAGGCGGAGGAGGGAGAGGACGAGCTCGACAGGAGTCAGGTGTTCATTGCGCGGACGCTGCTGGCACGGTAGGCGCCAGGGCAGGCAGTCTGTGCGCATGATTCGTACTGCTACGCCTGACGACGTGCCCGTCATCCACGAGATGGTGCGGGAGCTCGCGGACTACGAGAAGGCCCTGGACGAGGCGAACGCGACCGAGGAGCAGCTGCGTGAGGCGCTGTTCGGTGAGCGCCCCGCCGCGTACGCGCACATCGCGGAGACGGACGACGGCCAAGCCGCCGGATTCGCCCTGTGGTTCCTGAACTTCTCGACGTGGCGCGGTGTGCACGGCATCTACCTGGAGGACCTGTACGTGCGGCCGCAGCTGCGGGGCGGCGGCCACGGCAAGGCGCTGCTGACGGAGCTGGCACGGATCTGTGTGGCGCGGGGCTATGAGCGCCTGGAGTGGTCGGTGCTGGACTGGAACACCCCGTCGATCAACTTCTACAAATCGCTGGGGGCCGGGCCGCAGGACGAGTGGACGGTGTACCGGCTGACCGACGAGGCGTTGACGACTCTCGGGTCGTAGCACGTCAGGGGAGGGCCGGGGGCCTTGAGGGATCGGACGGGCCTAAGGGATCAGGACGACCTTGCCGACCGTGCCGCGGGTTTCGAGGGCGCGATGGGCGTCCGCGGCGTCGGCGAGGGCGTACCGCTGGACAGCCGGCCGGAGCCGGCCGGCGGCGGCTTCGCCGAGGGAGCGGATTTCGAGGGCGCGCAGGCCACCGGCCTTTTCGAGCATGGCGGGGCCGAGGACGCTTTGTGAGCTGATGCCGCGTTCCGCGAGTTCTTCCTCGGTGAAGGTGAGGGGGCTGTTCGAGGCGATGCCCTGGCTGGACCAGCCGAAGACGATGTGCCTGCCGCCCTTGCCCAGGAGGTCGACGGCGGCGCGGCCGGCGTCGCCGCCGACGGAGTCGTAGACCACGGTGGCGCGTCGGTCGCCGAGGTAACTCCTTACGGTGTCGGGCCAGCCGGGTCGCTTGTAGTCGACGGCGATGTCGGCACCGCCCGCGAGGACCCGGGCCGTCTTGTCGGGGCCGCCGGCGAGGCCGATCACGGTGGCGCCGGCGTTCTTGGCGTACTGGACGATCAGGGTGCCGATGCCGCCCGCTGCGGCGGGAACGATGGCGATGTCGTCGGGGCCGAGGTCGGTGTACTGGAGGATGCCGAGGGCGGTGCGTCCGGTGCCGATCATGGCGACCGCTTCGGCTTCGTCGAGGTCGCCGGGGATCTCGTGGAGTCTGGCGGCGTCGGTGACGGCGAGTTCCGCGTAGCCGCCCGGGTTCATGCCGAGGTGGGCGACGACGCGCTTGCCGAGCCAGTCCGGGTCGGTGCCCTCTCCCAGGGATTCGACGACTCCGGCGACCTCGCGGCCCGGGATGGTGGGCAGGTCGGCAGGCGCGCCGAAGGGGCCCTGTGCACCTTGGCGCAGCGTGGTGTCGAGGAGGTGGACGCCCGCGGCGGCGACGGCGATCCGTACCTGGCCGGGGCCGGGTACGGGATCGTCGACGGTCTCGTGGGCGAGGTTCTCCGCGGGGCCGAAGGCGTGCAGGCGGATGGCATGCATGGAGTGGGCTCCCTCTCGGTGGGTGACGCTCCGGGTGGTGACGGGCCCACTCTTCGACCTCAAGCGCGCTTGAGGTCAAGGTGGTGGGGCGAGGGGCTGCGCCTGTCGTGGGAGGCGACGTGCTTGTCACGAGGTGCGCGTCGTGGGGGGTGGCGTACCTGCTGCAGCGCAGCGCCGGCGGATCGCCTCGAGTGCGCTGTTGCACGACACCTCGGAGAGCAGGCCCGGGGCGGCGACCTGGGTTTCGCGATGTGTGACAGGGGGTGGCCGAGGGGCGTTGTCAGTGGCGCACGTCACTATGGGGTCATGGCGAGAACACGGAGGCCGGCAGTCGCTGCGGCGCGGGTGACGGAGGTGCGGCTGCCGCGGCTCGAGGCGTTCGGGTGCGACGCCCTGGAGCCGGACGGTGATTACGACGGGGTGGAGTTCGCCGGGCTGGATCTGGGCGGGCAGCAGGGGGCGGGGGCGCGCTTCATCGACTGTGCGCTGCGGGAGTGCGCGCTGGACGGGACGGAGCTGGGCGGCGCTCGTTTCGTCGACTGCGTGCTCGAGGGGGTGCGGGGCGTGGGGGCCGACCTCGCGGCGGCGTCGTTCCGCGATGTGGAGGTACGGGAGGCGCGACTGGGCGGGACACAGCTGCACGGGGCGGTGCTGACGGGGGTGGTGCTGCGGGGCGGAAAGATCGACTATCTGAATCTTCGGGAGGCGAAACTGACGGACGTGGTGTTCGACGGGTGCGTGCTGGCGGAGGCCGACTTCGGGGGCGCGCGGTTGGAACGGGTCGAGTTCCGTGGCTGTGTGCTGCGGCAGGCGGACTTCTCCGGGGTGCGGATGAAGGACGTCGATCTTCGGGGCGCGGCGGAGCTGGGCATCGCCCGTGGGGTGGAGCGGCTGTCCGGCGCAGTGATCAGTTCTGCCCAACTGTTCGATCTGGCACCGGCGTTCGCGGCGCAGGTCGGTGTGCGGGTGGAGTGACGGGGGCGGCCGCGGGCCGGGGGGGCGCAGGGCCGGCGGGTCGGCGTGGGCCCGGCAGGGCGGCCGGCTGCTCGGGGCCGTGCGGTCGGGACGCCGGGTCGGGACGCCGGGTCGGGATGCGGGGTCGGGATGCGGGGGCGGGACGCCGGGTCAGGAGGTGCGGGGGAAGCGGGCCTGGAGGCCCCAGAGCACCGGGTTGTCGCCGAGGCCTTCGTGCATGTCGGTGAGGTCGGCGATGAGGTCGTGGAGGAAGTCGCGGGCCTCGCGGCGCAGTTCGCTGTGGCTGAAGGTCAGGGGCGGTTCGTCGCCGGGCATCCAGTCGGCTTCGACGTCGACCCAGCCGAAGCGGCGCTCGAAGAGCATGCGGTCGCTGGACTCCGTGAAGTCCAGCTCGGCGTGCTGGGGCCTGGACGCGCGGCTGCCGAGCGGGTCGCGGTCGAGCTGCTCGACGATGTCGCACAGGGCCCAGGCGAAGTCGAGCACGGGCACCCATCCCCAGGCTGTGGAGACCTCCCGGTCCTCCTTGGTGTCGGCGAGGTACACGTCGCCGCAGAAGAGGTCGTGGCGCAATGCCTGCACGTCCGCGCGCCGGTAGTCGGTCTGCGGCGGGTCGGGAAAGCGGCGCGAGAGGGAGTAGCCGATGTCGAGCACGTGGTCGATGGTGTCATGCCGCCAGACGTCTGCTGTACGACCAGGTGACGGCGGTCAGCAGGAAGGGGACGGCGACCAGTGGCGCGAAGAAGAGGGCCCAGACGGTGTTGGCGGTGCTCGACATATAGGTCTGGCTCTCCACGGTGAACAGAACCGCCGTCTGCCACAGGGCGAAGACGATCGTCAGCGCGGAGGCGCCTTTGGCGATCGCGGCGAGTACCCGGGGCGGCAGCGGCCGCCACCGGTCCGTGACGAGCAGCAGCGGGAAGAGGGCGGCCAACTCGGAGACGACGGCGAGACCGACGACGTAGGCGATGCCCCAGCCGGGGATTGCGAAGGCTTCGCGCAGGACTTCGTCGCTGTAACCGACGTAGATGCCGCTCGCCATGGCGATGCGCCAGAGGCCGGAGGGGAGGGCGCACAGTGCGATGGCGTGCGCGGCCCGGCGGGCCCAGCGCGGCGCGGGGGCGACGGCGGCTGCGGTGGCCGTAGTGGCCGTGGTTGCTGTGGTCATGGCGTCCACGATGGCCGCGACGGGCGGTCCGCCGCTTCGTCCCGCGCGGCGGACCGTCTCCGCCGCGCGGAGGAGGGACCCGTGCGCCGCGGGAAGGACGGAGCCCCCGGGCAGCCGCGCGATCTGCGGAAACGTACGGAAAGGTATCGCTTGCGCGTTGGGGTGAACGATTCCCGGTTCACGTCACGACAGCCGGACCTCAAGGCAGCAGCCGCTGCTCCTTCGCCACCGCCACCGCCCCTGCGCGGGTGTCGACCCCGAGCTTGGCGTAGATGCGGCCCAGGTGGGTCTTCACGGTCGCTTCGCTGATGAACAGCGCGCGGGCGATCTCGCGGTTGCCGAGGCCGCGTGCCAGCTGGCCGAGGATGTCGCGTTCCCGGTCGGTGAGCGTCGGGCCGGCGGCTCCGCGCATCCGCTCCATGACGCGGCCGGCGACGGGCGCGGAGAGCGCGGTGCGGCCCTGCGCGGCGGAGCGGATCGCCGCGAAAAGTTCCTCGGGCCGTTCGGCCTTGAGGAGGTAGCCGGTCGCCCCCGCCTCGATGGCGCGGGTGATGTCGGCGTCGGTGTCGTACGTGGTCAGGACGAGCACGTGGACGTCCGGCGAGGCGATACGGCTGGTCGCTTCGACGCCGTCGATGCCCGCCCCGAGCTGGAGGTCCATCAGCACGACGTCCGGCTTCAGTTTCGCGGCCATCGCGACGGCCTCCTCGCCGCTGCCCGCCTCGCCGACGACCTCGATGTCGGCCTCGCTGCCCAGCAGGGCGAGCAGCCCGGCGCGTACGACGGCGTGGTCGTCGCAGAGCAGGATGCGCACGGTCACGGTGACTCCAGCGGGATTGCGACGGACAGCACGGTGCCTTCGCCGGGTGCGGACTCGACGGTGAGGGTGCCGCCGAGCTGCTCGGCGCGGGCCCGGATCGCGGGCAGGCCGTGCCCGCGTACGCCGGGGGCCCGGCCGGTGCCGGGCTCGAAGCCGCGGCCGTCGTCGGCGATGTCGAGAACCACCTGGTCAAGGGTGCGCCGATCGCGGGTATCGGAGTGGCGGGCGCGCCGAGCGGGCAGCTGGACGAGAAGTTCGCCGAGGCGGGCGTCGCCGTGCTCGGCCGCTGAGCCGCGAGAACGCCGACACCGGGAGGGTCTGCCTAGGATCATGGTGTGGACCCGCACGCCCTCCCCCACCGCACCCTTCCGCCGCGCGTGGCCCTCTCCCGCATCGCCCTCGCCCTGCTGCTGTTCGTGGGCGGCGTGGGAAGCGCGGGCTGTACGGGAGCCGGTTCGGGCGTGGACGGAACGCCCGGTGCCGCGGGACTGCGCGACCCGTACTTCCCGAAGCTCGGCAACGGCGGCTACGACGTCCGGCACTACGACCTGACGCTCGACTACGCCCCCCGCACCGGTCGGCTCGAAGGCACTGCGGCGCTCACCGCCCGCGCCACGCAGGATCTGAGCGCCTTCCATCTCGACCTGCGCGGACTGACGGTCGAGGGCGCGACGGTCGACGGCGCGGCGGCCGCCGTCAACCGGGCCGGAACGGAACTGACGGTGCGTCCGCGCCGGGACATCGAGAAGGGCGCCGACTTCCGTACCGTCGTCCGCTATTCCGGCGTCCCGCAGACGATCACCGACGCCGACGATTCGCGGGAAGGCTGGCTGCGCCTCCCCGACGGCGCGCTCGCGCTTGGCGAACCCCTCGGCTCCACCGCGTGGTTCCCCGGCAACCACCACCCGGCGGACAAGGCCGCGTACGACATCACCGTGACCGTGCCCAAGGGCTACAAGGCCGTGTCCAACGGCGAGCCGGCCGGTGAACGCGACCGTGGCGGCCGGACCGCTTTCGCCTGGCGCGCCGCCGAGCCGATGGCGAGCTATCTTGCCACGCTCGCCGTCGGTGACTTCCGTATGAAGACCACCCGCACTGCCGCCGGGCTGCCCGTCGTCACCGCCGTCGATCCGGCCGCAGAGCGGCGGAGTTCGGCGCTGCTGGACGACATCCCGCGGATCGTGGAGTGGGGAACGGAGAACTTCGGCCCGTACCCGTTCTCCTCCGCGGGGGCGATCGTCGTGCCGTCCGGCGACCTCGGCTACGCCCTGGAGACCCAGACCAGGCCGGTCTTCCCGCTGGACCGGTTCGACGAGACGACCCTCGTCCACGAGGTGGCCCACCAATGGTTCGGCAACTCGGTCTCGCCCGCGACCTGGCAGGACGTGTGGCTCAACGAGGGCTTCGCCACCTACGCGGAATGGATGTGGCGCCAGGAGTCCGGCGGCGCGCCGGTGCAGAAGAGCTTCGAGGAAGCTTTCGCGGACAAGGCGAACTGGGCCTTCGCACCCGCCGAACCGCCGGATCGAGAGGACCTTTTCGGGGCGCCGGTGTACGCGCGGGGAGCGATGGTGCTGCACCAGATCCGGCAGGCGGTCGGTGACGAGGTGTTCTTCGGGATCGTCCGCGGCTGGGCGGAGAAGCACCGTCACTCCAACGCCTCCACGGACGACTTCATCGGCCATGTGGAGCAGGAGTCGGGCGAGGACCTGACGGAGCTGTGGGACGTGTGGCTCTACGGGGACGAGAAGCCGCGCAGGCCATGAGCGAACGCGCCCGGGCCCCGGCAGGAGCCGGGGCCCAGATCGTGTCCGTGTGTCAGATGTCGCGCCGGACGTCGCGCCGGACGTCGTGTCAGATGTTGACGCCGAAGTCGCGGGCGATGCCTTCGAGGCCGGAGGCGTAACCCTGGCCGACCGCGCGGAACTTCCACTCCGCGCCGTTGCGGTAGAGCTCGCCGAAGACCATGGCGGTCTCGACGGCGGCGTCCTCGCTCAGGTCGTAGCGGGCGATCTCGGCGCCGCCGGCCTGGTTGATGATGCGGATGTAGGCGTTGCGCACCTGGCCGAAGTTCTGGCTGCGGGTGACGGCGTCGTAGATCGAGACCGGGAAGACGATCTTGTCGACGTCGGCGGGCAGGCCCGCCAGGTTGACGTTGATCTGCTCGTCGTCGCCGCCGCCCTCGCCGGTGCGGTTGTCGCCGGTGTGGACGATCGTCTGGTCCGGCGTCGACTTGTTGTTGAAGAAGACGAAGTGGGCGTCGGAGGCGACCTTGCCCGCGCCGTTCACGCCGATCGCGGAGGCGTCGAGGTCGAAGTCCGTGCCGGTGGTGGTGCGGACGTCCCAGCCGAGGCCGACGGTGACGGCGGTCAGGCCCGGTGCCTCCTTGGTGAGCGAGACGTTGCCGCCCTTGGACAGGCTTACTGCCATTGGGAAGTCCCCTTCGGTTCGATACTGCGAGCTACGGGTCCTCCCGAAGCTACCGTCACCGGTCCTAACGCCGGCAGGGGACCTTCAGGTTCCATGCGGGCGGAAAAGAGAGTGACGGCCCGGCCCGCGCACGGGATCATGGACGCATGTCCGGGCCCTACATCATCCGCGGTTCCGTCTCCCTGCCGGAGGCGGAGCTCATGTGGCGTTTCTCCCGGTCCTCGGGGCCCGGCGGCCAGCATGTCAACACCAGCGACTCGCAGGTGGAGCTCCGCTTCGACCTCGCGAGGACCGAGGCGCTGCCACAGGTCTGGAAGGACCGTGCGCTGGAGCGGCTCGCGGGCCGGCTGGTGGGGGGCGTGATCGCCGTACGCGCCTCGGAGCACCGCTCTCAGTGGCGCAATCGCGAGACCGCGGCGGTGCGGTTGGCGTCCCTGCTGGCGGAGGCGACGGCCCCGCCGCCGAGGCCGCGCCGGGCGACGAAGATCCCGCGGGGGATCAACGAACGGCGGCTGCGGGAGAAGAAGCAGCGCGCGCAGACGAAGCGCGGCCGCACGGGCCGCGACTGGTAGCACGGCGCCGGCCGGGCACCCGGCGCCGAGGGGCCGGCCGTCTCCGCGCCACGCGAGCACGCCGCCCCCAGCACCGCTCCTCGGTCCCGCCCTTACGACAAGTGCCGGTACCGCCCCCGGAAGTACGTCAGCGGCCCCGCGACCTCGTCCGCGAGCCCCACCTTCAGCACGTGGCCGATCACCAGAGTGTGGTCACCGGCCTCCATCCGCTGCTGCGTCCGGCACTCCAGCGTCGCGAGCGCACCCCCGACCAGTGGAGAGCCGCACACCTCGCCCCGTTCATGGGCGAGGTCCTCGAACAGCAGGCGGTCGCTGAGCCGCCCCTTCATCGCGAAACGTCCGGCGATCTGCAGATGCTTCTCCGTGAGCACGGACACGCCCCACAGCGGCTGCTCGGCGAGCAGGTCGTCCATGCGTGAGCCGTTGCGCAGACTGACGAGCACCAGCGGCGGGTCGAGCGAGACGGACATGAAGGCCGTCGCGGTCATGCCCACGTCCTCGCCGTGCGGTCCGTGGTCGGCGTCGTGCGCGGTGACCAGCACCACGCCTGCCGCGAGCCGGGACATGGCGGCACGGAACTCCTCGTTGCTCACCCCCTCAGGATGGGGGATGGCGGAGGCGGCCGGAGTGGGGGTCGTCTGCAACACACCTGGAACGCTAGTCTCGGCCGATCCTTCCCCGCATCGGACCCCGGAACCAGGCCGGTCCTAGGACCGTAGCCCGACGACCATGAGTAACCATGGGTACGCTTCGATGGTTTTGCGTTCAATAAGTGTCGTCAAGAAAGCGAAGGTGCGCCCGACCAGGTCGCATCTGACCCTTCATCATCTGATGTGACTTGAGTCACAGAGGCCAGTAATTGTTGACCCTGTGTACCGACTGAGCTGCTCACTGTGATTCAGTGGCCGGGATACCGCTACAAGTACGCCAATCAGACGCCCTGGAGTTTGCTGTCGAGGTCTCGGGGAGAGCGAGCGATGGAGACCGAGTCGGAGCCCTATGTCCGTCTTGCGACCCTGCGGCAGCTGCACCAGGTCGTCGCGGACCTCAACACGGCCCGCAGCCTGGCCGACACGCTGCAGGCCGTCGCCGACGGCATCGTCGCCGGACTGGGCTACGAGCTGGCCTGCGTCAACCTCGTACGCCCCGACGGTGACCTGGTGGTCGCCGCGTTCGCCGGCAGCGCCGCCGCAGAGGCCCTGATCACCGGCCGTGTCGGCTCCCGAGACTCCTGGAACCGCCGGCTGTCCATGGGCGAGGCCTGGGGCAACCTGCGCTTCATCCCGCACACCGAGGGCTGGGTCCTCATAGAGGACGACGTGCCGCAGTGGCACACCGACGGTCCCGAGCCGCGCTTCGAGGACGAGTGGCACCCGCAGGACCGTCTCTACGCCCCCATGTACGCGTCGGGCGGCGGGCGTGAACTGCTCGGCGTGATCTCCGTGGACCGGCCGCGCAACGGACGCCGCCCCGGCCCGTGGGGTCAGGAGGCCCTGCAGATGTACGCCTCCCAGGCCGCGATCGCGATCAGCAACGCGCGACTTCGCGCCAACATGCAGCGCGCCCTGGTCCGCCTCGAGCGTGAGCAGCAGGCCCTGCGCGCCAGCGAGGAATCCTTCCGCCAGGCCTTCGAGTACGCCCCCAGCGGCATGGCCATCGCAGAGATGGGTGGTGACCAGCAGGGCCGGCTGCTGCGCACCAACGACGCCTTGTGCCGCCTCCTCGGCCGCCCCGCCTCCGCGATGCGCCGCTACTCCTTCGCCGACCTCGTCCACCCCGAGGACGTCGGCACGCTGCTGCGCACGTCCGCCGAGGGCGGTCGCGCGGAGATCAGACTCAGCCGCAGGGACGGCACGTACGTATGGGTCTCGCTGCGCAACTCGGTCGTCGCCGACACCGCGGACGGGCCACGTTTCCTTCTCACCCACGTCGAGGACATCGAGGACCGCAAGCGCCACGAGCTCCAGCTCGCGCACCGCGCCTCGCACGACGCGCTCACCGGTCTGCCCAACAGCGCCGAGCTGCGCGCCCGGCTCAGTTCCCGGCTGTGCGAGCGCCCGTACTCCGCGGCGTACGCGAGCGACATCGAGGCGCTGGACGCGGCGTACGAGACCGACGCCCGCTTCCGGGGCGACGGCTTCGACTTCGAGGCGGTCGGCGGGCGGCCGTACGACCACCATGTGCACACCGTCGCGCCGGACGGCGAGATCGACGACGGCGCCAAAGGACTCGCCGTCCTCTTCTGCGACCTGGACGGCTTCAAGTCGATCAACGACAGGTTCGGGCACCAGACCGGCGACGCCGTGCTGGTCGAGGTGGCCCGCAGGCTCACCACCGGCGTGCGTGACGGGGACACGGTCGCCAGGCTCGGCGGCGACGAGTTCGTCGTCCTCGCCGACGGTCTCGGCGCGGCGGACGCCGCGGATCTGGCCGTACGGCTGCGGAACGCGATCATCCTGCCCATCCGCGTCGGCGGTCGCGGAGTGCGCGTCGGGGCGAGTTTCGGAATCGGCTGGGCGAGCTGCGGGATGTCCGTCGAAGAGGTGCTGCAGTCGGCCGACCAGCGGATGTACATAGAGAAGCGCTCCCGCTCCAAGGTGCACCGCCGGGCCGGGTGACGGACGACACCCCTCCTCCTCGGCCCTGGTGGCCGGGCGCGGGCCGGGTGGATGAGGTCCGCACCACCCGATCCGTCAGCCCGAACCGGGTAGGCTCGCCCGGGTCGGCGTTGTGCTGACGAGATGGTGAGGAGTGACTGGGATGACGGCCGCGAACAACGGCGCGAGCACGCCCGAAAACGACGACCCGTTCGGCTACCTGTACGCGGACGGGCAGCAGGCGGGCGCCACACCCCCGCGCCAGGGCGGCTACGGCTACCCCGGACCGGCGGCACAGCCCGGGGTCCCCCGCACCTCGTACAACCAGGTACGGACGGTCGGTGAGCGTCAGTACGGCCAGCAGGTCCCGCATCAGCAGACGTACGGCCAGCAGCCCGGCTACGGGCAGCAGCCGGCCGCCGCCTACGCGGCGCCCGAGACCTACCCCGGTGCCACCGCCCAGACCCGCCAGGTCCCCACCGCGTCGCACGAGGGCGGCCACGGCCGCGGCGGCCCCAACACCAGGGGCCTGCTGATCGGTGCGATCGCGGTCGTCGCGGTCGTCGTGATCGGCATCGGCGCGGCGCTGATGACCAGCGGCGACGAGAAGGACAAGGCCGGCAACAAGAGCGGCGCGGGCAGCACTCCCTCGGCGGCCGAGTCCGTCGGGGAGAGCCCGAAGCCCTCCACGGGCGAGTCGGCGCCCGCCGAACTCCCCAAGCAGGACGCGGCGACGCTCCGGCTGGGCCCGCCGGCCTCCCTCGCGAAGGACGTTCCGGGCGCGAAGGGCGCGGACGGCGCGTATGTGATGTTCAACGGCGTCGGGGGCTCGGCCGGCTGGTCGGTCGACGTGCCCGAGGCCGGCGCGTACACGATGTACATCACGTACAGCGTGCCCGGCAAGGACGCCAAGACCACCCTGACGATCAACGACGGGAAGCCCCGCGAGATCAACATGTCGAACTTCGCGAAGGCCGCGGAGGGCGACTGGGCGAAGGGCTGGACCAACACCTACGCCTTCGTGAACCTGGAGAAGGGCAAGAACGACCTCAAGATCTCCTGCGAGCAGGGGGACCAGTGCGAGGCGTATCTCGACCAGGTCTGGCTCGAGGCCGGTCAGAACAAGAGCTGACCACCCGCATCCCGGCCCTCAGCACCGCTCATCGTCCCGGTTCGCCCCGCGAGCCGGGGCGATGTGTTTTCTCACCCGTCAGAGGCGGGTGTTTTCTCACCTGTCAGGGGCCGCGGGCGTGCTCGACGACCTTGATGCGGGGCAGCAGCTCCTCGTAGGCCGCCGCGTCGAATTCGCCGGCCGCCGGGGCGAGGACCGTGGCCGCGGAGAGGGCGACCGCCCGCGACAGACGTTCCGCCCAGGGGAGTTTGCCGACCAGCCCGGACAGCAGGCCGGCGACCGCCGAGTCGCCGGCGCCGGTCGGGTTGCCCTTGACGGCTTGGGGCGGGGTGGCCTGCCAGGTGCCGTCCGGGGTCGCGGCGAGCAGACCGTCGGGGCCGAGGGAGGCGACGACCGTGTGCGCACCGCGGCGGCGGGCGTCGCGGGTGGCCCGCAGCGGTTCGCGGGAGCCGGTGAGCCGGGCGAGCTCTTCGGCGTTCGGCTTGATCAGGTCGGGGCGGGCGGCGACGCCGCGGCGCAGCGGTTCTCCGCTGGTGTCGAGGAGCACGGGCACGCCGGCGCCGCGCGCCCGGCGTACCAGTTCCGCGTACGCGCCGACGTGGATGCCGGGCGGCAGGCTGCCGCACAGGGCGACCGCGTCGGCCTCGCGCAGCAGCGCGTCGTACGAGGAGAGGAACGCCGTCCACTCCTCGGGCGTGACCGTGGGGCCCGGCTCGTTCAGCTGGGTGGTGTCACCGGTCGTGTCGTCGGCGATCGCGAGCGTGCGCCGGGTGGTGCCCGCGATCTCCACGAGCGCGTCGTGCGGCGGGAGCGGGTCGAGCATGCCGCGCAGAACGGCCCCGGTGGGTCCGCCCGCGAAACCGGTGACGACGCTGTCGTGGCCGAGGGCGGCGAGGACACGCGCGACGTTGATGCCCTTGCCGCCGGGGCGTTCCGCGACTTCGCCGACCCGGTGGGAGGCGTGCGGGGTCAGGGAGGCGACCTGGTAGGTGATGTCGAGGGCGGCGTTGAGTGTGACCGTCAGGATCACCCGTGTACCCCCGAAGAACGCGGTTGCCGTGCTCGTACGGGTCCTGATCATGCCAAACGGAAGGCGGTTGGCCCAAGACCCCGGTGGTCAGGCGCCTTGCCGTGCATCGGGGGGAATCACCCCGTGCCGGGCTCGACCACCCACTCGCCGTGGCGCATCACGCCCTTGAGCGTGAAGTCCGCATCGAGGACCACCAGGTCCGCGTCCTTGCCGGGCTCCAGGGAGCCGACCCTGTCGTACGCGCCGAGCAGCTTCGCCGGGTTGGCGGAAATGGCCGCGACGACGTCCTCGACCGGGAGGCGGTCGATCGTGACGGCCCGCTTGAAGGCGGTGTCCAGGGTGAGGGTGGAGCCCGCGATCGAGGCGCCCTCGACCAGCCGGGCGACGCCGTCCTTCACCTCGACCTCGAGGGGGCCGAGCTGGTAGCGGCCGTCACCGAAGCCGGCCGCGTCCATGGCGTCGGTGACGAACGCGACCCGTCCCGCGCCCGCGCTGCGGAAGGCGAGCTCGAGCGCGGCGGGGTGCAGGTGGGTGCCGTCGTTGATCAGCTCGACGGTGACCCGCTCGTCCTCCAGCAGCGCCGCGATCGGGCCGGGAGCGCGGTGGCCCAGGGCCGGCATGGCGTTGAACAGGTGGGTGGCGACGGTGGCGCCGGCGTCGATGGCCTCGCGGGTCTGTTCGTACGTCGCGTCCGTGTGCCCGATCGCCGCGATGACGCCGTGGTCGGCGAGCAGCCGCACGGAGTCGATGCCGCCCGGCAGTTCCGTGGCGAGGGTGACCATCTTCGCGGTACCGCGGGCGGCGTCGATCAGCTTGCGGACCTCGGCCGGATCGGGGTCGCGCAGCAGCTCCTCGCTGTGGGCACCCTTGCGGCACGGTGAGATGAACGGCCCCTCGAAGTGGATGCCCGCGAGGTCGCCCTGCTGGACGAGCTCGGCCAGGAATCCGGCCCGGTGGGCGAGGAAGTGCATGTCGCCGGTGACCGTGGAGGCGACGAGGGTGGTGGTGCCGTGCTGCCGGTGCGTCAGCACGCCCCGCAGGACGTCCTCGGCGCTGCCGGAGGTGAACGAGGCCCCGCCGCCGCCGTGGTTGTGGATGTCGACGAAGCCGGGGACGATCCAGTGCCCTGACAGGTCGCGGACGGGCGCGTCGGCGGGTACGTCCGCGGCGATCTTCGTGCCCGCGACGGCGATGCGGCCCTTGTCGACGGTCCCGGTCGGCAGCACCACCCGGGCACCGGCCAGAACCGTGCTCGGCGGGTGGTGCGGGCTCGTGGCGTGAACCGTGCTCGTGGCGCGAGCGGCGCTGGCGGCCATCAGGCGGTTACCTCCGTGGCGAGTAGATCCCAGGCGAGCAGCCCTGCGCCCAGGCATCCGGCGGTGTCCCCGAGGGCCGCCGGGACGATTGTGGGCAGCTTCTGGAACGTGACGCGTTCCTCGACCGCCGCCCGCAGGGGTGTGAACAAGGTTTCCCCGGCCTCGGCGAGGCCGCCACCGATGATCAGGGTGCGGGGGTCCAGGAGGGTGAGTGCCGTGACGAGGCCGTCGGCGAGCGCGTCGACGGCCTCCTGCCACACCGCGGTCGCCGCCTTGTCGCCCGCCTCGACGGCCTTGGCGCAGTCGGCGGCGTCGGCGGCCGGGTCGCCGCAGACGGCGGCCCAGGCGCGGGTGACGGCGGCGGCGGAGGCCAGCGTCTCGAGGCAGCCGCGCTGCCCGCAGCCGCAGGCGGGGCCGCCGGGGCGGACGACGACATGGCCGATCTCTCCGGCGCAGCCGTGGGCGCCGGCCTCGATGGCGCCGGCGATGCCGATGGCGCCGGCGATGCCGGTGCCGAGGGGTACGAACAGGAACCGGTCGGTGCCCTGACCGGCCCCGATACGGCCCTCCGCGAGTCCACCGGTGCGTACGTCGTGCCCGAGCGCGACGGGGATCTCGCCGAGCCGCCGGCTCAGGAGCTCGCGCAGGGGGACGTCGCGCCAGCCGAGGTTGGCGGCGTAGACGGCGATGCCGTGCTCGGCGTCGACGATCCCGGGGACGGCGACGCCGGCGGCCTCCGCGCTCTGGCCGAGGTGCTCCTGTCCGTGCGCGCGCAGCTCCGCTGCGAAGCCGAGGATCGACTCCACGACGGCGTCGGCCCCCCGCTCGCGCCCGGTCGCCCGCCGCGCCTCGTGAAGGAGCGTCCCGTCCGCCCCGACCAGGGCAGCCTTCATACCGGTGCCGCCCACATCGAGGGCGATGACGTGTCTCACGTGAACAGTCTCGCGCGTAGACCCGAGAAAGGTCTAGTCCACTCCCCGGATTGTTGCCATGCCATACAAACCGGGGGCGTGCAATGACTCCGCGGCCCGGCCGACCGGGCCGGAGGCGGGAGCGCCGGCGGCGGCGCCTGCCCGAGGCCCGGACCAAAGGTGCAGGCGTTGTGAAAGTGAGACCGCAGTGGTGTAGACCTTGTGCGCCCGGGTGGGGGAAGATCACTCCCCATCTCACAGGACGTCGCGGGGGACCGACTGGGATCAAACGGACAACACGGATCTATGAAGCAGAGGGTGGGGAAGAGCTGTGCAGCGGCGCTTCTTTGGTGTGACCGCGGCCGTCGCCGCACTGGGCATGACGGTTTCGCTCGCGGGCTGCGGCACCTCCGGCGGTTCCGGTGACGTCACCCTCAAGCTGGTGGCCGCCGACTACGACGTGGCCGGCGGAGAGAGCAGCAAGACGTACTGGGACGATCTGACGGCCGCGTTCGAGGCCGAGAACCCCGGTATCGACGTCGAGGTCCAGATCGAGTCGTGGAACGACGTGGACCGCAAGGTCGCCGAGATGGTCAAGGCCGACGAGGCCCCCGACATCGCGCAGATCGGCGCCTACGCCGACTACGCCGCGGCGGACAAGCTGTACTCCGCCGACCAGATGCTCTCCATCCCCGTCCAGTCCAACTTCCTCCCGCCCCTCGTCGACGCGGGCGAGACGAAGCGAGTCCAGTACGGGCTGCCGTTCGTCGCCTCCACCAGGCTGCTCTTCTACAACAAGGACCTCTTCGAGGCGGCCGGGATCACGGGGACTCCCGACACCTGGGCAGAGCTGCAGGCGGACGCGGAGAAGCTGAAGCTCAACACCGGCGTCAAGTACCCCTTCGCGCTGCCGCTCGGCCCTGAGGAGGCCCAGGCGGAGACGCAGATGTGGCTGCTCAGCGGCGGTGGCGGCTACACCGACGAGCTCGGCAGATACGCGATCGACTCGGACACGAACATCGACACCTTCGAGTGGCTGAAGGAGAACCTGGTCGACGAGAAGCTCACCGGCCCGGTCGCTCCCGGCAAGCTCAACCGCAAGGACGCCTTCGCCGCGTTCACCCGCGGCGAGGTCGGCATGCTGAACGGCCACCCCTCTCTGCTGCAGGCGGCCGAGAAGGCGGGCGTCGACGTCGGCACGGTCGCGCTGCCCGGCCGGGAGGGCAAGGCCGAGGCGTCGATGGGCGTGGCCGACTGGATCATGGGCTTCAAGCAGAACGGCCACCGCGAGGAGATCGGCACGTTCCTGGATTTCCTCTTCACCGACGAGAACGTCCTCGAGTTCGCCGGCCAGAACGACCTGCTGCCGGTGACGGTCTCCGCCCGGGACGCGATGGAGGACGACCCGGAGCAGGCGCACCTCAAGAAGTTCCTGGAGGTGCTGCCGGGCTCGGTGCTCCCGCCGGTGGGCAAGACGTCGTGGGCGTCGGCCAGCGAGAACATCAAGAAGAACATCGGCGACGCCGTGGGCCCCGGCGGCAGCCCCGCCCGCACGCTGGAGCGGATATCCCGTGACGCCAAGGCGGCCGAGGCCGCCGAGTAGTCCACGGCACCGGCGCGCGCCCCGCGTGCCGGAGGTGGTCCGGGCCGGCTTCCGCGTGCCGGAGGTGGTCCGGACCGTCAGTGCCCGCCGATATGTTGGATCGTATGACGGACGACCAGGAGCTCCCCGAGCGCGACCGGGCCGTCCTGGCCATGGAACGGCGATCCTGGCCGGGGCCCGGCGCCAAGGAGCGGGCGATCAGGGAGCAGCTCGGCATCTCCCCGGTCCGCTACTACCAGCTGCTCAACGCCCTTCTCGATGACGCCCGCGCCCTCGCCCACGACCCGGTGACCGTCAACCGGCTTCGGCGTGTGAGGGACGCGAGGAGAAGTCGCCGCTAGGGTCGGGTGCATGGGCAGCTCCCCGTACGCAGAGTACGCAGACTCCATGCCGACGCCGTCCACCCCTGCCGGACGTGAGGGCCTCGCGGCGCTCGTCGACCGGCCCGACAGAGCCGTGATCGCTCTCGACTTCGACGGCACCCTCGCCGAGATCGTGGCCGACCCCGAGCAGGCCCGCGCCCACGAGCGCGCCGTCCCCGCGCTCGCCGCGCTCGCGCCGAAGGTCGCCTCGGTCGCCGTGATCACCGGCCGCCCCGCGGGGGTCGCCGTCCGCTACGGCGGCTTCGCCGGTGTCGACGGCCTGGACCACCTCGTCGTCCTCGGCCACTACGGCGCGGAACGCTGGGACGCGGTCACCGGGACCGTGAGCGCACCGGCCCCCCACCCGGGCGTCGCGGCTGCCCGGTCCGAGCTCCCCGGTTTCCTCGACGGGATCGGGGCATGGCAGGGCACCTGGATCGAGGAGAAGGGACGTTCCGTCGCGGTCCACACCCGCCGCGCCGAGGACCCCCAGGCCGCCTTCGACGCCCTGCGAGAGCCCCTCGCCGCGCTCGCCTCCCGGCACGGCCTGATCCTGGAGCCCGGCCGTATGGTCCTGGAACTGCGTCCGCCCGGTATCGACAAGGGCGTGGCGCTGTCCGAGTACGTGCGCGAGGTCGGCGCCGAGGCCGTGCTCTACGCCGGTGACGACCTGGGCGACCTGCCCGCGTACGGCGCCGTCGACAAGCTCCGCTCGGACGGTGTGCCCGGTCTGCTGCTGTGCAGCGGCGGCGTCGAGGTCCCCGAACTGGCAGAGCGCGCCGACCTGTTGCTGCCCGGCCCCGCAGAGGTGGTCGACTTCCTCGGCGCCTTGGCGCGGCGGCTGAACGAGAAGCCCGGGCCCGCCGGCTAGGGCGTGTTTCGAAAGTAGCGTCGTCCGCCCGCAGGGCGGGGCCCGCGGCGTCTGGTGCGTGCAATCGCAAGGCGGAGGATCATCCTCG